>DIKW01000103.1:792-33636 GCA_002424705.1 Geobacter sp. UBA5608
CCAAGAAATACACCCTGCTACCCAACACGGCGGCCTGCTACACCGCCGAGGACGCCATCCGCACCTGCCGCCTGGCCCGCGAGGCCGGGCTGTCCGACATGGTCAAGCTGGAGGTGCTGGGGGATGAGAAGACCCTCTTCCCCGACAACGAAGAGCTCTTAAAGGCGGCCAAGGTACTGGTGGCTGAAGGGTTCACCGTACTGCCCTACTGCAGCGACGACGTGATCCTCTGCAAGAAGCTGGAACAGCTGGGCTGTGCCGCGGTGATGCCGCTGGCTGCACCGATCGGCAGCGGTCTCGGTATCCGCAACCCCTACAACCTGAAGATCATCATGGAGGCGGTCAGCGTGCCGGTGATCGTGGATGCAGGGGTGGGCACCGCCTCTGACGCGGCTTTAGCCATGGAGCTGGGCTGCGACGGCATCCTGATGAATACCGCCATTGCCGGCGCCAAAGACCCGATCGCCATGGCCCGCGCCATGAAGCTGGGGGTGGAGGCCGGCCGGCTGGCCTTTGAAGCCGGGCGGATTCCCAAGAAGCTCTACGCCACCGCCTCGAGCCCGCTGACCGATATCATCGGTTCGTGATTGATTTTTCGCTGTATCTGATCACCGACCGTCACCAGACCGCCGGACGACCGCTGCTGGAAGTGATTGAAGCGGCACTGTCCGGCGGTGTACGGGCGGTGCAACTGCGGGAAAAAGACCTGTCCACGGCCGAACTGTACGACCTGGCCTGGGAGCTACGGGCCCTGACCGCTCGTTTCGATGCCCGTTTGCTGATCAACGAACGGATCGACGTGGCCCTGGCGGTGGAGGCCGACGGCGTCCAGCTGGGGATCAACTCCCTGCCGGTCACGGCGGCCCGCCGCATCGGGCCTGATCTGATTATCGGCTACTCCAGCCACGCCCTGGGCGAGGCCGCCGCTGCCCTGGCCAAAGGGGCCGACTTCGTCACCTTCAGCCCGGTCTTCGCAACCCCTTCCAAGGCGGTCTACGGCGAGCCCCAGGGATTGACAAAACTGGCCCAGGCCTGTCAGCAGCTGCGTGGGCCGGTCTTCGCCCTGGGGGGGATCAAACTGGCCAACCTGCCCCAGGTGACTGCCGCCGGCTGCCATCGGGTGGCTCTGATCTCCGACATCCTGGCTGCGCCTGACCCGGCAGCCGCAGCCGAAGCCTTCCGAAGGGGTCTGCAGTAAAAAAGGTTTTCAATGTCGTCGCTTTCTTTTGAACATATCCATCCCCAGCTGCGGATCAACTCCTACGGCCATTACCTGCGCAGGCGCTTCGGCTGCCGGGTCAGCAAGGTCAACGTGGACGCCGGTTTCACCTGCCCCAACCGCGACGGCAGCAAGGGGACCGGCGGCTGCATCTACTGCAACAACGTCTCCTTCTCCCCCCGCGACACCCTGGCCGAGATCAGCCTGGAAGATCAGCTCGCGGCCGGCATGACCTATCACCGTACCCGGCTCAGGTCCCAAAGTTTCATCGTCTACTTCCAGAAATACACCAACACCTACGCTGCGGTGGAACATCTAGCCGACCTGTACCAGCGGGCCCTGGCGGTCCCCGATGTCGTGGGCATCTCGATAGGCACCCGGCCGGACTGCCTGACCGACGAGGCGCTGGAACTGCTGACACGGATCGCCAAACAACACTACGTCTGCCTGGAACTTGGGCTGCAGTCGGCCGACGACGCCATCCTGGAACAGATCAACCGCGGTCACTCACTGGATGATTTTATGACTGCAGTCCAGCGGGCCAGCAATCGCGGCTTCGACATCTGCGCCCACCTGATCCACGGCTTTCCCGGCGAACAGCCGGAGGAGTTTCTGAAGGCTGCCTGCCTGTTGAACGGCCTGTCAGGCATCACCAGCGTCAAGCTGCACCAGCTGCACGCCGTGGAGGGGACCGAGCTGGCGGCCATGTACCGTCGCGGCGCGTTTGAGCCGATCACACTGGAGCAGTACGTGACCACCGCCGCCGATTTCCTGGAGCGGCTGGCGCCCCGCATCAGCATCCAGCGCCTCTACGGCTCATCGCCGCTGGAGATCCGGGTGGCGCCCCAATGGGGTTTGAAGAACAACCAGATGTGGTATGCTGTGCTGAACGAACTGAAACGCCGGGGTAGCTGGCAAGGGAGCAAACAGCAGTCGTAGCCAGACGATAATGCCGATGCGAAAGGACAGGATAGTGATTCTGTCCTTTTTGTTTGTGTGGAAATTGCTGCATCTGTTTGCTATAAAGTTCAGGCGTTTCCCGATGTTATTCACGTGCAACCTCATACAAGGCGTTCAATGAAACTCACCATTCTGACCCCTCAAAAATCTCTCAACAAGGCCAGCGAAGACCAGCAAGCTCCGATTGCTGAACGGGTGCAGCAGATTCTCGCCGCCCCCGACAGCCCGGAGGTTCCCCGACTTGAGGCTGAGATTGATCAGTTGGTCTACGCCCTGTACGGCCTGACAGACGAGGAGATCGCCCTGGTGGAGGGGAAGGTATGAAAAACCGTACTATCAACGTCAAAGGCAGTGAAATAACGGTTTCTCGCAAAGAACAGGATGATTACATCTCTTTGACCGACATTGCGCGTTACCGTAATCCCGCTGAGCCGATTGATGTCATCAAAAACTGGTTACGCAACCGGAGTACCATTGAATTCATCGGCCTGTGGGAACAACTGCACAATCCTGATTTTAAAGCGGTCGAATTCGACCGCTTTATGTACGAAGCTGGCAGCAACGCTTTTGTACTTTCTCCCGGCAAATGGATTGAAGCCACTAAAGCGGTTGGCATTACAACTAAATCCGGCAGGTATGGCGGTACCTTTGCACATCAGGATATTGCTTTTGAATTTGCCTCCTGGGTCAGTGCCGAATTTAAACTATACCTGCTGAAAGAGTTCCAACGTCTGAAGCAGGATGAATTTAACCAGAAAAAACTGGAATGGAGCGTATCCCGCACCATTGCTAAGGTCAATTACCTGATTCATACTGATGCCATCAAAGAAAACCTGATTCCGCCTGATCTCCAGAAATCAAAACAGAAATTCATCTATGCCGATGAAGCCGACCTGTTGAATCTTGCGCTTTTCGGGCAAACGTCCCTGTCCTGGAAAGCCGAACATCCCGATCAAAAAGGCAATATGCGGGATTACGCAACCTTGGAGCAGTTGGTCGTGCTCTCAAATCTTGAAAGTTTCAACGCTGAATTGATCAAGATGGGGATGGCGCCAGGGGAACGTTTACAAAAACTGAACAAGACCGCTATAGAGCAGATGAAGGTACTGGTAGCAAACAAGTCTTTGAAGATGTTGGAGCATGATAGTAAAGGCTGATCATTGACGGATGAGCGGTTTCAATCTCTTCTGAAGCGGTTGCTTGCTTCCTCCAAAAACAGAAAAAATAGCTATACGTTTGTTTTTACGATGTAATTTTGCTTAATTCGAAAACGGAAAAAATTAAAATAGTTTGTAGAAAGAGAGAATAGTATGCCCGACCTGCGCGTCCGCTTTGCCCCGTCTCCCACCGGCTACCTGCACGTGGGGGGCGCCCGCACCGCCCTGTTCAACTGGCTCTACGCCCGCCACTTCGGCGGCACCTTTATCCTGCGGATCGAGGACACCGATACCGAACGTTCCACCCAGGAATCGGTGGATGCCATCCTGCAAGGCATGGAGTGGCTGGGCCTGGACTGGGACGAAGGGCCGTTCTACCAGACCGCAAACTTTCCGCTTTACAAGCAGCATGTCCAGAAACTGTTGGACGAGGGCAAGGCCTACCGCTGCTGGTGCAGCCAGGAGGAGCTGGAGGCCAAGCGTGAGGCGGCCATGGCCGAAGGGCGCAAGCCCAAGTACGACGGCACCTGCCGGAACCGTACCGACCAGCCGCTGGACCAGCCCCATGTGATCCGTTTCAAGGCCCCGGAAGAGGGGGAGACCGGGTTCGATGACCTGATCAAGGGCCGGATCGCCTTCCCCAACGCCGAACTGGACGACCTGATCATCAGCCGTACCGACGGCAGCCCCACCTACAACTTCTGCGTGGTGATCGACGACGCCCTGATGCGGATCTCCCACGTCATCCGCGGCGACGACCATGTCAACAACACCCCGCGCCAGATTCAGCTCTACCAGGCCTTGGGCTACCCGGTGCCGCTCTTCGCCCATGTGCCGATGATCCTGGGCAGCGACAAGGCCCGTCTCTCCAAGCGACACGGCGCGACCAGCGTGATCGCCTACCGCGATCTGGGCTATCTGCCTGAGGCGCTGAACAACTACCTGGTGCGGCTTGGCTGGAGCCACGGCGACGACGAGATCTTCTCCCGGGCTGAGATGATCGAAAAGTTTGACATCAACCACGTGGGGAGGGCGCCGTCGGTCTTCAACCCGGACAAGCTCAACTGGCTGAACGCCCACTACATAAAGAGCGGCGATCCGGCCCGGCTGGCGGAACTGCTCACGCCACATCTGGCATCACGGGGTGTGACCGACACCGCTGCACCTGACCTGGCCGGCGTGGTGGCCACCCTGCAGGAGCGGGCCCAGACCCTGGAGGAGATGGCCGAACGGGCCCTGTTCTACTACCAGGCCCCCCAGAGCTATGATGAGGCGGCCCTGGCCAAGTTCGACAAACCCCACCTGGCAGCGGTCTTCACGGCCGTAGCCGCCAAGCTGGCAGCAGCCCAACCTGCCGACACGGCGGCGGTGGATGCCCTGTTCAAGGAGATATGCAGCGAAAACAACTGGAAGATGCCCCAGGTGGGCCAGCCGGTGCGGGTAGCCCTGTCCGGCGGCACCCAGGCCCCCGGTATCGGCGAGATCGTCATGGCGCTGGGCCTGAACGAAAGCATCGCCCGGATTGAGCGGGCCAAAGCAGTTGTAGCCGCCTAGGAGCCATCATGCCCAAACAGTACCTCGCCGACCTGAAGGATAGAGACAGCGTTGAATCGGTGTTCATGGTCAAGGACAAGACCATGGCCATGGCCAAGAACGGCAAGCCGTACATGAACCTGAAGTTCATGGACAAGAGCGGCGAGATGGACGGCAAGCTGTGGGATAAGGTGGACGAGCTGGACAAGGCCTTCCAGAGGGGGGACTTCGTGCAGATTCGCGGCACCGCCTCACTCTACATGGGCAAGATGCAGCTGGTGGCCAAGGAGATTACCCGGCTGGCGGAGGAGGGGGTCGATCTGGCCGACTTCGTGCCGGTCTCAGCGGTGCCGCTGGCCGAGATGCAGGCCGAGCTGGCCACGCTGGTGGCCTCGCTGACCAACCCGCACCTGAAAGGGCTGATGGAAAACTTCCTGGCCGATGAGCAGTTCATGGCCGGTTACTGCAAGGCCCCGGCCGCCAAGGGGATGCACCACGTCTACCTGGGGGGGCTGTTGGAGCACTCGCTGGCGGTGGCGCGGCTGGTGGATGCGGTGGTGCCGCTCTATCCTGGCCTGAATCGTGACCTGCTGCTGGTGGGGGCGCTCTTGCACGACCTGGGCAAGGTGGCCGAGCTATCCTATGAGCGGGCCTTCGAGTACACCGACGAGGGACGGCTGATCGGCCATATCAGTATCGGCGTGGAGATGTTGACCGAACGGATCGCGCAACTGTCCGACTTCCCACGCGAACTGGCCATGCTCTTGAAGCATATGCTGCTCTCCCACCACGGCCAGTACGACTACGGCTCTCCCAAACGCCCCAAGACCGTGGAGGCCACGGTGCTGCATTACCTGGACGATATGGACTCCAAGATCAACGGCATCCAGGCCCATATGGCCCGCGAGACCGCCCAGGGGACCCGCTGGACCGGCCACCACCGGCTCTACAACCTGTACTTCTTCACCGGCAACGGCCTGAATGCCGAGGAAGCGGAGCAGGAGAACGGTGCGCTTGAGCAAGACAAACCCGCGAGGTCGCAGTCGTCTGAAGGCGCAGGCGGCGAGGAGGGGACGACGCAGGCGTACACGGATGTACGTCGAGGAGCCCCCGACGCTGCCAACCCACGTATTCAGGCGAAGCCGGCCTCGCCTAAGGCCGGCTTCGGCAATCAACCGTTCGCTGCGCTGCAGTGCCTGGGGCTCGACAACAAGCCGTAATCCAACGGACCTACCTGCCGAACAGCCCCTTCAACCCCTGCTCCAGCAGCTGTTTTTCCGGTCGCGGCTGGCCCTGTTTGTCCTTCAGCAGCCGGTTGCTCAGCTCTTCCTGCAGCTTGCCCTTGAGATGCTCCCCGGCCTGGACACTGTCGAGGGTGAAGCGGGGCGAGCCGACCGTACCGCCCACCTTGAGCGGCAGGATGCCCCAGCCCTGACTGTCGGTCAGAAACCGTCCAGCACTCCCCCGCACCACCTGGCCGGTAATGGCCGGCGACAGACGCAGATCGAGCCCCATGTTGATGCTCTTGTCAAACCCGGCGGTACCGCTGGTCTTGAACTTGGCATCGCTGCCGTCCAGGGAGGTGTTGAGCGTCACAATGCTGTTCCTGATGGCAAAATCACCCTCATAGCGACTGAAACGCAGGATGCGCAGCGCGTCAGCCTTCAGGTAACTGGCCAGTTGCGGCATGAAACCCTCGCCGGTCAGCTTGCCGTCGGTGATGGCAAACGTGCCGTTGCCGTTCAGGTTACGCTTGATTGCATCGGGCTGGGCGCCATTACCCTGTAGATCAGTCTTAAAAGCCAGGGTACCGAAGGTGGTGCCGCTGGCCTTGGGGGCCAGGGCTGCCACCAGCTGGTCGGCCTGCACCCCCTGCACTGTCAGTTGCGTGCTGTAGCTGAACCCCTTGACCCCCAGGTTGACCCGGGCCGTGTCGCTGAAGCTACCGCCTGCCAGACCGCCTTTGAGGCTGTCAACGGTCAAGACATTGTCGGCCAGCCGCCAGGACAGGGACGGTTTGCTGATGGACAGGGTACGGAAGAGCAGGCTGTTGAGCGAGACGGTGCCGTTGGCGATCAACGGCAGCTTGAGCGGCCCCGGCTCTGGCTTGGCAGCGGACTTCGTGGCTGCGGACGCTGGTGCCGCGGCCTTGGCCGGCAACAGCTTGTTCAGGTCCAGCGTATCGCCGCTGATCGCCATGCTGAGCCGGATCGGCGTGGCCAGCAGGTTGGCGGCCTTGAGGCCGATAGCAAGCTTCTGCTCTTTCAGGGTCAGCGTCAGCCCCGTTGATTCGAGGCTGTCCTTGCCCAGCAGCAGCTGCCCGGCAAGGGTGGGACGCTGCCCACCGGCGGTCAGTTGGACAGTGTTAAGCGTCAGTTCGCCCCCCTGCAGCAGCTCTTTGGGCTGTTTGGCTGCGCCGGCCAGCTTCAGGTTCAGTTCCAGGCCGCCGGCCAGGGCGAGTTTTTCGATTTTCTCACCCAGAGACGGTGGTAGTCCGGCCGCCAGCTTGGTCAGATCCTTGGCGATCAGCTTGGCCCCCAGGGCAACCGTGGGCCCGCTGCCCACCCTGGCAACGGTGCCGGACAGATCAAACTGCATGCCGCCCGGCAGGGCTGCCTGCAACGAGATCGGGAACTCGCCCTCCAGCGAGATCTGCTGGGCGGCAAACTGGATCGCCGTGATTTCGGTCAGGTATGGCTTGCCGCCCAGCCCCTTGCGGTCGTCAAAGATCAACCGGCCGTCACTGATCACCACCTCGGAGACTGACAGATCGATCGGGTCCTTGGCCTTGGGTTCGGCCGGTTGCGTTGGCCTTTGTTTCGTCACCAGCAGATCGCTGAAGTTGAAGCTAGCGTCACCATTGCGTACCACCCGTACAAGCGGCGATTCCAGACGGATCTGACTGATCTCGACCCGCTTGCGCAACAGCGGCCAGAAGCGGTACTCCAGCCGGATGGCATCGGCCTTCACGAACGGCTCGCTGCCTTCGCGGTCCTGCACCACCAGATCGTGCAGGCGGATGCCGGAAAAGATGCTGACCGAGACATCCCCCAGGCTGACCTGACGGTTGATGGCGGCGGAGATCTTGGGCAGCACGGTCTTTTTGACCAGTTCCGGCGAAATCAGCACCTTGACCAGGATAGTCAGGCCCACCAGCAGGGCCACCACGATGCCGGTCGACAATCCAGCGATCTTGATCAGTTTCTGACGATTCATGGAACGCTCCTTCTACAGACGATCAACGGGTAGTCGGCTGCTCAACGGCTGCAGGGGCCGGCTTGCTGCGTTGCTTGTTAAAATACGGGTCGTTTTGGGCCTTGTCCACCAGCGAAAGCGCCAGCAGCAGGCCCAGCAGCAGGGCCACCCCGGCGCTGATCCGTTGCCGCGTGCTGCCGAAGGCCAGCGGCAGCACGGCGCAGCTTACCGACACAAAGGCCAGACCGAAGCCGGCACTGGGCGAACCGATCAGGCCGCCGGCTAAAAGCAGCATCCAGGCCAGCCAGAAGCCGCCGGTGGCCGCCGCATGTTTCAGACTACCGAGCTGCATGCGTCGCTACCTCCGTTCCAGGATAAAGGTTACCGGCCCGTCGTTGACCAGCGCCACCTGCATATCGGCCTGGAAGATGCCGGTCTGCACCGGCACCTGCAGCCGCCGCAGGGCGTTGACAAAATAGTCGTACAGCCGCTTGCCGTCGTCTGCCGGGGCAGCGCTGTCAAAGGAAGGACGGCGGCCTTTATCGCAGTTGCCGGCCAGGGTGAACTGTGACACCGCCAGCACCGCGCCGCCGATCTCGGCCAAGGCACGGTTCATCTTGCCTGCCTCGTCTTCGAAGATCCGTAAGGCCACGATCTTCTCGGCCAGCCAGTCGGCCGATGCCTCGCGATCACCCTTCTCGACCCCCAACAACACCATGATCCCCTGGCCGATCTGGCCCACGATCGCCCCCTCCACCGTCACCGAGGCAGAACGTACCCGCTGGATGACCGCCTTCATGGTTTTTTCATCCAAGGGGCCAGGCTGCTCAACTGACCCGGCTCAACGGCCGGCGAGTAGAGGAAGCCTTGTCCCTCGTGGCAGCCCCAGGATTTAAGCGCTACGGCATGGCGTTCCTGCTCGACCCCTTCGCCGATCACGGTCAGACCCAGGGTCCGTCCCAGGTCCACCACCGCCTGAGCCACCGTGGCGGCCCGTGAGGTGGTGCCGATCTCCTGCACAAAGGATTTGTCGATCTTGAGCCGATCGATCGGCAGTCGGTGCAGATAGGAGAGCGAGGAGAAGCCGGTGCCGAAGTCGTCGATGGCGATCGATACCCCCAAATCACGCAGCTGCTGCAGGGTCTCCACGGCCCGCTCGGTCTCTTGCAGGATGTACCCCTCGGTGATCTCAAGCTCCAGACAGTTGGCCGGCAGGCCGGTGTGGTCCAGGGCCCGTCGCACCAGGTTGACGATGTCGCCCCGCTGGATCTGCAGGGCCGACAGGTTGACCGCCATCCGCTGCAGGCCGAGCTTTTCAGTGCGCCACTGCTGCATCTGGGCGCAGGCGTCAAACAGGATCCATTCACCCATCGGGATGATCAGCCCGCTCTCCTCGGCGATCGGGATGAACTTGGACGGTTTGACCAGGCCGAATTCAGGGCTGGACCAACGGGCCAGCGCCTCGACCCCCACGGCGGTATCGCTGCTGAAGTCGATCTGGGGCTGGTAGTGCAGCCGTAGCTCGCCGCGCTCCACAGCCCGCCGCAGCCGCGATTCCATCGAGACCCGCTCCCGAAGCGAGGTGGTCTGCTCGCGTGAGTACAGGCGATAGCCGCCCCGTCCGGACGCCTTGGCGCGGTACATGGCGGTGTCGGCGTTGCGCAACAACTTGGTGGCGTCGTCGCCGTCCTGGGGGAAAAAGCAGATACCGATACTGGCGGCCAGGAAAAATTCATGCTGCTCGCAAACCAACGGCGCGGCCAGCGTATCCATCGCCAACTGGGCCAGGCCGGTGGCCTCCTGTTCGTTGTTGAGTTTCTCGATCAGCACACAAAACTCATCGCCACCCAGACGGGCGATCAGGTACTGATCCTTGAGCGCCATGGTCAGGCGGGCTGCCACATCCCGCAGCACACAGTCGCCCACCTGGTGGCCGTAGCTGTCGTTGATATTCTTGAAGTGGTCCAGGTCCATGAACAGCAGCGCCACCTGACTCCCCTCCTGCCGGGCCGCCTCAAGGGCCTGACCGCAGCGCAGGTCGAACAGGGTCCGGTTGGGCAGGCCCGACAGCGGATCATGGTGGGCCTGAAAGGCAAGCTCCTGCTGAATCTGCTGCAGCTCAAGGAACTGGGAGCGCAGGTTAGCCGACATCTCATTGAAGACCTGAGCCAGCCGGCCGATCTCATCATGGCCAGGGATAGAAACCGTTACTTCCATATCACCGGCTCCCATCCGCTGGGTGGCCTGCTCCAGCTTCTTGAGTCGGCGGGTCAACAGGGTAGCCAGCCCCAGTCCGGTCAGTGCGCTCAGCACAATACCGGCAAAGGCCACCGGAATGCCCCGCGCCAGCAGCAGGTCGGTACGGTCAATCAGCTCCTGGCGGGAAAACTGCACCGCAATGCCGCCTAGCCGTTCCGTAGCGTTCTCGATCTGCTTGACCTTCCAGAGCAACGGCAGACTGGCGGTCATCTCGGGATTGCTGTTCCCCAAGTCCTGGGGGGTGGTGCTTGCCACCACCCGGCCGGTCTGGTCCAGCAGCATGACCCGCTTGATATGGGGGGCGTTGGTGAAAGGGGTAATGAAGAGCTGAAAGTCGGCCGGTTCGTTGGTCAATAGGGCGCTACGGCCCATCTCGCTGATCAGACCCATGAAGACCTCTTCACGGGTAACCAGTTGTTTGAGGTCGGCCTCGCGGCTGGCGCTGAAGGTATGCCACAGCTGCAGACTCAAGACCAGCAACTGAAACAGGAACACCACCAGGGCGATGCGATATTTCAAGGACAGACGGATCATTGATCAATGCCCCAGCTGCTTCATAATGCGGCGTGCCTGGTCGTAATCCCGATCGGTGACCGGCCTGAAATACCGGCCGGGTGTGGCACTGCCCGGATCGATGAACAGCGCCCGCAGCTTGGGGTCCATGGTCTCCAGCTTGGTTGCCATCAGACTGTTCTTGATCCGCTCGCGATCAGCCTCCGAAACCCGTTTATGGACGGCGAACAGGGCATGGGTGATGGTCTGAGAACGGCCGATATGCTGCAATTTTAGACCGAGTTGGGCCTCGAATACCCGTGCCGCCGGGGCACTGGTGGCGCAGGCGTCGACGCTGCCGATCTGCAGCTGCTGCAGACAGGCAAGATGGTTGGGAAAATGTCGAATCGTGATCTGGTCCGGTTTGATACCTGCCTGTTGCAAGGCCGCTCGAGCCAGATAGGTAACCGAGCCGGTACTGGGTGGGGTTCCCACCTGCTTGCCGCGCAGGTCTGACAACCGCTTGAGCGGCGACCCTTCCTTGACCGAAAATTCGGCATACAACCCCTCTGATCGGGCCACCAGCGGTTGATACCCGATGGCGCGGCCAAACTGGACATAATCAAAGGGGTGGATATGGACGATGTCGAACTTTTTCTCTTTGAGGGCGGCGATGAAGGCGTCGTAGGTCGGCGTAACCCGGAATCGGACCGGCTTGCCGATCTCACGGGACAACTCCGCCGCGATCGGCGCGAAAATCCCCTCCAGGTTGCCGGTGGGCAGGAAGGGAAACACCGCCAGGGTGTACTCACGTGGGGCCGGACTGGCTGGCGTTGCAGCAGCGCGAGCCCCACCGACCTGTAGTAAGCAGAGCATACATCCCACCAGCAGGGTGACGATCTGGTAATGACCCATAGGGGCTCCTCCTATAACTTTACCAGCTCGTAGCTGCGACTGCCCAGCCCGACCTTCTCGGCATGCTCCAACTGCACCTGCCAGGGTATCTCCGGCCAGACCCCGCGGAACTTGTCGCCCCCCGGCTCATGGCCGGACTTCAAGGCCGAATCCTGGTTGCCCCGCGCTGCGTTGACCAGATCGGCGCAGGCCTGGTCCAGTGCCACCGGGTCGATGGAGGCGCAGATGCCGATGTCGTTGACGATCGGCGCGTCGCAGTGACCGTAGCAGTCGCAGGCCGGCGAAACCTGGGTGATGAAGTTCAGGTACAGGGTCTTGCCCTGCTTATTGGCAACCGCTCCGCTGGCGTATTCGGCCATCTTTTTCATCACCAGATCGGCCGCTTCGTTCCACTGGATGTTGATCGCCTTAACCGGACAGACCGTGATACAGCGCGAGCAGCCGGCGCACATCCCGGCGTCGATCAGCGCCGTGCCCTCAACCATCGCGATGGCGTCGTGGGCACAGGACTTCAGACAGAGCCGGCAGCCGGTGCAGTGTTTGCTTGATACCACCGGTGCCACGGTGGAGTGCTGCACCAGCTTGCCCTTGCGGGAGGCGCAGCCCATGCCCAGGTTCTTGATGGCGCCGCCGAAGCCGGTCAGCTCATGGCACTTGAAGTGGGACAGCGCCACCAGGGCGTCGGCCTCCACGATCTCGGTGCCGATGTAGACCTCTTTCAACAGCTCACCAGCGATCGGCACCGTCACCTCGCTCACCCCCCGCAGACCGTCGCTGATGATCAGCGGCGCACCCACCACGGCATAAGCAAAACCGTTCTCGATGCCGCAGGACAAGGCCGAGACCGCCTCCTTGCGCTCGCCGGGGTAGAGGGTGGAGGAGTCGGTCAGGAACGGCTTGGCGCCCAATTTTTTGAGCTCATCCACCACCCGCCGGGCAAAGATCGGCCGGATAAAGGCGCTGTTGCCCTTTTCGCCAAAATGGATCTTGACTGCGGTCAGATCCCCCTCGGTCACCAGCTGCGACAGGCCGCACAGGGCCAAAAGCCTGGTAATCTTGTCGAACAGGTTTTCCTTGTGGCTGGCACGCATATCGGCAAAAAACACCTTGGCCATGACTCCCTCCCCAAAAGTGCACTTTTTTTGACCACGGTCATGCAAATGATCAAACTGCTGCTATACTCTCCATACCATACAAACGTCCAAAACGCATCTCTCGGATGCCACTACCAAAGGAGGATATGACTATGGGAATGTTCTGTAACCAGTGCGAGCAGGCCGCCAACGGGACCGGCTGCAACATCTCCGGTGTCTGCGGCAAGAAGCCCGACGTAGCCACCCTGCAGGACCACCTGATCTACGGCCTGAAGTCGCTGGCCCTGTACGCCGACAAACTGGGCCGCGACAAGGAGATCGACCGCTTCACCATCGAGGGGCTGTTCACCACCGTCACCAACGTCGACTTCGACCCGGCCGTGATCGGCCAGCTGATCCAACGCTGCTACCAGCTGAAGGAAAAGGCCAAGGCCGCCTGCGCCACCAAGGGCATTACCCTTGCCGGCCCGGTTGCCGACTGGAAGCCGGCCGCCGATCTTGCCGGCATGATCGCCCAGGGTGAGCAGTACGGCATCAACAGCCAGCATGTCAACGAAGATATCCGCTCCACCATCGAGATCCTGATGTACGGCCTGAAAGGGATGGCGGCCTACATGGATCACGCCATGATCCTAGGCAAGAGCAACGATGAGGTGCTGGCCTTCTTCCAGAAGGCGCTGGCAGCCACCACCGATACCTCCCTGGGGCTGATGGACTTCGTGGGCCTCTGCATGGAGTGCGGCAAGCAGAACCTGACCACCATGGGGCTGTTGGACGCCATCCACAACGAGACCTACGGCAGCCCGACCCCCACCGCCGTCAACCTGGGCACCAAGGCCGGCAAGGGGATCCTGGTCACCGGCCACGATCTGAAGATGCTGGAAGAGCTCTTGAAGCAGACCGAAGGCAAGGGGATCAACATCTACACCCACGGCGAGATGTTGCCGGCCCACGGCTACCCCGGCCTGAAGAAGTACCCGCACCTGGCGGGCAACTTCGGCGGCGCCTGGCAGGATCAGGCCAAGGAATTCCCCCACTTCCCGGGCGCAATTATTTTCAACACCAACTGTATCCAGCGTCCGGCCGATACATACAAGGACCGTCTCTACACCTGGGGTCTGGTGCAGTGGCCCGACGTCAGGCATATCGAAGGCTGGGACTTCTCAGAGGTGATAAACAAGGCTCTGGCCTGCCCGTCCCTGCCGGAGAACCCGGGTCAGGAGATCCTGGTCGGCTTTGGACACAACGCCGTGCTGGGCGTGGCCGACAAGGTGATCGCCGCGGTAAAGGCAGGCCAGATCAAGCACTTCTTCCTGGTGGGCGGCTGTGATGGAGCAAAGAGTGGCCGTAACTACTACACCGAGTTCGCCGAGAAGGCCCCCCAGGATACCGTCATCCTGACCCTGGCCTGCGGCAAGTACCGCTTCAACAAGCTGGAGTTCGGCGATATCGGCGGCATCCCGCGCCTGTTGGATGTGGGCCAGTGCAATGACGCCTACTCGGCGATCCAGATCGCCGTGGCCCTGGCAGGCGCCTTTGAATGCGGCGTTAACGACCTGCCGCTCTCCCTGATCCTCTCCTGGTACGAGCAGAAGGCGGTGGTGATCCTCTTGACCCTGCTGTCGCTCGGTATCAAGAACATCCGCCTGGGGCCCTCACTGCCGGCCTTCATCACGCCCAACGTGCTGAACTTCCTGGTGGAAAACTTCAACATCATGCCGATTACCACGGCTGAAGAAGACTTGAAGGCGATCCTGGGCTAAGCGTTTAGGACCCACAACCGCACCACAAAAACGGGCAGTCCCCAGCGGGGGCTGCCCGTTTTTGTGTCGACAAAACCGATGCTTTACAGGGTTGTAGCATAATTGTAACATGCGCCCGCTTGCATAAATCCTTACGCACAAGGTCGGGCTATGATCGAACCATTCAAGATGACCTATACAGCCATCGGCGGACTGGGTGTCTTCGTCCTCGGCATGAAGTATCTCTCCGACAGCCTGCAAATGCTTTCAGGCGGCCTGATCCGCAAGGCGATCTCGTCGATGACGTCCAACCGCTTTCTCGCGGTCCTGGTCGGCATTTTTGTGACCTGCTTTGTCCAGTCCTCCTCGATCACCACGGTCATGGTCGTCGGCCTTACCAACGCCGGTCTGATGCAGTTGACCCAGGCCATCGGCGTCATCCTGGGGGCCAACGTCGGCACCACCATTACCGGCTGGATCCTGGCAATCCAGGTCGGCAAGTACGGTCTGCTGCTGATCGCTCTGGGCGTCTTTCCGATGCTTTTTTCCAAAAACGATACCATTTCGGCCATAGCCAAGGTGCTGGTTGCCTTGGGCCTGATCTTCTTCGGTCTTGAGATCATGAGTGATGCCTTCAAGCCCCTGCGTAAAGACGAAGGCTTCATGAACCTGATGCTGACGCTGGATGGTCGCACGCTGCTCAGTGTGCTCGGTTGCGTCGTGATCGGCTGCCTGATGACCATGGTTGTGCAGAGCAGTTCCGCCATGCTCGGTATCACCATCGCCCTGGCAGCAACCGGCGCTATTCCGATCTACACCGCCATCGCCCTGGTGATGGGTGAGAATATCGGCACCACCATCACCGCCCAGCTCGCCGGCATCGGCGGGACCATTGCCGCGCGGCGCGCAGCCATGGCCCACACCGTCTTTAATGTGCTGGGAGTCATCATCATCATTTCCTTCTTTTCAACCTATGTCGAGCTGATTGAACGGTTCGTACCGGGCGAGTCCAGCTTTGCCGACGCCCAGGGGTATTACCCCTACATTGCGGCCCATATCGCCATGGGACATACCTTCTTCAACGTCACGGCCACCCTGGTGGTACTCCCGTTTCTCGGACAGCTGGCCAGGCTGGTGACCAAGCTGGTGCCGGAGCGGGAAGGGGCGGCACGGGGCGCCTTCAAATATATCGGCTCGCCCGGCACCATTCCGGTCTCGATGGGTGTTTCGATGGTCTTTGAAGAGCTCAAGCGGATGCAGGCTCGGGTGCACAAGGTCCTGCGTCATGCCGGAAGTTATCTGCAGCGCGACCTGAAAGGGCGTGACCGTTTTTACCGCAAGGTGACCGCGCTTGAAGAAGAAACCGATATTATGCAGCATGAGATCACCACCTTTGTGGTCACCCTGATGCAGGCAGGCAGCGCCAGTAATAGCCAGTCAGACCGTGCCTACAGCTATGTGCGGGCCGCCGATGAACTTGAGTCGATCGCCGATTATGCGGCTTCGCTCTGTTCGTATATGAAACGCCTGGACAAACATGAGCTCGACTTCAGCCAGGAGGCCTGGAAGGACCTGCACATGTTCCATCGCGAGGTCTTTGCCTTCTTCATGCTGGTAAGCACCGATTTCAAGAACGCAGACGCCGTCAGCAACCGAAAAATCTACGATGAGGCCCATCGCCTGAACGATCTTGCCGATGAGATTCGCGATCGACATCTCAAACGGATGAAGGCTGGTTGCTGTGGCGCACTGCCCGCCCTGACCTTCAGCGACATGGCGGTTGCCCTGCGGCGGATCAAGAACCACACCGTCAACCTGCACGAGGCGCTCTTTACCAAGACGCCGGCATCCTGATGCCGTCAGTGCAGACGCTCAGACCAGAAAGGTCGGCGGCCGCCAGTTGTGCCAGGGTTTGCCCGCTGTTGTCGCTTTTTACGGACGCCACACAGCAGTTGCCTGCATGTAACAAGGCTGTAACGTTGTGCTGGTAGTGTACCCTCGAATACGCTGCCGAAATCTGGCCGTGCGACGTAGGAGCATGATGGCATGAAAAAAGTGCTGATAGTGGAAGACGAACGGGATCTGGCAGATCTGCTGGCCTTCAACCTCGAGAAGGACGGATTTCGTCCGCTGTGCGCCCTGACCGGCCCCGACGGACTGGCGCTGGCCCGGGAGGAGCTGCCGGACCTGATCCTGCTGGACCTGATGCTGCCCGGCATGATGGGCACCGAGGTCTGCACCGCCCTGCGACGGGATCCGAAGACCGCCGCCATCCCGGTGTTGATGCTGACCGCCCGCGGCGAGGAGATCGACCGGGTAGTCGGTTTCGAGGTGGGAGCCGACGACTACATCGTCAAGCCGTTTTCAATGCGGGAGCTGCTGTTGCGGGTGCGGGCCATCCTGCGGCGCAGCAGCCCTGAGCCGGAAGCGACCGCTCTGCTGCAGGTGGGGCCACTGTCCATCGATATCGATCGGCACCAGGTGCTGATTGAGGGCCAGCCGGTGGAGCTGACCGGCACCGAGTTCAAACTGCTGCAGTACCTGGCCGAGCGGGTAGGGCGGGTGCTGGGCCGAGAACTGCTGCTGCAACAGGTCTGGGGCTACAACTATGTGGGCGACACCCGTACCGTGGATACCCACGTCACCCGGCTGCGGGGCAAGCTCGGCCCGGCCGGCGAGATGATCAAGACCGTGCGCGGCTTCGGCTACAAACTGGAGGTTGCGCCATGACCTTCCGCTGGAAACTGTTTCTGTCCTATCTGATACTGGCGCTGCTGATGACCGGCACGGTACTGTTGTACGTCAACTGGAGCCTGGAGCAGCGACTGGTTGACGAGAGCCGCGCCAACCTGCTGCACCAGGCCCGGCTGGCCCGGCTGGTGCTTGAAACCAATGTCGGCCGGCCGCCGCAGCGGATCGCTGAGCAGTTGGGCAGCGCCATCACGGCCCGGGTCACGCTGATCGCCCCCGACGGGCGGGTGTTGGCCGATTCCGACGTACGCAGCGACCAGGTGGCCGGCCTCGAAAATCACCGTCAACGCGAAGAGGTCCAACAGGCCCTGCAGCAGGGCAGCGGCAGTGCCCTGCGCCACTCAACCACCCTGCGCACCACCATGCTGTACGTGGCGCTGAACGGAACCGGCGACGACCGGACCATCCTGCGACTGGCCCTGCCCCTGGACTACCTGGACCGGGCCACCGACAACCTGCATCGGGTGCTGGGCGGCGCCTTTCTGCTGGTGCTGGTCCTGGCCAGCGCGTTCAGCGTACTGTTGTCGCGGGTGACCGCCACCCCTTTACGGCTGATGGCCGATGCTGCCTCCAGAATCGGTCTTGGCGACCGCAGTGTGCGGATCCCGGTCAGTGGGCAGGATGAGGTGGGTTATCTGGCACGGATGCTCAACGAAATGGCCGACCGGATCGAAGGCCAGGTGCAGACCCTGGCCGATGAGCAACACCGGTTGGACACCATCCTGCGCGGGATGGGCGAAGGGGTGATGGTGCTGGACTCCCAGGGGGTGATCACCCTGGTCAACCCGGCCTTCCGGCGTCAGTTCGGCCTGAGCGGTCCAGTGGAGGGCCGGCCCCTGGCCGAGGTCTGCCGCCATCCCGACCTGTTGGAGGCACTGGAAGAGCATCAGCAGAGCGGCGCCGAGGTGGTGCGCGAGGTGCATCTGCAGCTGCCCGAACTGGTGCTGTCCACCCACTGGGTGCCGCTGGGCGACCAGCAGGGTGCGGTGGCCGTCTTCCACGACATCAGCGACCTGAAGCGGATCGAAGCGGTCCGCCGCGACTTTGTGGCCAACGCCTCACATGAACTGCGTACGCCGGTGGCGGTGATCAAGGGCTACGCCGAGACCCTACTGGACGGGGGCCTGCAGGATGCCGAGCGTTGCCGCCAGTTTGTGCAGATCATCGCCAGCCATGCCGAACGGCTGACCAATCTGATCAACGACATCCTGACCCTCTCCAAACTTGAATCCAAGGAGACGGCGCTGGAGTGCCACCCGTTCGACGTCTGCGGCCTGATCCGTAAGGCCGGGCTGTTGATGGGCGAGCATGCCCGCCAGCAGGGAATCAGCCTGGTGATCGACTGTCCCGAGCAGGGGCTGCCCAAGGTACCGGCCGACCACGGCCGCCTGGAGCAGGTGCTGCTCAACCTGCTGGATAACGCCATCAAATACACCCCAAGCGGCGGCACGGTGACCCTCTCGGCCGAGCAACGCGGCCAGCAGGTGGCGCTGGTGGTCAGCGACACCGGGGTCGGCATCCCGGCCAAGGACCTGCCGCGGATCTTCGAACGGTTCTACCGGGTGGATGAGGGCCGCAGCAGGGAACAGGGCGGCACCGGCCTGGGACTGGCCATTGTCAAGCATATCGTGCAGCTGCATGGCGGCGAGGTGCAGGTCAGCAGCGAACCGGGCCGGGGCAGCCGCTTTACGGTCCTGTTACAGCAGGCCTGACCATAAAATTGTTGCAGTAAGCCGGTTGTCTCCAGTATGGTAACCCGGTTGTAACGCGTCTGTTACAATCGGGTTATTTTGTTGTTCAGGAGACAGACTATGTTTGGATTGATTCCCAAGGACGAAAAGTTTTTCGAGATGTTCCGCGAGATGGGCACCATCATCACCGAAGGGGCCGAAGCACTCTGCGAGATGATGGATGACTTCAGCGACCCGCTGGCCAGCCAACGCAAAATCAAGGATATTGAACACAAAGGTGATCACCAGACCCACGCCATCATCAACAAGCTCAACAAGACCTTTGTCACCCCCTTCGACCGTGAAGACATCTATGCCCTGGCCTCCGGCCTGGACGATATCCTGGACCTGATCGATGCCTCGGCCCAACGTTTTGTGATGTACCGGGTCGATGCCCCCACCCCGGCCGCCAAGGAGCTGGCCGACATCATCCTGCGTTCCTGTCAGGCTGTTGAGTGCTCACTCAAGCACCTGGGCGGCAAAAACGAGGATATCTGCTCCTGCTGCGTCGACATCAACGCCCTGGAGAACGAGGCCGACCGGGCCTGCCGCGAGGCGATCAGCAAGCTGTTCGACGAAGAGCAGGACCCGATCCAGCTGATCAAGTGGAAAGAGATCTACGAGACCCTGGAAAAGGCCACCGACAAGTGTGAAGACGCAGCCAACGTCCTGGAAAGCGTGGTCATGAAAAATGCTTGATCTGTCGCTTGTGTTGCTGATCCTGGTGATTGTGGCGGCCCTGGCCTTCGACTACATCAACGGCTTCCACGACACGGCCAACGCCATCGCCACCTGCGTCTCCACCCGCGCCCTGTCGGTCAAGTCCGCCATCCTGATGGCCGCTTTCCTCAACTTTGCCGGCGCCATGGTCTCCACCAAGGTGGCCACCACCATCGGCAAAGGGATCGTGGATGCCAGCAGCATCACCCAGATGGTGGTGCTGGCCGGCGTGATGGGGGCCATCATCTGGAACCTGATCACCTGGTATTACGGCCTGCCCTCCTCATCCTCCCACGCCATCATCGGCGGCATCATGGGGGCCGTGATCGCCCATTCCGGCCCGGCTCTCTTGCATTGGCAGGGCCTTAAAAAGATCGTGCTGGCGCTTTTGATCTCGCCGATCGTGGGTACCCTGATCGGCTTCATCTTTATGGTGATCGTGCTCTGGATCTTCCGTAACCACAGCCCAGGGCCCCTCAATAAAGGCTTCCGCAAGCTGCAGGTCGGCTCGGCCGCCTTCATGGCCTTCTCCCACGGCTCGGCCGATGCCCAGAAGTCGATGGGTGTCATCACCATGGCGTTGTTATCCTACGGCCTGATCCCCAGCTTTGAGGTGCCGACCTGGGTCAAGATCGCCTGCGCCGTGGCCATGGCCTTGGGCACCGCTGCCGGCGGCTGGCGGATCATCAAGACCCTGGGCCGCGACTTCGTCAAGCTGCAGCCGGTACACGGCTTCTGCGTTGAGACCGCTGCCGCCAGCGTCATCATGGGCGCCGCCACCTTCGGTATGCCGGTCAGCACCACCCACGTAATCACCTCCTCCATCCTGGGGGTCGGTATCTCCAAGCGGCTGACCGCCGTCAACTGGGGCGTTGCCTACCGCATCCTCTGGGCCTGGGTGCTGACCATTCCCGCCTCGGCCCTGGTGGCCTTCCTGACCTATCAAGGCCTGACCCCGTTATTCGGTAAATAACCGCACCGGACGGCAGCCCCCCCCCCGCTGCCGTCCGGTGGCCTTTCTAGCGCCCCCCAGCTTCGTTGTCCCCCGCTGTTTGCAACAATTCCGTTACAGCACCGTTATACACTTGAATCTGCAGCACTCTGCCGTACACTAGTCGGCAGTCATGCAGCACGATCGGGGAGGTGTTCATGCAACTTTATCTGGTACGGCATGCAGAGGCAGTCGAACGCAGCGAGGGGCTGGCGGAGGAGCTGCGCCACCTGACCCGCCGTGGCCGCAAACAGGCAGCCAAACTGGCCAAACGGCTCAAAAAAACCAAGGTGCGCCCCGGCCTGATCATCACCAGTCCACTGGTGCGGGCGGTGCAGACCGCCGAGCTTTTGGCCATTGAAATCGGCACGGATACCGTTGTGGCTGCCGACGCCTGTCTGGCGTCCGGCGCCGATCCGACTGCGGTGTTGGACCTGCTGCGCGGTGCCGCCACCGGCATGTCGATCATGCTGGTGGGGCATGAACCACAACTTTCCACGCTTGCTGCACAACTGCTGGGCTATGAGCATGTCGCACCGCTGGCCAAGGGCAGTTGCATGGCGCTTTCCTGGCGGCCCGACAAACCGGAGCGCTCGGCGGGCTTCAACTGGTATGCCGAGAGCGGCAAAAAACTGATCACCTCAGCCCGTAAGGCGCTGATCAGACCGGTCTGACACCGTGGACGTCACCGCCGCCCTGCCTGCGGACCGGCTACTGCTGGCACGTCTGGCAGGTGCGCAGCATGACCAGTGGCAGGAACTGCTGCAGCAACGGCAGCTGGTGCTGGACAGTTGCGATCATGAGGCGATCCATGACCTGCGGGTGGCCAGCCGGCGGCTGCGCACCGTGACCGAACTGCTGGCGCCCCTGATCGGCACCGAGCAGGTCCGGCGGCTACAGCGTCCCCTCCGTCGGCTGACCCGTGAACTGGGCCAGCTGCGCAACCTCGACGAGGCTCACCGCTACCTGACGGGACTCAATCATGACGGCCTGGCCCCCCTGACCTCGCAGCTGGCGCAGCAGCGCCGGCACGAGTGCACGCGGATCAGACCCCTGCTGAAAGGGCTGCCCAAAAAACGCCTGCAGCGACTGCTTGAGCGGTCTGGACAGCAGCTGAACGGCGCTGAGGCCGCTCCGCCGCTTACGGTCGTAGGCCGGCTCGAAGAGCGCAATCTGGCGCTGTACCGTCCCATTCACCAGCTGCTGCAACTGCCGGAGCTTGCCGAACAGGCGGATCAGCGGCATACTCTCCGTATAGCCATCAAAAAATGGCGCTATTTCAGCGAGCTGCTGGCGCTCTTGTGGGGACGCCGCCAGGACCGGCTGACGATCCTGCTCAAGCGGTACCAGGGCCTGTTGGGGGAACTGAACGACCGCGAACTGTTGCTGACGCTGGTCCGGGACGCCGAACAGCTCGCACCGCCGGTGCGCGACCGGGTGCTGCTGTTGATCGACGCCCAGCACCGCCAGTTGATCAATGACTTCAGGCAGCTGCTGGCCCAGCAGCCACTGCAGTACCAGTTTCAGGTCTGAGAGAGGGATACTGATGAAAAACGATCGTCTGGCTGCCATCGATATCGGCACCAACTCCATCCGCTGTATCGTGGTCGAGGCCTCCAAAAACGGCAGCTACCGTATCCTGGATGATGAAAAGGAGACCGTCCGGCTGGGTGAGGGGATCGCCTCCCGCGGGGCGATCAGTGCTGCCGCCATTGGCCGGGCCGAGCAGGCGGTCAGCCGCATGGCCAAGCTGGTCAAAGGCTTAGGTGTCAAGGGGGTCGAGGCGGTGGCCACCAGCGCGGTGCGCAGCGCAACCAACGGACCGGAGCTGGTGGCACGGCTGGAGGCGATTCTGGGGGTGCAGATCCAGGTGATCAGCGGTGAAGAGGAGGCCGGCCTGGCGGCCCAGTCGGCCCTGCGCAACTTCGATATGCAGGGTCAGCGCTACGGCGTGCTGGATGTGGGCGGCGGCAGCGTCGAGCTGACCTCGGCCCAGGGGCAGCTGGTGGAGGAACACTACTCCCTGGAGCTGGGGGCGGTGGTCATGACCGAGCGTTTCCTCAAAAGCGACCCGATCAAGGGCAGCGAGATGGAGAAGTTGCGCCGCCATATCCGCAGCGAACTAAAACGGCGCTTTGGCAGTGGCAAGCTGCAGCTGCCGGTGTTGGTGGGTTCGGGCGGCACCATCACCGCCATCGCCCAGATGGTGTTGCAGTACCGTCGCGAAGAGCTGCCCTCGGTGCATGGCGTTACGGTGCTGCGCACCGAGGTGGTGCATATCCTGGCCATGCTGCAGCGCAAAACCCTCGAAGAACGGAAGACCCTGCCGGGACTGTCGCCCGACCGGGCCGACATCATCGTGGCCGGCGTGGCCCTGGTGGACAGCATGATGGAGCACTTCGGCACCAATTCGCTGCTGGTAAACGGTCGCGGTATCCGCGAAGGGGTGATCCTGCAGGCCCTGCAGCGCCACGGCCTGGCCCGCGAGACACCAGCCCATCGCTCCTGGCGCACTGCGGTACTGGAGTTCGGCCACAGCTGCCAGATTGAAGAGGGGCACGCCCTGCAGGTGTCACGGCTGGCGCTGGCGCTGTTTGATGATCTGGCCAAACCCTGCAGCCTCAAAAAACGGGATCGCGTGATCCTTGAGGCGGCGGCCCTGCTGCATGACTGCGGGGCCTGGATCAGCTACGAGAGCCACCACAAGCACTCCTACCACCTGATCCGCCATGCCGACCTGTTTGGCCTGAGCCCGAGGGAACGTGAGCTGGCGGCCCAGGTGGCCCGCTACCACCGCAAGGCGTTGCCCAAGAAAAAGCATGAGCCGTACCAGAAGCTTAACGCCAAGGAGCAGGGGCTGGTCAACCGGCTGGGCGGCATCCTGCGGCTGGCCGACGGCCTGGACCGTCGCCGTTGCAGCGCGGTGGAGCGGATCAGCTGCCAGCTGCAGGACCAGGTGGCCCGGATTGGACTGACCGGCTCCGACGACCTGGCAGTGGAGGTGTTTGGCGGCAGCGCCAAGAAAGAGCTGTTTGAAAAGGCCTTCGGCCTGCAGCTGGTGTTTGCAGTGCAACCGGAGAACAGGGGATAAACGATGCAGCCGATCCGTTTTACCGCCTTTGCGCTGGATGGCGAGCTGGATCTGAACCGCCTGGCCGGCCGCCTGAGCATCAGCCGCAAGTACCGCTGGGAAGAACCGATGCGGCTCAACCCGGTCACCCTCACCCCCAGTGTTGATAACGACAGCCTGCAGGTCTACCTGTATTCCTTCGGCAGCCTGGTCTTTGTGAACGGCGATGATGAGCTGGTGGGGCGTTTTTTTGACGGCGTTGCCCAGTACACCGAGACCCTGAAGGTGCGGCCCCAGTTGCGCTACCGTGAGGAGTACCGCCTGGAGATCGAACCACAACGACCGGCGTCGATCAGCAATGATGCCGCGCTGCTGCCGGCCTTCAACCAGGTCGGCCAGGATATCATCTGCCTGGTGCTGGCCCAGTCGGTGGCCCTGGAGCGGATCGAGGAGCGGACCGATGCGGTGCTGGACGAGGTGGAGGGGCTGATCGCCCAGCTCAAACGGGGCAAGCTGGAGCTGCCGGACCGTGACCTGGCCCGGCTGGCCTCAATCGTGCTGGGTTTCAAGTACGCCTCGGTGGCACAGATCATGGTGCTGGACAAGCCGGACATCACCTGGGACAATGCCGAGGCCGAGCGGTTCTACCTGACCATGGCCGGTCTGTTTGAACTGCGGCCGCGCTACCAGGAGATCAAGCACAAATCAGAGACCCTGCTGGATGTGAACGAGGTCTTTACCAGCCTGTCCCACGCCCGGCGCTCAGCCCGCCTGGAGTGGATCATCATCCTGTTGATCGCCTTTGAGATCGTAATGACCCTTTGGGAAAAATTCTGGGGAGGCTAAGGAACCGCGCCATGCAACAGCCAACACCAACCACCATGCGGCTGGCCACCCTGCGGATAGTGGCCATTTACGCCTTTTTCGGGGCGATCTGGATCCTGGCCTCCGATACGGTGCTGGGCTGGATGGTGACCGACCCGGCCACCCTGACCAGGCTGGCGATGTTCAAGGGCTGGCTGTACGTGCTGCTCACCTCATTGTTACTCTACAAGCTGATCAGCAGGGACAGTCTGATGCTGGCCGAAACCAGCGCCTTGCTGCAGGCAAGCGAAGAGCGCTTTCATACCATCTACGACACGCTGAGCGATGCCGTATTCATCCATGACGCCGAAACCGGGCGGATCGTCGATGTGAACGACACCATGTGCCGGATGTACGGTTATCAGCGCGACGAGGTGCTGAACCAGACCATCGACCTGGTGGGGACCGGAGAGGCGCCCTACAACGCCAGCGAGGCGTTGCTCCGCATCCAGAAGACAGCAGCCGGCACACCACAAGCCTTCGAGTGGATCACCAGTACGAAGCACGGGCACCGGTTTTGGGTCGAGGTCAGCATGCGCTCTGCGACCCTCGACGGCCATCAGCGAATCGTCGTCATGGCGCGCGACATCACTGATCGAAAACGGGCAGAGGAGCTGTTGAACACGCAGCAAACAGAGCTGGAACAATGGAACCGCACCCTGGAGCAGCGGGTCAGCGAGACGATTGCCGAACTGCGTCAGAAGGACGAACTGTTACTGCAGCAGAGCCGCCACGCCGCCATGGGCGAGATGCTCAACAACATCGCCCATCAGTGGCGCCAACCATTGAACAACATCGGTATCTATGTACAGAATATGCAGCTGTTACGAGCAGCAGGGGAGTTGACCGACGAGGAGTTGCAACGTGATGTGCAGAGTGTGATGGACATCATCCAGTACATGTCCAAGACCATCGACGACTTCCGCACCTTTTTCCGGAATGAAAAACAGAAACAGCCTTTTGCAGTCAAAGAGGCGGTGGAGAAGACACTGCGCTTTGTCTCGGCACGGCTGGAGCACCATGCCATCACAACGCAGCTTGTGGTGCGCCACGAATCAACCCTGCTTGGCTACCAGGCCGAATATATCCAGGTGCTGGTGAACATCATCAACAACGCGGTGGATGCGCTCGACCAGCGGCAGCCCAGCGACCGCCGGATCACCATAACCCTCGATCAGCAGGACACCCGTTCGCTCGTTACGATCTGCGACAACGGCGGCGGCATCCCCCCGACGGTCCTGCCGCATATCTTCGAGCCCTACTTCACCACCAAGGGGCCGAGTGAGGGGACCGGTATCGGGCTGTATATGTCAAAGGTGATCATCGAGAAACATATGGGCGGCACGCTCAGCGCCCGCAATACCGATGACGGCGCCGAGTTCAGCGTCTCGATCCCGGTCTGACGAGCCTTTGAGGCTACAGCGCGGCGTAATGCTGCTGCATGGCCCGGTGGCTGCGGTAGGCGGCCAGGTAGCGGGCATCCTCGGCGTAGGTGCTGGGGTAGACCGGCGGCACCGGCTGGTGCCGTAACATGCTGTCCACATTGACAAAGGTGAACAGGCAGGAGTTGGAGAGCGCCTTGCTGGTGCGGTCACGGCTGATCCGCTCAATGGCGGCCTCTACGCAGATAAAACTGTCGCAGGTGTAAACCACCCGGCAGGTGTAGTGCAGCTTGTCGCCCAGCCGCACCGGATGGAAGAAGTTGATCCGGTTGACTGCCGCAATGATTGGGCGATGGGGAGCGATCTGTTCGGCGCAAATCGACGACAGCTCATAGGCCCGCCGGATGATGTAGCCGCCAAAGATCCGGTGAGGCACATACTCCTGCTCCGGGTACATCCGTTCCCAGCCATCCACCACCAGACGATCCGCCTTCAGACCACTGAAACCCGGCTCATCCTGGGCCGTATGCAGCTGCTGCAACAGCTGATACTCTTCGCGGCTGGGCGGTTCCTGCTGGGCTGCCTGCTGCTGCCGGTACTGTTCCCGCTCCTGTACCGACTTCTCTGCCCGGCGACGTTCCAACTCATCGCCGTATGCAAGGGGCGGCAGGGTCCGGCTCTCCTCGGCTGCCTCGCCGCCACGAGCCACCATGGTGAAGTAGCACGAGGCGATATGGGTAGCCGGATCGCCGACATGCTCCACCCGCATCCCCACCACCATCGATGACCGGCCCACATGGTTGATCCGGGCATCGATCTGGATATCCCTGCTGTTATCAACCGCATGGCGCACAACGATATTGTCGATGGCGGCAGTCACCACCTTGGCGTCAAGATGGGTGCGACGGGCATAGCCCAGGGCCACCTGTTCCGCCATGATGTCCAGATCTTCCAGCAGCAGCCCGAACCTGAAATTGCCCACAATCGGTTCATCAACCACCAGGTAACGCCGCTGAACCGCCGGATCGGTTGCCAGCGGGATGGTCTTGTAGAGCGAGGTCTGTTGGGGGGTGGTCATGATCTGCCTCCGCAGGCTGCCGGCAACCTCTCGGCGCTGTGGTGAGACGCTCCGGATCTGCCATTGTCCTGGTTTGCTGTCTGGTCCTGCGCCGGTGGGCGCTGCCTGTTTTACCTGTCGCTACAGGATTTCAACCCGGTTGCGGCCCTTATGCTTGGCCTGATAGAGCGCCGCATCGACCCGGGCCATCAGCTCTTGTGGGCTTTCGCCACAGCGGTGGCAGGTTATGCCGAAGCTGGCAGTTATCTGCTGGTTCTCGATAAAAACATGCTGTGCGATCATTTCCCGCAACATTTCTGCCAATACAGTGGCCTGGTCCTCATCGTTGCGGAAGGTCAGGATCACAAACTCTTCGCCGCCCCACCGGCTGAAGATGTCGTGGGTCCTGATCCTGCCCGAGACCAGCTCGGCAACCTTCTGCAGCACCTGATCACCAACCGCGTGCCCTAGGATGTCGTTGACCTGTTTGAAATGGTCAAGATCGAACATGATCAGTGACAGAGGGGTAGCAAAACGGCAGGCCCGTGCCATCTCGGCAAGCAACAGGTTCTCGAACATCCGGCGGTTGTAGATCCCGGTCAGAAAATCGATCCGCGCCTCAGCGGCAAGCAGCTCGTTGGCCTGCTTCAGCTCTTCATGGGCCCGCCGTCCGTCGATGATCTCCCAGGTGACATCGGCCAGGTACGAGACCTCGTCGACATCCTTGCTCGTGTAGTTGTCGGGCTTGTTACCCACTCCCAGGATAGCCACAATCCGCTCGTCCCGGATCACCGGCACCACCAGTTCGCGGATCACCGGCGCATGACCCGCGGGCAGCCCTTTCTTGTGTGGCAATGCGGCGTAGTCATTATGAATCACCGGGGCGCGGGCATGCACACACTCGACCCAGACCCCGGCCTGCTTGATGTCGTAGTGCATCCCATGCCCTTCGGCCTTGCAGTACTCCTGCAGGGTGCGGGTAGACCAGGCCTGCAGGGTCAGGGCCTGCTGGTCGGGGTCAACAAAATGGTAGAACCCCACCGGGCTTCCGCTGATACGGCAGACCTCGTCCAGGGCAAACCGCAGCAACTCATCAACACTGTGCATGGTGGCATAATCCAGCAGCTGGTAGCGCAGCTGCACCAGTGTCTCCACCCGTTGCGCCTTCAGCTCAGCCGCAGCCTGACTTCTGTGCAGCAGGAAAAGCCCACCCGTGCTGCCAAGACAGCCGATCAGAAACAGGACTCCCTGAAAGAACGCCTCGTTGTGCCAGTCTGCAAGTACGGCAGCAGGGTTACGGCTTATGATCACCACCAGCGGCTTATCCATCCTGAGCTTGGCAGGCTGTATGGTGAACAATGCAGCCATGCGCTGCTCACCGGTGGCATAGGCGGTGCCGGTGAGGCTGCTTTCCAACCTCCCGCTCTCCCGGTGCAGCGAAAACAGCGAGCCCGGAACAGCCAGATTTTTGCCGGCCTGGCCTTCGCGCTCAGGCCTGGTCATGAAACGGATGCCATCACCGTGATTGATCGTATTCAACATGTCCGGGGCATACAGCGTTGACTGCAGGATCGTCTCGAAATATCCGGGATCGACCGATGAGGTCACCACGCCGTTAAAGCTGCCATCCGCTGCAGGGATCATTCTGGTGAAATTAAACGTATAGGTATCAAGCACCGATTTGAACGGTGAAGAAACATACAGGGCCTGCGGGTCGGGGTGGTGGCGCGGCGTGCTGAAGTAGTCGCGATAGCTGAAATTGCGTCCGATAAGCTCGGGACGGCTGGACGCGATAATGGTTCCTGCGGCATCTGTAATGAACAGGGTGCGCATGCCAGGCATGGCATCAGCCATAATGGACAGACGTTTAACGGCGAAGGCACGATTTTGGGGGGCAGCCAACGTATCCCGATCAGCCACAACCCCCTGCAGAATACGGCTGGTTGCGTCAAGCTGATGTTCGATATTCCTGCCGATCACCCGGGCCTGGGTCATCAGCCGGTGCTGCTCCTGCTCGATGACCCGCTGACGCATAGTCGCCAGGTTGTAGCCCACCACGCTGCCCACCAGGGTAAGTCCCAGCCCGAGGGCAAGCCAGTTGAGCCGTGTGCGTTGTTTCAGCGATCGGTCCTGAACGTTGAGCGGTGTCATGCACGTCCTGTGAGGTGTGGTAAACGGCCTGCTGCTTGGGCCTGTCTACGTTATTTTAGCAGCATGGAGCCACTTTTCAAGGTAGCTGACAAAAACAGTCATGGATTTGTAACCTGCCGGTCACACGATGGTGGTTCTGCTGCGCTAGAATGTAGACCGTCTGCAGATCTGATGCCACGTCTTGAAAAGATGCAAACCAGCAAGGGGGGAATCATGGCGACCACGACACGAGCAACAGACAAAGAGGCTCGCATGCAGCGTTCTCGCACCATCATGGCCAGCCAGCAACGGCCGGTCAGCTACAGCTGGGAGGAGTTTGTCAATCGCCTGGCACAGCTTGATGACCCCAGGCTGCGGATGATCGGCCAAAAGGAGCTTGCCAAACTCGCCCGGCAACAACAGGGTTAGGGACCCTTTTTGAGTCGCTGACGATATTCGTCGTAATCGGGCAGCACCCGGTCATAACAGTCATGGATCAGGCTTGACGAGATCATGAAATCCGCTGTCGAGCGGTTGCAGGCCACCGGGATATTCCAGACCACTGCAATCCGCAAGAGCGCCTTGACATCCGGATCGTGGGGTTGCGGCTCCAGCGGGTCCCAGAAGAAGATCAGCAGATCAATCTCCCCCTCGGCGATCTTGGCGCCGATCTGCTGATCACCCCCCAACGGGCCGCTCTGCAGCCGGATCACCGGCAGGCCCAACTCCTCCTGCACCAAACTGCCGGTGGTGCCGGTGGCGCACAGCTCATGCTCCACCAGGATGGCGCGGTTATAGCGGGCCCATTCGATCAGATCCCGCTTTTTGTGGTCGTGGGCCACCAGCGCGATCCGTTTGCGGCCCTGCATCTCAATGGTCTTGTACTGCATCAGCCACCTCCCCGTGCATGAGTTGCGTCAGCCTACCGTTTGGCGGCCCAAACCTCAATTCTGTTTGTTATGCTGTCCGACTTCTGCGCAACATACAGCGGCCGATCAGGCGTGGGCAATAATAAACTCGGCAACGGCAGCCTGAATTTCATCCCGGATGACCCGGGTGGCGGCTAACTGCTCCGCGTGGCTGCCACTCAGTGCGGACGGGTCGGCGAAGCTCCAGTGCAACCGCTTGGTAATGCCGGGAAACAACGGACAACGCTCTGCGCTGGCGCCGTCGCAGACCGTGATCACGTAGCTGAACATCTCGCCCCGCCGGTACATCTCAAAGACATCCTTGGCTTGATTGCCGGACAGGTCGTAGCCCTCTTCCGCCATCACCTCCACCACCAGGGGGTTCAGGGTCCCCGGCTCAAGCCCGGCGCTTTGGGCAACAAAACGGCTGGCCGCAATCCTGTTGAGGAAGGCCTCGGCCATCTGACTGCGGGCGCTGTTGTGCACGCAGACGAATAGGACTTTTTCAGGTTGTATGCACATATGCTGTCTCCTTGCTGGTATGCTCGTGTAGTGGAAAGCCGCTGGTACGGCGATTGACGATGATCGACGAGCCGGGATGCCCCTTGGCGGCCTTTTTGACTTCGGTCGCCAGCGAGGCCAGCTGGGCATAGGATTCCACCCGGCATTCGACGGTGGTTATGATACCGATGGAAAGCGCCAATAGCGGAAATTGTTCTTGTACGCCTTTGCGGTTGACTGCGTAGTACCAGCCGGCTGCCATGTCCTTTTGGCCATGGAATACCGCCAGTTGCGCCTCGAAGTCGTGGATCAGCCGTTGAGCGCATTCCTTGCCACTGCCCGGTTCGGTGATCAAAATAAAATCGTCGCCGCCGATATGACCGGCAAAGCGTTGATTTTCGGGCGCGGCCAGCACCAGCAGTTCGCACAACTCCCCCAGGGCCTTGATCACCTGATCACCCTTTTGGAAGCCATAGTTGTCGTTAAACGGCTTGAAGTTGTCCAGATCGACATAGGCAATGTCAAACGGCTGCCCCGCTGCAAGACGGCTGGTGATTTCCCGCTGGATACCCTCGTTGCCCGGCAGCCCGGTCAGCGGATTGGCCCCCTTGGCCAGCACCAGGTTGATGGCGGTGATCGCTCCTACAAACAGGTTCACGTCGAGCACGCCAGCATAGCGGCCCTGACGCACCACACAGATGTTGTCGGCCTTCAAGGTGCCGGTCAGTCGAAAGACCTCCCGGGCCGCTTCCTCGATCCGCTGATCAGCCTCCAGCAGCAGCGCCACCGGGCTCATCAGATCGCGGATTTTTTTGGCGTGGTTGATATGGAATCCGTAACCATGGCGTCCGATAACCTGCTCTTCGATAAAGGTCACACGGTTCAGGATGCCGGCAACCTGGCCGCCCTGCACCACGGGCAGCACCTGTAGATCCCGGCGGGTCTGGAACCGCTGCAGGGCTGTGGTGAGGCGGTCGCCGGGCTGGATCGGTTCGATCGCCACCATAATCTCGCGCACATATTCGCAGGACGGGACCAGCGGAACCGGCATTTCTTCACTGACTTCATGCTTTTGGACCTGCACGGCCGGTGCCATAGCGACCGTATGATCGTCTACCACCGGCATCCGCCCCTGCAACAAGTCGCCGAAATCTTCTACCGCCAGCGGCCTACCCAGCAGGTAACCCTGCACCTCATGGCAGCCCCGGACAGCCAGATGCCGCAGCTGTGCCTCGGTCTCAACGCCTTCGGCGGTCACCCGCAAACGCAGCGCCGCAGCCAGGGCGATGATAGCATCCACAATGGCTGCGTCATCCAGATCACCAGGTATGTCACGCATAAAACAACGATCGATCTTGAGCGTGTCCACCGGCAGATCTTTCAGGTAGGCGAGCGACGAGTAGCCCGTGCCGAAGTCGTCGATGGCAAGGCTCACGTTTCGCGCCATGAGCTCGCGCAGCAGCGTGCCGATCTCTTCGCGCGTATTCATCGCCATGCTTTCGAGCAGTTCGAGCTGGAGCCGCCCGGCCGGCAGCGCGGTTTCGCTGAGTATGGCGCTCAGGTCGGCGAGGAAGCCGTCGGTCACGCACTGCCGGGCCGAGAGGTTGACGGCGATGCGGCCGAACTCGAAGCCCGCGTCGAGCCATGCGCGCGCCTGGCGGCATGCCTCGCGCAGCACCCAGCGGCCCAGCGGCACGATCAGGGCCGATTGCTCGGCAATGCCGATGAATTCGCCGGGCGCAACGATCCCGCGCTGCGGATGCTGCCAGCGCAGCAGCGCTTCGATACCGACGATCCGATTCGTCGAAATGTCGTACTGCGGCTGGTAGAAGAGGCAGAATTCGTTTTGCTCCAGCGCGCGGTGCAGCTCGCCCAGCGTTTCGAGTTGCGCCAGCGCCGACGAGGTCATGGTGCTCTCGAAGAACTGGAATACGTTGCGGCCGCGGCTCTTCGCGCCGTACATCGCCTGGTCGGCGCGCATCATCAGTTGTTCGGCCTCGCTGCCGTCGTCGGGGTAGATGCTGATGCCGATGCTGGGCGTCGTGAAGATCTCGCGGCCGTCGATCACCATGGCCGCGCCCACCGAGTCGAGCAGCGTGCGCGCGAGCCGGCCCACGTCGCGCACGTCGCTTATGTCTTCGAGCACGAACGCGAATTCGTCGCCGCCGAGGCGC
>DIKW01000008.1 GCA_002424705.1 Geobacter sp. UBA5608
TAACTGGAGGAGAGGGAGGGATTCGAACCCTCGGTACCTTGCTGTACAACAGATTTCGAGTCTGTCACCTTCGACCACTCGGACACCTCTCCAGTGAAACAAACGGCCTGATCGCTCAGGCCGTCAATCCTATACACCATGCCGGGGAAAAACTCAACCCCTTGTGCAGTAGCGCCACCCGGGCGCTAGTAGGCGCTGCCTCAACAGTTGGCCACGACGTTGATGTCGTAGCCGTTTGCGCGGAAGGCCTCTTTGAGGGCCGTTCGCTGTTGCTTGGTCATCCCCTCCAGCAGCGTCATCAGACGCTCTTTCACCTTATTGGAACTGCAGATGCCGTCTTTCAGGTCCTTCTGCAGCATCGGCGGCAGCTGCGAATCCACGGCGATCTTGTCCATATCGCCGGAGTCGCACAGAATCCGCTTCAGCTCAGGCCCGGTGCTGGTCACATAGAAGTGTTTGGCATTCTTGTAGACCATAAAGTTGCCAGAGGAGGCGCAGCCAGACACCAGCAGGGCCACGGCCAGCAGGGCCCCATAGATCAATCTGCGTTGCATACCGGTTACCGTCCTTTCAGATAGGATTGCATCTTGTTCATGACCTGGGGTGAGGTCCACTCAAGCCCGCCGATGATCTTTTCGCGCACCACGCCGGTTCGGTCCACGATCACGCTGACCGGCTGCCCGAACAGGCCGTAGGTATCGAAATAGACATCCTTGGCGCTGTCCATCAGGGTGGGATAGTCTACCTTGAGCCGGCTAACCAGTTCCCGCACCGGTTTTTCCGTAGGATCAAGGGCGATCCCCAACACCACCAACCCTTGCCCCTTCAGCTCGCGCTGCAGACTGACCAGTGAGGGGATCTCCGCCACGCAGGGCGGACAGGTGGTGGACCAAAAGTTGAGCAGCACCACCTTGCCCCGGTAGGCAGACAGGCTGACCTTCTGCCCCTGCAGGTCGCTGAGGGTGAAATCAGGCGCCGGCGTATTGATCTTCACCGCCAGGGCCGGAACAACAGAAACCGCCAGCAGGAAGCACAGCGTGCAGCACAGAGTTCGCACAATGCGACGCATACCTTCTCCTTAAGGGTTCATAATGTCGCATCATAGCATTGCTCAATCAGCTGATGCCACTTAGAATTATTTAATTTAGATATAGTGAAACTATGATGTTGCGCGACGACGCTGCCGCAGGGCAGCAAAGAAGGAGCTGAGCTGCTGGGAACATTCCGCGCCCCGGATGCCGCTCACCAGCTCCAGGCGGTGGTTCAGGCGCGGGTCGTTGGAAAGGTCGTACAGGGAGCCGGCAGCGCCGGCCTTAGGGTCGAAACAACCGAAGACCACCCGCGGGATGCGGGCCAGGATGATGGCCCCCATGCACATCAGGCAGGGTTCCAGGGTCACGTAGAGCGTGGTGTCCAACAGCCGCCAGGAAGCAAGCTTCCTGGCGGCTTTACGAATGGCCAGCAGTTCGGCATGGGCAGCCGGGTCCTGCTTCGATTCCCGCAGGTTGTGGGCACGGGCGATAATGATATCGTCACGGACGATCACACAGCCGATTGGCACCTCATGCTTGACTTGAGCCTTGCGGGCCTCGGCCATGGCCTTGGCCATCCAGTAGTCGTGGCTGCGCTGCACCCACCCTACCCTTTGCCCATGATACCGCGCACCGCCGCCGGCAGGTCGGCCGGCAGCACCACCATCTTGCTGTTCTGCGAGGTAGCCATCTTCTGCAGGGCGTTAATGTAGCGATCACCCAACAGGAACACCGCCGGCAGGTCGCGATCCTGTACGGCATTGCTGATATCCTTGATCGCCTGGGCCGAGGCCTCGGCCAGCCTGATCTGGGCGTCGGCCTCACGCTTGGCAGCCTCCAGCTTGCCGTCGGCCTCGCGGATCATCGCCTCGCGACGTCCCTCCGCCTCCAGGATGGCAGCCTGTTTGAAGCGATCGGCACTGGCCTGCTGCTCCATCGCCTTCTGCATCGACTCAGACGGTTTGATGTCCTGAATCTCCACCGACTGGACGTAGATACCCCAGTTGGCCACCTCTTTTGAGATGTTTTCCTGCAGCCGGGCCTTGATATGCTCCCGCTCCGACAGGGCGCTGTTCAGCTCCATCTGGCCGATGATCGCCCGCAGGGTGGTCATCACCAGGTTCTGGATGGCGTATTCATAGTTCTGGATCTCATACACCGCCCGGGTCGGCTCGGTCACCTTGATAAAGGCCACCGCATTGGTGATGATCACCGCATTGTCCCTGGTGATCACCTCCTGGGAACCGATCGACAGCACATCGCCCTTGGTGGAGACCCGATACGCGACGTTATCAATGTAGGGGATGATAAAATTCAGACCCGGCTTCAGCGTGCAGCTGTACTTCCCCAACCGCTCAACCACCCACTCCTGGCCCTGGGGCACGGTCTTGATGCCTGCAAAGATGGTGGCGGCCACCACCACAAACAAGACGCCGACGATAATCATTCCTGGCATAGAGTTCCTCCCGGTTTACAGTGTACGTACCTTTAAGATCTGGCCCTCGATATCCTCGACCCGCACCGTTTCTCCGACGGACAGCGGTTCCTCGGCATAACAGGTCCATTCATCGGCCCCCAGGATGGCGATCCTGAAGCGCACCACCCCTTTATCATAACTGCTGCTGGTGCCGCGGATGATGATGCCGGTCTCGCCGACAATCGCCTCCTTGGACTGACCGGCATGTGTCCGGCTGTTCTTGGGCTTGAGATACTTGAACCACATCAGGGTAAAGGCCACCGAGGCCACCGCCCACAACAGCCCCTGCAGCCAGAGCGGACTACCGGGCAGCAGCACCACCAGCAGCGAAACAGCCACCGCACCCAGGCCGAACCAGATGATGGTGAAGGACGGAATCAGCAGTTCCAGCCCGATCAGACAGAGCCCCAGCACCAGCCAGTGCCACCATAGAATAGTTAACATCAGCCCTCCCCGTTACGTCTTTGCACTCTTTTGCAGACACTATACCAGAGATTCCGGTATCTCAATAGATAACAGCCAGCACAAAAAAACATTGAACCGATCCCCACTTAATTGGTAGGATACATCAACGGTAGTACCCAAGGAGGCAGAAGATGGATGTCAGTTCAATCGCCGGCGCCAGTCAACTGATGCAGTCGTCACAGACCCAGCAGGCCCTGTCAACGGCCATGATCAAGCAGGCGGCAGAGGCACAGAACAGGATGGCTGCCTTGCTTGAGCAGAATGCCAAGCAGGCCCCGCAACCGATGAAGAGCCCGGATTACGGCTTTTCAACCTTTGTCTGATCGATCAACACCGATGAACCATTTCATTGGCCGCCCAACCAGGCGGCCTTTTTTTATGCGTAGTTGGCGGCGTGGTAGGAGCTGCGGGTGTAGGGGCTGCTCTCCACATGGCTGAAACCCATCGCCACGGCCTGCTGCCGCAGCTCCTCAAACCGCTCAGGCCTGATGTAGGCCATCACCGGCTGATGTCGCCTGCTGGGAGCCAGATACTGGCCGATGGCGAGGTAGCTGCAGCCCGCCTGCCGCAGATCCTGCAGCACATTCACCACTTCCTCTTCCGTCTCCCCCAGCCCCAGCATGATCCCTGACTTGGTCGGCGCAGCCTCTGGAGCTGCCGCAGCCCGTTCCAATAATTGGAGCGAACGCCGGTAATCAGCCCCCTGGCGCACCGCATACAGGCGCGGCACCGTCTCCAGGTTATGGGCCAGGACGGCCGGTCTGGCCGCCAAAACCGTGGCAAGCGACTGCTGATCCCCGCCGAAATCCGGCACCAGCAGCTCGACGGCCGTAGCGGGTGAACGCTGCCGGATGGCGGCCACCGTGGCAGCGTACTGATTGGCCCCGCCATCTGCCAGATCATCACGGGTGGGGCTGGTGATCACCACGTGGGACAGCTTCAGGCGTAGCACCGCCTCGACCACCCGGTTCGGCTCATCGCTGTCCGGCGGCAGCGGTACAGCACCCTTCTCCACATTGCAGAAGCTGCACTGGCGGGTACAATCCCGGCCCAGGATCAGGAAGGTGGCCTGCCCGCAGCTGAAACACTCGGCAATGTTGGGGCAGAGCGCCTGCTGGCAGACCGTATTCAGCCGCAGCTCCCCCAGCAGGGCGCGCATCTCGGCCTGCTCACCAGGATTGATCTTCTTGCGCAGCCAGTCCGGTTTACGCTGCAGTCTCATGGTTCAATACCTTCCAGGTTCCAACGATCTTCGCCATATTTACCTGCTGCCAACCTGCGCGACAGCGCCCGCTCCTCGGCCGTCAGGTCACCGGCCTGCAGGGTTGCCCCCAGCTGCGCCTCAAACTGTCCAACCAGGGTCTGCTTGAGCTGCTCACCATCGGCCGCAATCCCCTGATCGACCAGACAGGTGCTGCCCTGCTCAACCCCCAGCGGCTTGCTTTTCAGATAGCGCACGCCCAGCTGTACCCGGTTGTGCAGCGGAATCGAGCCGTGCTGAAAAATCACCCCACGGGAACGGCGTTGGGCATTGCCGCCGAGCTTGCGGCCATTGATCATGATGTCGTAGCTCTCGGTGCCGGCAAAACAGAGCGGTGTGCGCTGCCCCAGCCTGCTGCCGTCGTGCGCCAGATCAAGCGCGTAATCGGCCTGCAGCCCCAGGGCACGGTACAACCCCAGCAGGAACGAAGTCAGCACCCGGAAGGAATCCTTGACCGAGGCGGCCGGCGGGATCTGCGACGGGCTACAGATGATGCTGTAGGTCAGCTCATCGCGATGATAGATCGCCCCGCCGCCGGTGATTCGGCGCACCACGCTCAGCTGGTCAGCCCGGCAACGTTCAAGATCGAGATCATCGGCCGCCTTCTGAAACCTGCCCAGCGACAGGGCCGCCGGTTGCCAGCCGTACAGCCGCAGCACCGGCCGGGATGAGGCGGGATCAAAACAGCGCAACAGCGCCTCGTCGATCGCCATGTTCTCCACGCCGGACAGGGGGCCGGTATCAATCAGCCGCCAGACAGCGGTATGGTCGTCGTGTGTGAGCATCTGTCCTGTCGTACCCTCACCGGAAGTGCTGCGATCAACCAGGCCAGGATGATAGCACAGCCTGCCGGCGGAAGAAACGCCGGACCATGGGGAAGCCAAAACTCTTGGTTTACGACCTCGCAGAGCATGGTATAACAATCGGACCGACGCTTGATGAAAGGTAGCCCCCCATGAAACTTACCTTCAACGGCGCAGCCCGCACCGTCACCGGCTCCCAGCACCTGCTGGAGGTCAACGGCAGGACCATCATGCTGGACTGCGGCCTGATTCAGGGCAAACGCAAGGAGTCCTTTGAAAAAAACCGCAGCGATGACTGCCGGGGCGCCAAGATCGACTGCCTGATCCTTTCCCACGCCCATATCGACCACTCGGGCCGCATCCCCTGCCTGGTCAAAAACGGCTTTAAAGGCGACATCTTCTGCACCTCGGCCACCCGCGACCTGTGCGCAGTCATGCTGCAGGACAGTGCCTCGATCCAGGAAAAGGATGTGGAATACGTCAACCGTCGCCGGAAAAAACAGGGCCAACGGCCCTTCGAGCCGCTCTACACCAAGGCCGACGCAGCCAGGGCCATGGAGCAGTTTGTAGGCCTGAGCTATAACCGGCCCCGCAAGATCCTTCCCGGCATCACCCTCACCCTGCTGGATGCCGGCCATATGCTGGGCAGCGCCCATGTCATCCTCGATATCGATGAAAAGAGCACTGGCCAGCAACGCCGCCTGGTGTTCAGCGGCGATATCGGCCGCCCGGATATCCCGATCATTCGCGACCCGCAGCCGATCAGCGACGGCACCGACATCCTGATCATGGAGAGCACCTACGGTGACCGGCTGCACCCCGACGGTTCAGCATCCGAAAAAGAGCTGGGGCGGATCGTCAACCAGACCGTCAGCCGTGGCGGCTCGCTGCTGATTCCGGCCTTTGCCGTGGGCCGCACCCAACAGCTGGTGTATGCCCTGCACAGGCTGCACAGCGCCGGCGCCATCCCCGACCTGCCGGTCTTCATCGACAGCCCACTGGCCACCCGCACCACCGAGGTCTTCCGGCTCCATCCCGAGGTCTACGATGACGAGATCCGCGAGTTTCTGCTGACCGACGACGACAACAACCCCTTCGGTTTCGGCCGTCTGCAGTACACCCAATCGGTGGAGCAATCAAAGATGTTGAACAGCCTGAAAACCCCGGCCATCATCATCAGCTCCGGCGGCATGCTGGAGGGGGGCCGGATACTGCATCACCTGCGCAACCGGATTGGCGATCCGCGCAACACCATCCTCTTCACCAGCTGGCAGGCGCCCAATACCCTGGGCCGCCGGCTGATAGAAAACGAGAAACTCGTGCGCATCTTCGGGGAGGAGTTTCAGGTGGGGGCCAAGGTGGAGGTCTTGCCCGGTTTCTCCGGCCATGCCGATAAACAGGGACTGCTTGACTTCGTAAAGGTCATGAACAAAAAACCGCAACGCACCTTTATCGTCCATGGCGAGGATCAGGCCGCCAACAGCCTGGCCGAGGCCCTGCGGGGTGAGTTGGGGCTGCAGCAGGTGGTGATCCCCGATCCCCTGCAATCCTTTGAGGTCTGATCGGAAACGGCCTACGGAAAACTCAAGGAACAGACTGGCTTAACGGTTGAGCCTGTTCATGTTTATTGCTCACTTGCTACGTATGGGAGACGCCCAACGTGAACCCATTCATCATCAATCTTATCACCAGCATCCTGCTGGCTTTAGCACTACTACCGGGCGAAAGAGTGCATGCCTCCGAAAAGGGCCATGAAATCCAGCCTGCCCAAACAGACCTGGAGAACGCTGTCCGCGCTCTATGGGAGAGAATGAACCCATCGCACCGCGGTGATCACTTTTTTTATCCGGCTGTCCAACCTCTCTGCATCCCACTTCCAGCGCACCCCGCACCGGATGCAAAATCCAAGGCTGAGCTGCCGATGGCCTGGCATATGGACTTCTACGCCGACACCATGCTGCGCGAAGACCGTGCAACACAATTGCGCCAACTGGATGCTCTCGCAAAGGTGGGCCTGCTCAGCAAAAGCCAGCCGACAACCAAGGAAAGCGGAAAAACAAAAGCAATAACCCGTTATGCACTGACGAAAAAGGGCTGGGCCGCTAGCGGCTACACTCCGGAGATGACCTGTTTTGCCTATGGTACGGCACGCTATCTGGGTATTATCCCGTCCAGGACGAAACTGATCGGCAGCCAAGATGGAGCTGAACTTTACGAAGTGCGTAGAAGATCAGGGCTGGCTTCTGAGACTGATCTCGCCCCATGGGCCAGAGACACGCATATCCAGGCCATGTTTCCAGAGATCGGCAAGAATCTTGCCGGGCAGGAGTTTACCGTAGCCGTCGTTCGCAAAGACGGGAAGTGGCTCGATTATGATTCCGCAATGAAAACGTTGCAGCTCCAAAAATCAGCGGATGCCGGCAATGCTCAACGCCCGGAGAATCTTCGCATCTCCGCTGAAATGAAACGCCAAATAGACAAACTAAAGGCGTTACCTGCACCGACTGTCAATGAAATCAAAAAAATCCTCGAAACATCTCACGGCGTCGGCCAGCAAGATCCTTGGCCGATTCCGTGCATCGATCTGCCCGGTATTGACAAGCTGCCGGTCGACAAGCGGCTTTCAGATAATGGGCTCCACAGGTATGCAGTGGCAATTTTTACCGACAAACCACGGGGGCCCTATGACCGCGTAGCTAACAAGACGATTCCCTACCTGAATGTCCTCGAACGCCTGGGGATCGTGACCAAACGGACGGTGAAAAAGGTTGCCGGCGAAGGGAAAGATGCCGGCAGATTTTTCAAGGCAAACATCTATACCCTGACTCCGGCCTATAAACACCGCCTCGGTTCGAGTTACAGCACCTGCTTCCCCCTGGGGAAACCGTCAATTGAATTCGTGGATATTCAGATTGCAGAGAGCGATTCGTTCGGCTTCCCCAATGCGTCTTTCCGGTACAAACTGAAAGTCCTTTACCGGCAACCGCCGCCATGGATGACTGAACCAACGCTCCTGAAGGGCTGGGGCGAACTACGACAAGCTCTTGAGAACGGGATGGCGTGCGAGGGGGAATTCGCTTTCGACAAAAAGACCCGCTCCAGTCATAGTGGTGGCGGTTCTTGCTGGTGGGCGTTTGACAGTTATGTTGAGAATTACTAAACAGAGTGCAGGGAGGAACAGCATGAAGCGATTAGTAGGCACCATGTTCTGCATAGTACTTTTATGGGCGGCTTCCAGTGTAGCCGCGCCACTTGACGATGCGAAGGCGTTGTTTGAGCAGTATGTGCAGTTGGAGCACGCTTTTGACCCTGCTGCGGCCGATCTCTACGCGGATGATGCCCTGATTAAGAACAAGCGGACCTACCCCACTGGGCAGGTGAGAGAACTGACCATGCCGGCCAGCACCTACAAAACCCTGATACGCCAGGCCATGCCCCTGGCAAAACTGAGGGGCGACACGAACACCTATTCGGAAATCAGCTATTCAAAAGAAGGTGCCATGGTGCGCATCTGGGCGACGCGATTCTCCAACCTGAAAAACTACGCAAGTCCGCTCTCCCTGCTTGTGTCGCCTGATGACAACGGGCGCTGGCTTATTCGCGAAGAGCTGTCAGAGTCACGACCGTGAAGCTAAACGAACCCTCGGATGCTGCAACAAAAGGGTCGTTTTATATACTGTCTCCGAAATGGGCAAACAGTTGTAAAGCATCTTATATAATTAACCCGGCTGGTTTCTCATATAAGAAACAAGCATCCTATATAGGAGACAAGTTTCTTATATAGGAAAACCGTAGATTAGCGAGTCGACCAAGGAGAAAATGATGAGATTAGTTGTGATAATAGTTTTTTTGCTTAGCAACACTATTCCAATCAGCTATGCGCTAGCTGCGCCAACTGAATCGAAAACAGCAGCTGACGTCAGCAAGTTGCAAAGTGATGTGAAAACCATTACCGATAAATATGACTACGTAGTGAAGAATTTCGAGATACAAAATAACACTATTATGTACGTTTCAGCGGTATTGGGATCTTTGCTAGCGTTAGTCATTTTTTATTTTGGTTGGAAAGCTCAGAAAGTTGAAACTGAGTACGAAAAGATAAAAGCTGACAGGGACAAGTTCCGAGAACAATATGATAAAATTGTTGATGAATTTAATAATAAGCTAATTAAGCTGAAGAGTATGGAAGAAGAAATAACAGAATATAAAAATGAGATTTTCAAAGACAGGGATGAAATTTATAAATTAGTCGAATCTTTCGTGCTTGAGTATACAGAAAGTTACATTTCAAAAAATATGGAGAATATGATTGACAACGCATCTCAAAATTCGAGTGGGTCCATTACAGATGCATTAGCTCAACAATTAGAAAATGTATCTAGTCATTTGAAGATATTAGACAGTTTGCAACATGAATCAAATCCATTGTTGTTATATAAGAAAATTGACGTATTGTTTGCCGCTAAACAATACCAAGAAGTCGAAAAAGTAATTGATAGCATTGTTGACAATGACAAATTCAATAAGAACTATTTATTCAAATATGCTTATTCATTAGCAGAAAATGGAAAGGAAAATGAAGCATTACTAAACTATCAAAAGCATTTGGAAAACAAACCAAATGAGTCTGCGGCTTTAAACAATCTGGGTAATATTTTTAGAAACAGGAATGATTGCGATAAAGCAATAGAACTTTATGAGAAGGCCATTGAGATAAAAAATAACTTACTTTACGTCAATAATCTGCTGAAATGTTACGACAACATTGAAGGAAAACTTAATGTTTACAAAAAATATTGGGATGCAATGGCCGCTGATAGTAAATTCATACAAGGGTATAAAAGTTTAATCGAAGACAATTTCTGCATATCAGAAATTTACGAATTTCATAAATATCAATTTGATTTAGAAAACAATGTTTCAACTTACTTAAATCTGCTTGAAGCGAGTATTATATCAAGAAATGATAGTGCATGCGATGGACTACTAAACATCAGCGAACAGTACAATTTTAATGCGACAGAAAATGTAATTTTTAAACTACTTAAATCGATTAATCAAGGATTAAGAGGAGTGAATGCTACTACTGATCTCAATGACATAGATATTATTCTTGATGGAAGTCCTACCTTGGAATTTACGTGGAATTTCAACCTTCTTGAAAGAATCATATCCAAATTAGATGAAGGTGAATTTAAGGAAAAAACTATTAGCCTCGTAACCAGAATTGAAGAAATCAAGAAAACCAAGACTGCCAAGAACGATGTAACCACCTAATAAAACACATGATCGTCCAACTAAGCGCTGGACCGGTCCGAAAAACCGCCCGGTCAGCTCTCAGCCGTTACCTAAAAAAGCCGACCGGGAACCCCCGGTCGGCTTTTTTAGGTGCGGCACCACAAACCGTACTAGCCCACGCAGCAGACGTTCTGCTCCCGGGCCGCCTTGGTCTCATCCAGCCGGGTGACCGGCATGCTGACCGGCATGGCAGCAAAGGCTGCCGGATCGGACTCGGCCAACTGGGCCGCCTCGATCATTATCTCAATAAAGGCATCCAGGGTCTGCTTACTCTCGGTCTCGGTGGGCTCGATCATGATCGCCTCTTTGACGATCAGCGGGAAGTAGACCGTGGGCGGATGGTAGCCCTTGTCGATCAGGAATTTGGCGATATCGATGGCGTGCACACCATGCTCCAGCTGGCGGGAGGCCGAAAAGACCGCCTCGTGCATGCAGGTCTGGTCGTAGGGCAACTCAAAATACCCTTTCAGCTTCTCCTTGATGTAGTTGGCGTTCAGCACCGCCTGCTCCGAAACCTGGATCAGCCCTTCCCTGCCCAGCATGATCATGTAGGCATAGGCCTTGACCATTACCCCGAAGTTGCCGAAGAAGTTGGCGGTGCGGCCGATGCTTTGGGGGCTGTCGGTCTGCACCCGCAACTGACCTGAATCATCGTCATGCACGATGCACGGCATCGGCAGGAACGGCACCAGCGCCTTTTTAACCCCCACCGGACCGGAACCGGGGCCGCCGCCGCCGTGGGGGGTGCCGAAGGTCTTGTGCAGGTTGACGTGAATCACGTCAAAGCCCACATCGCCGGGCCGTACCTTGCCCATGATGGCGTTCAGGTTGGCGCCATCGTAGTACATCAGGGCGTCATGGCTGTGGGCGATGTCGGCGATCTCCTTGATGTGGGGGTTGAACAGCCCCAGGGTGTTGGGGCAGGTCATCATCACCGCCGCCACCTCGCTGTTCATGGCCTGCTTGAACAGCTCCATATCCATATCGCCGTAGGGAGCGGTGGGGATGGTGATGATCTCATAGCCCACCATGGCGGCCGAGGCCGGGTTGGTGCCGTGTGATGAATCCGGCACCACCACGTACTTCTTCTGGTTGCCCTTGGCCTTGTGGTAGGCGGCGATCAGCAGCATACCGGTCATCTCGCCGTGGGCGCCGGCCAACGGCTGAGCCGTCACCTCATCCATACCGGTGATGTCGGCCAGCATCTGGGCCAAGTCATACAGCATGCCCAGCGCCCCCTGGCAGAGGTCGCTGCCGCCCGGCAGCAAGGCGGTCAGCGGGTGCAGCGGTGCAAACAGGTTAGCCGCATTCTCAAGCACCTTGGCGTTGTACTTCATGGTACAGGAACCCAAGGGGTAGAAATGGGTATCCACCGAAAAGTTGCGGCGGGACAGGTTGGTGAAGTGCCGCACTAGGTCCAGCTCCGACAGCTCCGGCAAGGCGGCTGGCTCAGCCCGCCTGAGGCCTTCCGGCAGGGCAGCGGCCCGTGGCACGTCGGAGGCCGGCAGCATCACCCCTTTGCGGCCAGGGACCGATTGCTCAAAGATCAGTTGCATAGCGCCACCTCCAGCTCTCTCACCAGCAGGTCGATCTCTTTCCTGCTGCGCTTCTCGGTCACGGTCACCACCATCAGGTTTTCCGAGCCCTCAAAATACTGCCCCAACGGCAGACCGGCCACGATCCCCTTGGCCAACAGCGCCCCGACCACCTGATCGGCCGACTTGGGCAGGCTGACCGTAAATTCGTTGAAGCTGGGGGCGCTTTGCAGCACCGTCACACCGGGGATAGCGGCCAAGCTGGCCTTGGCGTACTGGGCCTTGTCGTAGTTGAGCTGGGCCAGTTCCGTCAACCCCTCGCGGCCCAGGGCCGACAGGAAAATCAATCCCCGCAGGGCGCACAGCGACTGGTTGCTGCAGATGTTGGAGGTAGCCTTGTGGCGTTTGATATGCTGTTCGCGGGCCTGCAGGGTCAGCACAAAACCGCGCTGGCCGTTCTTATCCACCGTCTCCCCCACGATCCGGCCCGGCATATTACGGATGTAGGCCTTCTTGGCCGCAATGAAGCCGAAGGAAGGGCCACCAAAGGAGAGCGGATTGCCCAGCGACTGGCCATCCCCCACCGCGATGTCGGCGCCGATCTCGGCCGGCGACTTCAGCATTCCCAGGGCCACCGGGTAGACCGCAGTCACCAGCAGGCCACCTGCGGCGTGTACCTGCTCGGCCACCGGGCTGAAATCCTCCACGCAACCGAAGATGTTGGGGTACTGCACCAGCAGCGCCGCAACCCGGTCATCCAGCTCCTGTGCCAGGGCCGGCCTGTTCAGCAGGCCATCCAGGGGCGGCAGCTCGACGATCTCCACATCCAGATTGGAGAGGTAGGTCTTCAAGACCTGCCGACTGGCCGGGTTGATGCAGCCGTCCACCAATAGCCGGTTCCGGTTGGTGGCCCGCAGGGCCATCAGGGCCCCTTCGGCCACGGCGGTGGCGCCGTCGTACAGCGAGGCGTTGCTGACCTCCAGGCCGGTCAACCGGCAGATGGCGGTCTGATACTCGAACAGGGCCTGCAGGGTACCTTGCGAACACTCCGGCTGGTAGGGGGTATAGGCGGTGTAGAACTCGGCCCGCCCGGCTAGGTGATCCACCGCAGCCGGTATCAGGTGGTCGTAGAAACCGCCGCCGATGAACAGGGACAGTTGGCTGCAGTTGTCGGCCGCCAGCTGCTGCATGCGGGCCAAGGTCTCGAACTCGGACATGCCGGCCGGCAGGTTGAAGGTCTTGGCCCGCAGCTCGGCCGGGATCGGGGCGAACAACTCCTCGATACTGGCCACGCCGATGGCGTCCAGCATCTCCCGGATCTCCTGCGGGGTATGGGGGCAGTAGTGGCTGGTCATGGTGCGTGCTCCTACAGGCTCTTCAGATAGGCGTCGTACTGTTCCTTGTTCATCAGGCTGCCCACCTCGGCCGGGTCGCTCAGCTCAAGCTCCAGCATCCAGGCGGCCTGTTCCGGGCTTTCATTGACCTGCTCCGGTGTTGCATCTAACGTACTATTGACTTTGACTACCTTGCCGGACAGCGGGGCGTAGATATCGCTGGCCGCCTTGACCGATTCGATGGCCGCCAGCACCTCGCCCTGCTTGACCTGCTTGCCGATGGCCGGCAGCTCAACAAAGGTCACGTCCCCCAGCTCATGGGCGGCATGCTCACTGATCCCCACCTGCGCCAGGTTACCGTTGACCTTGGCCCACTCATGCTCTTTGGTAAAATAGATACTCATCCTCACTCCCCTCCTTACAGGTTGTAGCAGCAGAATTATTTTTTCGGGCAGTCGCCCAGGCGTTTGGCGTTCATCTTCATGCTGATGTTCTGGCCCTGGGATTTCATCTGCATGGTGGAGACATAGCTGTTGGCGCTGAAGACCGTCTCGCCGCTGAAGGTGCCGGCGCTCTGGCCGGTGCAGACCATGGACCAGGTCACCTTGTTGCCGGAAGCCTTGTAGCTGGTCATCTTGCAGTCCTTGTTGCTGCCGGCCACCACCTTGGCCTGATCCTTGACATCCTCCTTGGTGTAGCAGTGCTTGACCACCGTGGGCGGCAGCTTGATCGGCATGCCGGGCATCACGGTGGTGGTGGACACCTCCCACCAGCCCTCGCGGATAGG
>DIKW01000004.1:0-1290 GCA_002424705.1 Geobacter sp. UBA5608
AGCCGCTCGAACAAAAGCCCCACCAGGGCGGCCAGCAGCACGGCCAGCGGAATGGCGATCCAGAGCGGCAACTGCAGCACCGATAACAGGAACAGGGTCAGCATCCCGCCCAGCATCACGAACTCCCCCTGGGCAAAATTGATGATGCCGGTGGCGTTGTAGATGATGGAAAAACCGATCCCGATCAAGGCATAGATCGCCCCGGTGGAAAGCCCTGACAGCAGGTATTGTAACAGTTGAGTTCCTAATTCCATGGGTTCTCTGTGCAACCTTTGAATACGGAAAGACAGGCGGATGCCTGCCTTTCCGGTAATAAACCTGCCAGCTACATAAAAAGGACCGTTACTGTTTTGCCAGATTCCAGTCCATATTCTTGATTTCCACCATCACAAAGGCGTCCTTGCTCAGACCGGCATGATCATTGGCCGAATAGGTGAAGGTACCACCGATGCCATGGAAATCACGGGTATTCTCTAACCCATCGCGGATCGCCTCAGGGGTGGAGGCGCCACGCTCGATGGCCCCTTTGAGCAACATAACCGCATCCCAGGCGTGGCCGCCAAAGTGATCGCCTTCCTGCTTATAGTGATTCTGATAGTCCTTTACAAAGGCCAGTAACGAGGCCCTTTGCGGGTCTTTTTTTGGCAGCACGTCGGCCACGATCACCTTGCCGGAGGGCAACTTGACCCCTTCGGCGGCATCGCCGGCCAGGGCGATGAACTTTTTGGAGGAGACGCCGTGGCTCATGTAGAGCGGCAGCTTCAGCCCCAGTTGTTTTGCGTTCTTGGCAATCACCGCCGGACCGGGGTTGGTGCCCCAGACGATCAGCACCTGGGCCTGGGAGGCCCGGATCTTGGTCAGCTGGGAGGTCATGTCGGTATCTTTGGGGCCGTAGGTATCATCCACCACGATCTGCATGCCGAAGCGAGGGGCCAGGGCCTTCAACTGCTCACGACCTGAGGCGCCAAAACCGTCGGAAACGGTCAGCAGGGCCACCCGATTCTGCCTCTGGCGCTTCAGGTAGTCGTAGATCCGTTCCACGGCCAGTGCATCATTCTGGGCGGTCTTGAAGACATAGCGCTTGACCGGGTCGGTAATCTTGCTGCCGGCTGCGCAGGAGATCAGCGGGATACGGGCCTTCTCCACCACCGGAATCACCGCCATGGTCTCGCCGGTGGTGCTGGGGCCGATAATCGCCACCACCTGGTCGTCCCTGATCAGCTTGGTGGCCATCTGCACCGCCTTGGTGGCGTCACCGGCGGTGTCATACACGATCAACTCCAGCTTTTG
>DIKW01000004.1:1368-3301 GCA_002424705.1 Geobacter sp. UBA5608
CCGATCTTGATGGTATCGGCTGCCAGGGCAAATGAAGCGGTCAGCGACACTGTCACCGCCAACATCAGAACAGACATGATTCGTGCAAGCATCGTCATCCCCCCTAGTTCAGGATTGCCCAGTCACCTTTGGTGACCTTCACCATCTCAAAGGCCGACAGATCAAGGCCATTATGGTCGTTGGCCGACATGGTAAAGATACCGGAGACACTGACCAGCTTCCTGGTCTGTTCAAGCCCGTCGCGGATCTGGGCCGGTGTGTCCCCCTTGGTCCGGATGGCGTTGGTCACCAACAGGAAGGCGTCGTAGGCATAGCCGCCGAAGGTGGAGGCCTCAACACCGTAGGCCTTACGATAGGCGGCGTCGTACTCGCGCAGCAGTTTTTGCTGGGGATCGTTCTTAGGCAGCATCTCATAGACGGCCAGCTTGCCGGCCGGCAGCATCACCCCTTCGGCAGCAGCCGGGGTAGCCAGCTCGATATACTTCTTGGAGGCCACGCCATGGCTCATGTAGACCGGGATCTTGACTCCCAGTTGTTTAATGTTCTTGGTGATGATGGCCGGCCCGGGGTTGGTGCCCCAGCAGATGACGGCGTCGGCCTTGCTGCCGCGGATCTTGGTCAGCTGCGGTGTCATATCGGTATCTTTGGGGCCGTAGGTCTCATCAGCCACGATATTAAAGCCCTTCTTGGCTGCCAATTCCTTCAACTGCTCGCGGCCCGAGGCGCCGAAACCGTCGGTTACGGTCAGCAAAGCGATGTTCTTCTGTTTCTGTTTGGCCATGTAGTTGAGGATCTTCTCAGCGGCCACATGGTCGTTGGCCGGGGTCTTGAAGGTCCAGGTGCGTTCTTTTACCGGTTCGGTGATCTTGATGCCGGCAGCACAGGAGATCAGCGGAATCTTCAGCTTTTCGGTCAGGGCCAGCACCGCCATCGACTCGCCGGTGGTGCTGGGGCCGATGATGGCCACCACCTTGTCGTTCCTGATCAGCTTGGTGGCCAACTGCACCGCCTTGGTGGCGTCACCGGCGGTGTCGTAGATCACCGCCTCCAGCTTCTGGCCGTTGATGCCACCCTTGTCATTCAGTTCAGCCACCAGCATCTCCAGGGTCTTCTTTTCAGGCTCTCCCAGAAACGAGGCCGGGCCGGTCACACTGAACAGGCCACCGATCTTGATGGTTCCAGCCGCCATGGCCGCCGTTGCCATACAGACCATCAACAGTGCCATACTGCCGATCATCACCAGCTTCTTCATGGTCCCCCCCCTTTTCACACGGGTGATTACATCGAATAGAGTCGCTCACCCGCCAGAATATTGAACTTATTGCCCGACAGTGCCGCGATCGCCTTGTCGGTCTCATCGAAACGGAAGATGATCACCGCATTGCCGCCGCAGCGCTCTACAAAGGCGTACATATATTCCACGTTGATCCGGTCGCGATCCAGGGCCTGCAGGATCGTGGACAGGCCACCGGGCTGATCCGGCACCTCCACCGCCACCACCTCGGTCTTGTTGACGGTGAAACCCTTCTCCTTCAGCACCGTCTTGGCCTGTTCCACATCATTGACGATCAGCCGCAGGATGCCGAAATCGGAGGTGTCGGCCAGGGATAGGGCCCGGATGTTGATGCCGGCCTCACCCAAGATACGGGTGATCTCGGCCAGGCGGCCGGACTTGTTTTCGATGAAGATGGAGAGCTGTTCGACTTTCATACTCGTGACTCCTTGCCATGAAACGAGGATTTTTTTGTTATGGTGCTGACTCCCGAGAAATGACGCGGAGGCGTACCTGTTCAGTACGCCGCACAAGACATTTCGCTGGGAGACTGTGCCAGAGCGAAAAAAGACCGTTTCTACAGCTTTCTGTTGTCCTGTACCCGTTTGGCCTTGCCTTCGCTGCGCTGGATCGTCTTGGGCTCCACCAGCTTGACGGTGG
>DIKW01000056.1 GCA_002424705.1 Geobacter sp. UBA5608
CCATTTGCCGTCTGACCAACAGGAGGTAACCGATGAAACGCTATCGCGACTGGAGCATCTTCGCCAAGATCATGGGTCTCTCGCTGGCCACCTGGCTACTGCTGGTGATCGCGGCCTACACGCTGCTGGTGCCGTTTATCCGCGGCCTGATCATGGAGGAGAAGCAACACGCCACCAGCTACCTGGTGCAGCAGGCCACCAGTATGCTGATCTCCTACCAGAAACAGATCGACAGCGGTGCCCTGACCAAGGAAGAGGCTCAAAAGCGGGCAGCCGAGCGGATTGCCAGCATCCGCTACGAGGACGGCACCAACTATCTCTGGATCAACGACCTGACCCCCAGGATGGTGATGCACCCGTTGCGGCCGGAGCTGAACGGCAGTGACCTGACCGAGAACAAGGATCCCAACGGCAAGGCGCTGTTTGTGGAGATGGCCAAGGTCTCCAAGGAGAAGGGCAAGGGGTTCGTGGAATACGCCTGGCCCAAGTCGGGCAGCGACAAACCGGTGCCCAAGCTCTCCTACGTGGAGCTGTTTCAGCCCTGGGGTTGGGTGATCGGCACCGGCATCTATATCGATGACGTCAAAGCCCACATCAGGACGATTCAGATCAGCATCGGCACTGCCCTGCTGGCGATCCTCGGCCTGACGGTCCTGCTGGCCTGGCTGGTGGCCCGCTCGGTGAGCCAGCCGATCCATGAGGTGGTGGATACCATCAAGGATATCGCCCAGGGCGAGGGCGACCTGACCAAACGGTTGCCGATCCACGGCAAAAACGAAGTGGGCGAGTTGAGCGAGTGGTTCAACGCCTTTGTGGACAAACTGCATGAGATCATCTCCCAGGTTGCCGGTAACGCCGTACAACTGGCATCGGCCGCAACCGAGCTGCAGTCCACCTCCAAAGAGATGACCGAAAGCGTCAACCAGCTCTCGTCACAGTCCACCACCCTGGCCACCGCCGGCGAGGAGATGGCTGCCACCAGTAACGACATTGCCGGCAATTGCCATAACGCGGCCGACAATGCCCAGCAGGCGGCCGACACCACCCAGCAGGGCTTCGAGGTCGTGTCTAAGACGGTCGAGGGCATCCGCTTCAGAGGCCAGAAAACCAAGGAAAATGCCCAGCTCGTGGAGTCGCTGGGGCAACGCTCCGACCAGATCGGCGCCATCGTCGCCACCATCGAGGATATCGCCGACCAGACCAACCTGCTGGCCATAAACGCCGCCATCGAGGCGGCCCGCGCCGGTGAGCAGGGACGCGGCTTTGCCGTAGTGGCCGATGAGGTGCGGGCCCTGGCCGAGCGGACCACCCGCGCCACCAAAGAGATCAGCGATATGATCCGCGGCATCCAGCAGGAGACCAAGACCGCCATCAGTTCCATGGAGGAAGGGGTCAAGGGGACCGAACGGGGCGCCGCCGAGGCTGCGCAACTGGAGACGTCGCTGCAGGCGATCCTCAACCAGGTCAATGCCGTCACTGACCAGATCAACCAGATCGCAACGGCGGCCGAGGAACAGACCTCCACCACCCGCGAGATCAGCCACAACGTGTTGAATCTGAATGAACTGGCCCAGCAGAACAGTCGCGGCATCAGCGAAACCGCCCTGGCGGCCAACAACGTCTCAACCCAGGCCGAGGAGCTGCAACGGCTGGTCGGTCAATTCAAGCTGTAGCGGACAGGGAGGTAAGCGGGCCAGATGTTGCATAAACCGTTCAGACTGCCCTGCTGCATCCTGGCCTGCTGCCTTTTTCTGACCTGCATCCCCATCCCAGGGTATGCGGCAAAGCTTACGCTGCGGATGGGACTTGAACAGAACCCGCCGCTGGCAAGCGTTTCCTCCAATGGCAAGCCGGAGGGACTGTTTGTTGACCTGATGAACGAGATTGCCAGGCTGGAGGGGTGGCAGGTCGAGTATGTCCCCTGCCCCCAGGCCAGATGCCTGGAGATGCTCGGCAGCCATCAGATCGATCTGATGGCGCCGCTGGCCTGGCTGCCGGAACGGGCCGAGCAGTACCTGTTCTCGGCAGATGACGTCATCACCAACTGGGGTGTGGTCTACTCACGGCCCGAGGCCCACATCCACTCCTTTCTCGAGCTGCACAGGCGCCGCATCGGCGTCGTTCCCAACAACGTGCAGACCATCTACCTGCGCAATCACCTGGACGAGTTCGGCATCGACGTCACACTGGTCGACTACCCGAACTTTGATGCGGTCTTCAAGGCTCTGGCCGACGGTGAGGTGGATGTGGCGGTGGTGGGGCGTCTGTTCGCCATGCAGCGGGCGGCAGCCTACCGGGTGGAGGCAACACCGATCATCTTCAACCCGATCCGTGTCCACTTTGCCTTTGCGCAACAGACCGACCCGCAAGTAGTGGCCACCGTCAACCGTCACCTGGAACTCTTCAAGGCGCAGCCCCACTCGCTCTATTTCCGCTCCATCAACCATTGGCTGCACCCCCAGGACAGCTTCAGCATCCCGTTCTGGCTCAAACTGCTGTTTGCAACGCTGATCGCCTGTTCGGCATTGCTGGTGTGCTTCACCCTGCTGCTGCGCCGCAGTGTCGAACGCAAGACCAGCATGCTGAGGGCAACCGAAGCTGCCCTGCGGGAGAAAAACGCCTTCCTGGAAACCCTCTTCCAGAGCATACCGTTCGACCTCTGGGTGCGCGACCGCGACAGCCGGCTGCTGATGCAGAACGACCTGAACGCTGCACACTACCAGGTCACGCTCGGCCGCACCCCGGAGGAGGATGGCGTGTCGCCGGCCTTAAATCGATTGTGGCAGGTGTATCTCGACCAGGCCCTAGCGGGCGAGAGCTTTGATATGGAGGTCCGCGAGGGACAACGGGTCTTTCGTAAGATTGTGGCGCCGATCCGCACCGACGGAACCACGGTGGCCACGTTTGGCCTCAACATCGACATCACCGATTCCATCCAAGCGCTTGAAGCGTTGCATGCCAGCGAGCGCCGCTTCAAGGTCATCTTCGATGAAAGCCCGATCGCCATCGCCCTGGTCACGCTGGACAGCGGCATCTACGTCGACCTGAATCGTCAATTCTGCGAGCTGAGTGGGCTGAGCCGTGATCAGATTCTGGGCAAGTCCACCCTTGAACTTGGCCTGCTGGACAGCCGCCAGGAACACGACCGGCTGCAGGCGGCGCTGGTGGCACAGGGGCGGATCGATTGCGAGGAGATCCAGTTCAAAACCACGGCATCAGAACTGCGCACCGGCCTGCTATCGGTCAGGGTGGTGATGATCGCCCGGCAACCCCACGCGGTCTACCTGATCCAGGACATCACCGAGTTGAAGCAGTTCAAGGCACAGTTGCAGGCCACTGAGGCCACCTTTCGCGGCATCTTCGACAACGCACCGATCGGCATCTTCCAATCAACGTCGGACGGCCGCCTGACCAGCATCAACAACGCCTTTGCCACCATCTTCGGCTACTCTTCTCCCGAACTGATGATGCGTGAAATCAGCGACATCACCAATCAGCTATACGCCGATCCCGACCAGCGGCGACGGTTGATCCGCCAGCTGCAGACCACTGAGACGCTGGTGTTGGACGATCTGGAATTCCTGCGCCGTGACGGTACCCACTTCTTCGGCACCATATATATCCGGGCCATCCGGGATGGTAGCGACAGCGAAACACTGCTTTTTGACGGATTTGTAGTCGATTCCACCGAGCGGCGCCGGACCCAGGAGATCCTGCTGCAGCATGAAAAGATGCTGATGATCGGCGGGCTGGCAGCCGGCATGGCCCATGAGATCAACAACCCGTTGGGGATCATCGCCCAGGACCTGCAAAACCTGCAGCGTAGATTATCACCCGGCCTGTCGGCTAACCGGCAGGTTGCGGAACGGCTGGGGCTCGATCTGGACACCCTGCAGACCTACCTGGCAGAACGTGAGATCACCGGCTATCTGCACAGCATCAGCGAGGCTGTCCGACGCACCTCGCGCATCATCGACAACATGCTGCAGTTCAGCCGTCAGAACAGCGCCAGCCACCAGCTGGCACCGCTGCACGAGGTGATTGACCACGCCCTTGAACTGGCCGGCGGCGATTATGAACTGCGCAAGCTGCACAAGTTCCAGGAACTGCGTATCGACCGCGCCTACGCCCCCGACCTGCCCCTCGTGCCGCTCAACGTAACCGAGATCGAACAGGTGGTGATCAATCTGGTTAAAAACGCTGCACAGGCCATGTCTGACTGGAGAGGAGAACGGGCCATCAGCATCACCACCCGGCGGGACGGCAAGTATGCCCTGCTGACGCTGTGTGACCAGGGTCCGGGCATGGATGAGGAGACCCGTCTGCGGGTCTTTGAGCCGTTCTTCACCACCAAACCGGTGGGATCGGGTACCGGCCTGGGTCTGGCCGTTTCCCACGCCATTATCACCAAAAACCATAAAGGGCTGATCAGCGTCACCTCATCACCCGGAAAGGGCTGTTGTTTCATGATCCGACTCCCGCTCACCCAGGACGGAAACCATGCCTAAACCAGTCATCCAGTCGGTCTTGATCATCGATGACGACGCTGCCCTGCGCCGCAGTATCGTGGCCTACCTCAAGGATTCAGGCTACCGGGTGCATGAGGCCGACGGCGGACACGACGGCCTGCGGCTGTTTGCCAAGCTCAAGCCCGATCTGGTGCTGACCGACCTGATGATGCCTGAACTGGACGGTCTGGGGGTGGTGACCGCCATCCGCCAAAGCTCCCCCGACACCCCGGTGGTGGTCATCTCGGGCAACGGTTCGGTCAGTTATGCCATTGAAACCGTACGTCAGGGAGCCTGGGACTACATCACCAAGCCGATACACGACTTCCGTTCCCTTGAGCAGGTGATCGAAAAGGTGCGCGCACGGATTGCCGAGATCACTGCCCAGCGGAGTCGCCAGACTGAACTTGAGCGCAGTGTGGCAGACCACGCCCTGAAATTGCAGCAACTGCGTTCAAGCGACCCCCTAACCGGCCTGCCGATGCGGCCGCAGCTGCGTGAACTGTTCGACGCCTTCGTCAGGCAGGGTGACCTGCCCCATGACCTGTACGTGATCCTGCTGGACCTGGACAACCTGAAATCGATCAACAAGACCTTTGGCCATGCGTACGGCGACCTGCTGCTGGTGGAGACCGCCCAGCGATTACGGCTGCATGAATCAGCAACCGTGACGGTCGGACGTCTGGGCGCAGACCAGTTCGTGATCCTTTTGACCGGTTGCGGCGAGGTGCATGGCTGCATCCAGGCGCTCCGTCAGGTACTGGCCCCTCCGTTCAACCTCGCGGCTGAGGAGGTGTTCATCACGGCCTGCCTGGGCATCGCCGCCTTTCCTCATGACGGCGAATCGCTGGACAGCCTGCTGCAGCATGCCAACCAGGCCTTATCACAGGCCAAGCAGCTGGGCAGTGATAAATACGCGTTTTACTCTACCGACCTCAGCGACCGCCTGCGTGAACGGATGTCGCGCGAGACCAGCCTGCACCGGGCGCTGGAACGCAATGAATTTTTCCTGAATTATCAACCGAAGGTTACGGCCGGGAGCTGGCGGATATGCGGAGTGGAGGCCTTGCTGCGCTGGCAGCCGCTTCACCAGCAGTCGGTGGTGCAGCCCAACGACTTTATCCCGATCCTGGAAGAGACCGGCATGATCGTCGAGGTGGGCCGCTGGGTCTTGGAAACCGCCTGCAGACAGTTGATGGCCTGGCAGCAGCCGACCGACACCCCGCTGCAACTGTCGGTCAATATCTCTGCCGTGCAGTTCCACGCCGGCGACCTGCCGGAGATTGTAGAGTCGGTGATTGCTGCCACCGGCATCGAGCCGGAACGACTCTGTCTGGAGCTGACCGAGAGCGTCGTCATGCAGGACAGCAGCCTGGCCATAGCAACATTGCAACGGCTGCGTCAGCTGGGCGTCATGCTCTCGATTGACGACTTCGGCACCGGCTATGCCTCGCTCAACTACCTGCAGCGCATGCAGCTGCACGAACTCAAGATCGATCGTTCCTTTGTCAAGAACCTGCCCAACGACAAAAATGCCCTGGCCATCATCAACTCCGTGCTTTCCCTGGCCGATAACCTAGCGCTGAGCGTGGTGGCGGAGGGGGTGGAAACCAGCGAGCAGGCTGCCTTGTTGGCTTCGCTGGGCTGCCACCAGCTGCAGGGTTTCTACTTCAGTCGACCGCTGCCGCCGCACGGGATCCAGGAACTGCTTGACCATACGCCATAAAGCCCAAAGCCCCCCCGGATTGTTCCGGGGGGGCTTTGGCATACGCTTCAAACGGTTGCTGGGCTGGGTTATGCCTTCCAGTGACCATGCAGGTTGCAATACTCACGCGCCGAGACATTCTCGGCCGTCACGCAGAAGGTAGCCTCCGGAGCCTGGCCCGGCTCCAGGAACTGACGATACACCTTGCCGTCGGCGATCAGCTCGATCCACTGGATGTAATGTTTCTCTTCCATCGGATGGGCAACGCTGCCCACCTTAACGGTGATGGTGCCGTTGCCTTTCTCGATCACCGGCACATGCTTCTCTTTGGCAGCATCCACGGTGTTCTCAGTCTGCAGCTGCATCTCCTCGCCACAGCAGACGATGTTGGCGCCGCCGCCCACCATGACTTCAATAATATTGCCGCAATGTTGACACTTGTAGACTTCAAGACGCTTAGGCATGGTATTTTCCTCCTGAGGTAGTATGGCACTCGGCCTGCTT
>DIKW01000044.1:0-2513 GCA_002424705.1 Geobacter sp. UBA5608
CCTCCAACAAGACGATATCGCCCGGAACCAGCTCCACGGCCGGCAGCTCCAGCACCTGGCTGTCCCGTCGCACCCGCACCAGCGGCACAGCCAAACGCTTCAAGGCCGCCATGGCCCGTTCGGCACGATAATCCTGCACAAATCCCAGCAGGGCGAACAAGACCACAATCGCCAGGATGGTGACACTATCCTTAAAGGAACCGACCAGCCCCGACAGGACGGCGGCGGCGGTCAGGATCAAGGCCATGGTGGAGGTGATCTGCTCCCAGAGGATCTTCCATGCCGATCGCCCCCCCTGTTCCTGCAACGTATTGGGGCCGAACTGGCGCAGCCGTTCTCTGGCAACGGCCGCAGCAAGCCCCTGTCCGGGCACAACGCCTAACTGTTGAAGCACTTCGTCGGATCGGAGCGTATGCCAGAGGGTGCTGTTGGTCATGTTTTCACCGCGTTAGCAGAAAGGGCGCCGTACGGTCGGCGTCGAAATCGGTCACGTAATAATAGCCGTAGCGATCCTGTGTATCCTTGGTGACCCCGCTCGCTCGTTGCAACGCGACCTTGAGCGGCATCGGCCGGTTACTGCTGAAGACGATATACAGCGCCTGGGAACTGCTGTGGGGATCAACGCTAAACAGAAATTTCTTGTGATCTTCCCGCCGTGGTCCGCTGCCGGTACCGGTGCCGATGCCGGTGAAATGGCGGTAGTCCCTGCTTAAGGGGCTGCCATCTCCCCAGGAGTGGCCGTAGCCGATGTTGGCGCCGAAGTCGAAGCTGAACGTGACCTCATAGCGCTGTCCCGGCACCAACCCCACCAGCTTGAACAGGGTGTAGAAATAATCGCCCGGGCCGAAGAAGTTTGGCAGGCCTGCTGGACGCGGCCCGGTGGTGACCGACGCATTGCCGTTGACCGGCACTTCTACAAAACCGGACGGCAGGGTGCTGGCCGGTTTGACCGCGGCGGCGGTGCAACGCTTAAGCAGAAAGGGCGCCGTACGGTCGGCGTCAAAATCGGTCACGTAATAATAACCGTAGCGGTCCTGAGAATCCTTGCTGACCCCGCTGGGACGCTGTAACGAGACCTTGAGCGCCATGGGCCGGTTGCTTTTCAGCACCAGATACAGATCGCCACAACTGCTCGTGGGATCAACCGTGAACAGGAACGTCTGTTGGCTTTCCCGGCGCGGTCCGCTGCCGGTGCCGGTGCCGATGCCGGTAAAGGACCAGTACTCCCGGCCGAAGGGGTTGCCGTCCACCCAGGAGTGGCCGTAGCCGATGTCGGTGCCTGATTCGTAGCTCAGGGTGGCCTGGTAACGCTGTCCCGGCGTTAGCCCGGTGAACCTGAAGATCGCGTAGGAGTAATCGCTGGGACCGAAGAACGAGGGCAACCCGGCCGGATGGCCTCCGGTGGTTACCGAACGGGTGGCATTCAGCGGTACGTCGACCACCTCAGCAGCCCAGGCCCCTCCTGTCAGACAACAGCTCAGCAGCAGGCCGATCAGACCGATCACGAACGTTTGCATGCCTCCTCCTCCTGTGCAGTCTCGGGCAGAACGCGCCCCCTGCAACCATACCACCGATTGCGCCAGACGCTACTGACCAGCCACCAGCTGTTCGGCGATCCGGTCGGCCCCCTCCATCAGGTAGTCCCGCTTGGTGACATCGCTGCGCTCCGAGATGCCGATACCGCGCAGCAGATGACCGGGGCGGTAGCCGTACCAGGTGAAGAAAAAGTTGTAGCGCTCGTAGATGTCGGCAAAGGACTGCTCATCAGGGTGGCCCTGGATCAGGATCATGGCCAGCCCCTTGCCCGGCTCCAGCCGGCTGCAGTCAGGCCGGGCGTAGTATTCGGGCTTGAGAAAGCAGAAGCTGCGATCGATACAGGCCTTCAATTGGGCGCTGACATCACCGTAGTAGACCGGCGAGGCCAGCACCAGGGCATCGGCGGTGCGTACCGCCTCCAGCACCGGCGCCAGATCGTCCTTCAGCACACAGACCTCCGAGCCGTTCTTGCAGGCATAACAGGCCTGGCAGCCGCGATAGCTGAGGCCATTCAGGTAGATGGTCTCAACCTCGGCCCCCAACGCCTGGGCCTTTTGTGCCAGACGGGCCACCACGCTGGCGCTGTTACCCTCTTTGCGGGGCGATCCCAACAGACAGACGATCTTCATAGTGTGCCTCCTTGTGACTCACGAATTCGAGCTTCAGCTTACCCGATGCCCTTCCCTTTGTGAAGCGCCCCGTACGATTGACTTTTACGGTCCGGCACGGTAAGCACAACATGCTATCCGAGCCCGAGGAGCCCCCCGCATGCCTGCGCCCACTGTCACCAGCCGTCTGTTCAACGCCATTATCCGTCATCCCTGGCCCGTGCTGGCGATCGCCCTGCTGCTGTCGGTCATGGCAGCGGTCTACACGGCCACCAACCTGGAGTTTCTGACCGGCCGCGACGACCTGATGCCGAAGCACGCACAGTTCCAAAAGGATTACCAGGCCTATCGGGCCAGCTTTGGCGACCA
>DIKW01000044.1:2538-6210 GCA_002424705.1 Geobacter sp. UBA5608
CTTCTGTGACCGGCTCTATGCGCGACTGTCCCAGGAGCCGCGTCTGTTTCTGGAGGTGCTCTATCCGGGCGGACTGCCCTACTTCCGGCAGAACGGCCTGCTGTTCATGCCGCTGGAGCAGCTGCAGCAGATGGCGCAGACCATCGAACTGGCTGCCCCGCTCCTGCAGCGCCTGGCGGTCGACCCGTCGATCAAGACCCTGTTCAGCGGCCTAAGCGATCAGATCGACGACTACCTCCAGCATCCCACACCGGCCAAGCTGCAACGGCTGTCCTTTATGCTCACCACCCTCGGCAAGGGGTTTGACGGCTTCGACGGCAAAAGCGCCCCGCTCTCCATGGATGCCCTGTTCTCCGGCAGTCTCGATGGGACGCCATCCATGCTGGAAAGCGCCGGCAAGCAACAGGTAATCGCCATCCGCCCCGTAAAGCAGGCCGGCAGCTTCGTGCCGGCCGAACAGGCGATCAAAACGGTACGGGCTGAACTGCACCTGCTGCGCAGTGAAGCCGAATTCAGCGGCCTGACGGCCGGCATCACCGGCGTGCCGGTGCTGGAATATGAAGAGATGGCCACCAGCATGCAGGATATGAAGCTGGCCTCGATCCTGTCGCTGGTACTGACCGCCCTGCTGCTGCTGTTCGCCTTCCGGGGGCTGCGCACCATGCTGGCCGCCATGGTGGCGCTGGTGTGCGCCATTGCGCTGGCCTTCGGCCTGGCCACCCTGCTGGTGGGGCACTTAAACATCCTCTCAATGGCCTTTGCGGTCATGCTGCTGGGGTTGGGGGTGGAGTATGGCATCCAGGTGGTGCTGCGCCACCAGGAGCTGCTGCAACAGCACCCCTTTGAAGAGGCGTTACAGGAAAGCCTCAGCACAAACCTGCGGCCGATCCTGCTGGCCTTCACCACCACTGCCCTGGCCTTTCTGACCTTTCTTTTGACCGACTTCCGGGGGATCGCCGAGCTGGGGCTGATCGCCGCCGTCGGGGTGGGGGTCTGCTTCCTGGCCACCTTCACCGTGCTGCCGGCCATGCTGGTGCTTGTACACAAAGGGCAGACCACACAGAACACGAAGCACCGGACTATCTCCACAGGTCCACGTCTCACCGGGCTGTTCAGACGCCCCGGACTGATCGTCGCTGCCACCGCCCTGCTGGCGCTGGCCGGTGTAGCCGCCCTGCCCCGCGTCCCGTTTGACTTCAACCTGCTCAACCTGCAGGCCAAAGACCTTGAATCGGTGCGCTACGCCTACCAGCTGATGCGCAGCAAGGAAAACTCCGGCTACTTCGGGGTGTCTATGGCACAGGACCGTGATCATGCGCTCAAGCTGACCAGCCAGTTTGAGGCATTACCCAGCGTAGATCATGTGGTCAGCCTGGCGGCCCTGGTGCCGGATCAACAAACGGCAAAACTGGCTGCGCTTGCCCGGATCAGACAGATCATGGCTTCGGTGAACCCGATACCCTATCAGGAAAACCTGCAGGTGATGGAACTGCCGGCGGTCTTTGAACGGTTCCACGAACGGGTGGCGTTACTCGTCAAGCGCCTGGAACAGCAAAAACTGCCGCAGGCCGAACCAGCAGCCGCCTTTTCGGCAACCCTGGATCGATTCTTCGCCGGACTGGAACAGGAGAAAGACGGCAACGCCCTGGCCATGTTGCGCGCGATGCAGGAACGGATGTTTGCCCCGCTGCCGGGAAAGCTGGCCCTGCTGAAGGAGAGCCTGAATGCCCGCCCCGTGACCGAAGCCGATGTCCCGGCTATCCTGAAGCAGCGTTTTGTCGGTAAGGACGGACGTCTGCTGCTGCAGATCGCCCCCAAGGAAGAGATCTTCAACGAACAGCCGCTGGCCGCATTTGTAACCCAGATCAAGAGCGTTGATCCCCATGCCACCGGCGAGCCGGTCAGCGTCTACGAATCGTTCAAGATCCTCAAGCAATCCTACCTGCAGGCCTTTCTGTACGCCTTATGCGGGGTGGTGCTGATCATGCTGGCGGCATTCCGCAGTATCCGCTCGACCCTGCTGGGGATTACGCCGCTGGTGGTCGGTCTGCTGCTGATGGTGGGGGGGATGTGGCTGTGCGGCCTAAAGTTCAACGTGGCCAACATCATCGTCATGCCGCTCTTGCTGGGGGTGGGGATCGACTCGGCCATCTACATCATCAGCCGCCACCGGCGGGGTGAGGAGTCGCCGGTGCAGGTGGCCACCAGCAGCGCCGGCCGGGGGGTCTTGCTGAATGCACTCACGATCCTGTTCAGCTTCGGCGCCCTGATGGTGGCCCGCCACCAGGGGGTGTTTTCCATCGGCGCCGTCATGTCGCTGGGCATGGCCGCCATCGTGCTGGCCTTCCTGCTGTTTCTGCCGGCGCTGCTACTGCTGCTTGACCGTCATCGCCAGCCAGATGCCTGACAATACGAAGATCAGGTTGGCGCCCCAGGCCGCCACCAAGGGCGGCAGCACACCGCTGCGGCCGTAGGACTGTACGGCGGTGTTGATGATGAAGTAGGCAAAGCCCAGGGCAACGCCGATGGCAACGCCCTTCGCTACCCCGGCCGTACGGCCGGTCTTCAGCGCAAACGGGATGCCCAGCACCACCATCACCAGCGCCCCAAAGGGCAATGCCAGCTTGGCATGCATCATGGTCAGGTAGCGGTCGGCCTTGTAGCCGCCGTTCTGCAGGCTGGTGGCATACTCGCGCAGTTCACGGAAGCTCAGGTTATCGGCCTTGTTGTCCAGTATCCGCAGGTCCTCCACCTTCAGGTTCAGCTCAAGCGGCAAACGCTCCACCCGCTGCACCTGACGGGAGCCGCTGCCAAAGGGACGGATCTTGACCTGCTCCAGCTGCCAGCCGGACTGACCATATACCGCCCGCTCGGCATCCAGCCGCCGCACCGGCTCCATCAGCCGCGACACCTCCCAGACCGTAACCCCCTTCAGCACCACCGCCGTGGGGTCGAATACCTTGGCCTGCAGCAGCAGGTTGTTGGAACGGAACCAGATGTTGTTCAGCCTGAAGACGGTGCTGCGATCCTTTTTTCTGATCAGCACCTTATCGACGTATTCCATCCGGTTGTAGGCCTGGGGCACCAGCAGCTCGGCATTGAACAGCAGCAGCAGACTGCAGCCCAACCCCAACACCAGCAGCGGCAGAGTGATGCGCGGCAGGCTCATACCGCAGCTGCGCAGGGCGGTCAGCTCACTGCTGCGGGACAGCATGCCTAAGGTCAGCAGGGTGGCCATCAGCACGGCGAACGGCATGCTCTGGCCGATCATCTCCGGCAGCTTGAACAGGAAGAACTGTGCGATGGCCCAGGGTGAGGCGCCATAGCGCATAAAGCGGCCGAACTTCTCCATGAAGTCGAGGATCAGGTAGATCGCCAGAAAACCGGCCTGACAGAGCAGCAGCATCCGCAGCCAGGCGGTGGCAATGTAGCGGCTGACGATGTGCATCAGACAGCCCTCCTGCTTGGCAGCAGCAGATCACGCAGCGACCGCTCCTGCACCGCAAGCCGGAACAGCACCACCCCGACGCCAAGAAACAGCAGGTTGGGCAGCCAGAGCGCCAGGGCCGGCGGGAAGCTGCCTTTTTCGGCCAGGGTGCGCAGGAAGGAGAGCAGCACGTAGTAGACCAGCAACACCAGGATGCTGGCGGTAAAGCCGGCCCCCTTGCCGGA
>DIKW01000090.1:0-20533 GCA_002424705.1 Geobacter sp. UBA5608
GTACGTGGACAACGCCGCCATGCAGCTGGTCAAGTGGCCCAAGCAGTTTGACGTGATCCTCTGCGAGAACATGTTCGGCGACATCCTCTCCGACGAGGCCGCCATGCTGACCGGCTCCCTGGGGATGCTGCCCTCGGCCTCGCTGGCCGAAGGCACCTTCGGCATGTACGAGCCGTCCGGCGGCTCGGCCCCGGATATCGCCGGCCAGGGGATCGCCAACCCGATCGCCCAGATCCTGTCGGCCGGCATGATGCTCAAGTTCTCCTGCGGTATGCCGGAGGCGGCCGACGCCATCGACAACGCCGTAAAGACCGTGCTGGACCAGGGGTATCGCACCCGCGACATCTTCCAGGACAAACCCGGTGAAAAACTGGTCAACACCAAGGCAATGGGTGACGCCATCATTCAGGCTTTAGGCTAATTTCTACTAACGTACGATAAAGGAGTGACAGCCATGAAAGTTGGTATCGTTGGATGGCGCGGCATGGTCGGTTCGGTCCTGATGCAGCGGATGCAGGAGGAGAACGATTTTGCCCTCGGCTTTGAGCCGGTCTTTTTCTCCACCTCCCAGGCGGGTCAGCCTGCCCCGATGAACGCCGGCACCCTGAAGAACGCCGACGACATCGCCGAACTGAAGCAGCTGGACGTGATCATCACCTGCCAAGGGGGCGACTACACCAAGGCCGTGCACCCCGAACTGCGCAAGCAGGGCTGGACCGGCTACTGGATCGACGCCGCCTCCACGCTGCGGATGGAAGATAACGCCGTGATCATCCTCGATCCGGTCAACCGCAACGTGATCGACGCGGCATTGAAGAACGGCCAGAAGGACTTTATCGGCGGCAACTGCACGGTCAGCCTGATGCTGATGGCCTTGGGCGGCCTGTTCCGGGCCGGCTTGGTTGAGTGGCTCTCCTCCATGACCTACCAGGCGGCAAGCGGCGCCGGCGCTCCCAACATGCGGGAGCTCTTGTCCCAGATGGGGGTACTGCAGGGCACCGTGGCCGAGGAGCTCAAAAACCCCGGCTCCGCCATCCTGGAGATCGACCGCAAGGTGACGGGCGCCCTGCGGGACGGCTCTATGCCCACCACGGAGTTCGGCTTCCCCCTGGCCGGCAACGTGCTGCCCTGGATCGACCGCGAGGTGGAGGATGGCCAGAGCCGCGAAGAGCTGAAAGGGTTCCTGGAGACCAATAAGATCCTGGGCACCACGAGCCCGATCCCGGTGGACGGCATCTGCGTGCGGGTTGGCGCCATGCGCTGCCACAGCCAGGCCCTGACCATCAAGCTCAACAAGGACCTGCCGCTGGCCGAGATCGAAAACCTGATCGCCAACGACAACCAGTGGGTCAAGCTGATCCCCAACACCAAGGCCGAGACCCTGGCGGGCCTGACACCGGCCGCCGTTTCCGGCACCCTGACCGTACCGATCGGCCGGTTGCGCAAGATGAAGATGGGGCCCCAGTACCTGCAGGCCTTCACCTGCGGCGACCAGCTGCTGTGGGGTGCGGCGGAGCCGTTGCGGCGGATGTTGCGCATCCTTTTGGAGAAATAGAAACGGTCTTTTTCCGCCCTGGCCCTGCCAATCGTCGGAATGCCTTGTGCGGCGTACCAGCAAAGTACGCCTCCGCGTCATTCCTCAATTGTCAGACCCAGAACGAAAAAATCCTCATTTCAATGTGTATCTATGTGTCGCAACAAGCCCTCGGCCTTCCTTGGCCGGGGGCTTTCCCGTTGTGCATTTTTCTCTGTGAACTCTGTGCCCGCTGTGGCAAATAGGGTGGGTATGCGAACGGTAAAATTAATCATCCAATACGACGGAACGAATTACTGCGGCTGGCAGCAGCAGGCCAACGGCACCTCGATCCAGGAGACCGTCGAGCTGGCACTGGCCAAGATACTCGGCCAACGGGTGCGGGTGCAGGCCGCCGGCCGCACCGATGCCGGTGTGCATGCCCTGGCCATGCCGGCCACCTTCCGGATCGAATCCAGCATCCCGCTGCGGGCCTTTGTGGAGGGGCTCAACGGCTTTTTGCCTGCAGATATCGCCGTCCAGTCGGCTGAAGAGGTGCCCAACGATTTCCGGGTGATCGGTGGCTCCGATTGCAAGACCTACCGCTACACCATCTACAATGCCCGCCAACGCTCGCCCCTCAACCGCCGCAGCAGCTGGCACGTGCGCGACCAGCTGGACCTCGACGCCATGCGCAGCGCCGCTGCGCACTTTATCGGCAAGCACGACTTTGCCGCCTTCCGGGGTCAGAACTGTACCGCCGTTACCAGCCTGCGCCGGATCGACGCCATCGAGATTCATCAGCACGGCCCGCTGATCACGATTGATGTCACCGGTGGCGGCTTCCTCAAGCATATGGTCAGGATCATGGCCGGTACCCTGGTGGATATCGGCCGGGGACGGTTCAGCCCAAACCTGGTCGCTGAGCTACTGCAGGCCCCTAACCGCTGCCTGGGTGGTGTCACCGCCCCGCCCCAGGGCCTCTGCCTGCTACAGGTCAACTATCCACCAAACCCCTTTACTGCTTGAAAATGCTGAAAACCATATAATTTAGCTTGACAGCTCCGAGCAGATAAGTAAAATTCGGTTCTACTAATGAAGGCCCAATATCGAAACAAATAACCGCTTAATATTTGTACAATATTTCCCCGATTAGGCTTTTTCAACCCACTTTTAATGCAGACAGCACGTTTTGCTGTAAACGCAAAAAACAAACAGGAGGTAACACGATGTCCGAGTATGGAACCCTGCAAGACCGCGTTCAGTGTAAGTCTTTGTTGAATAAGGTTATGACCCCCGAGCAGACCATTGATTTTTTTAAAGACGGCATGAACCTGGGCTGGTCCGGTTTTACCCCGGCCGGTTACCCCAAAGTGGTGCCGATTGCCCTGGCTGAGCATGTTGAGAAGAACAACCTGCAAGGCAAGCTGAAGTTCAACCTGTTCATCGGCGCGTCGGTCGGCGCAGAGACCGAAAACCGTTGGGCTCAAAACGACATGATCGATCGTCGCTGGCCCTACCAGACCGGCAAGGACATCGCTGCCGGTATCAACGCCGGCCGCATCCGGATGGGCGACAAGCACCTCTCCCTGTTTGCACAGGACCTGGGCTATGGCTTCTACACCAAGGACACCCCCACCGGCAAACTGGATCTGGCCATCATCGAGGTATCTGAAGTACTGGAAGACGGCAGCCTGGTTCCCACCTCCTCCTGCGGCGTAATCCCTGAAATCCTGATGATCTGCGATCGCGTGATTCTGGAGGTAAACACCGGACAGCCTTCCTTCAAAGGCATTCACGACCTGCTGACCCCCCTGACGCCGCCGAACCGCCAGATCTTTGAGATTACCAAGGCCGATTCCCGCATCGGCTCCATCTCGATCCCCTGCGATCCGAGCAAGGTCATCGCCGTAGTTGAGTCGAAGCTGCGTGACCAGGGCCGCGCCTTTGCCGAGCAGGACGACACCTCCGAGGCGATTGCCAACCACATCATCGACTTCTTTACCCACGAGGTTAAGGCCGGCCGTCTGCCCAAGAACCTGCTGCCGATCCAGTCCGGGGTCGGCTCCATCGCCAACGCCGTTATCGGCGGCCTGGCAAAGGGCCCCTTCAAGAACCTGACCGTCTACACCGAGGTTCTGCAGGACACCATGCTGGACCTGTTTGACTCCGGCAAGCTGGATTGCGCATCCTCCTGTTCGCTGTCCCTGTCGGCTGATCCGGGCTTCCCCCGTTTCTTTGCCAACATGGATAAATATTTCGACAAGATCACCCTGCGTCCGCTATCCATCTCCAACGCACCTGAGCCGATCCGCCGCCTGGGTTGTATCGCCATGAACACCCCGGTCGAGATCGACATCTATGCCCACGCCAACTCCACCCTGGTGGGCGGCACCCGGATGATCAACGGCCTTGGCGGCTCCGGCGACTTCCTGCGCAACGGCTTCCTGAAGATGATGCACACCCCGTCGAGCCGTCCCTCCAAGACCGACCCGACCGGCATCTCCTGCGTGGTGCCGCACTGCTCGCACATCGACCACACCGAGCACGACCTGGACTGCGTGATCACCGAGCAGGGCCTGGCCGACCTGCGCGGCCTGGCACCGAAGGACCGCGCCCGCCGCATCATCGAGAAGTGCGCTCACCCCGACTACAAGGGCCAGCTGACCGAGTACCTGAACATCGCCGAGGCAGACTGCCTCAAGCGCAAGGTCGGTCACGAGCCGCAACTGTGGGATCGCGCCTTCAAGATGCACCTCAACCTTGAAAAGAACGGCACCATGAAGCTGAAGAACTGGGACGTGAAGATCGATCTCTGCGAATAGCCATCGTTCTGAACGCAGCCTGACACAAGGCCCTGCCGGGAAACCGGCAGGGCCTTGTGCGTTCATACACTGGAGCTCGCCCTCACATTCCCCCTTGCGCTCCCTGCCAAAAGTGCTTAAGATACCGTTTTCGTGGCACCAGCCCTCCTATCGGAGCAGATCAGCAGGGGAGATTCCTACATGGCAGACAAGGTTAGCGGCTTTCAGGGCGAGATTGCCGGTCTCTCACTCGCCGACGTTATCCAGCTTAAGGGACACAACAAATACTGCGGCTGCATCACGGTGGAATACAAAGACCAGCGTGGCGCGATCTATTTCGTGGACGGCGAGATCATCCACGCCGAACAGGGCACCCATAGCGGCGAAGAGGCAATCTACGCCATCCTGAAATGGCCAGGCGGTAACTTTTCCCTGGCCCCGGAGATGACCACCAACGTCTGCACCATCCACTGCAGCCTCAACTTCCTGCTGTTGGAGGCCCACCGACGGATGGACGAGGAGGCCCACGAAGAGGCCGAGTCGTTCAAAGACGTGATCGACCAGAGCGAGCGTCGCCAGCAGCCACGGCAACCGGACCCTGCCACCACTCAGCAGCGCACGATGAGCGCCGCTGCAGCCCGCGTAATGGGCGTAAATGCCGTCACCTACGCCACACTGCTGGATAAGCAAGGCCACCCGGTGCAGGATGACAGCCAGGAGGCTGAATCATTATCGGCCAAAGGCCTGTTCATGGCGCAATCAAGTATCAAGCTGGGTGAACTGATGGGACTGGGCGAGCTGCGCGCCGCCGTTGCCCAGACTGACAATTTCGACCTGCTGTTATACGATTCGCGCCAACATTACCTGTGCATCGCCATCAAACCAAACAGCAAACTGGACGGGGTTGAGGCCGAGATCAAGGCCGCCCTGGCACCGGGCAAGTAGGAGACCGCGCATGCAGGAAATCCTCCACCAGATATCGGCCATCGACGGTGTGATCGGCTCCAGTCTGTTTAACGATCAGGGCAAGGTGCTGGCCCATGCCTGCCCCCCGCTGCTGGATATGGCGCAACTGGGCTCGGCTGCCACAACCCTCCTTGATTGCATCCACGGCCTGCAGATATCCCAAAGCGTACAGGGGCTCGATCTGCGTTACACTGAAGGCCGCATCATCGTGCGGGCCTTGCCCGGCGCCTTTCTGTGTGTCCCGTGCGCCAAGAACGTCAATATGTCGATGGTCAACATCACCCTCAACCTGGCCATGAAAAAACTGGAGCAGGCCCTGGCGAAACAGGCCCCCACCGCGCCGGCGCTTGGATCACCGGTCTCGTCGGACGAAGGGATGCAACTACGGGTGGCGCACCTGCCCAAGAGCGATGCCAGCAGCAGCTTCGACCAGCTGGGGATGATCGCCGTCAGCCAGGCTACGGCCAAGCAGATCAGCGACTTTTTCGGCAAGCCGGTCAAGAAGGCCAAGGTCACCACACCCGGTGGCGGTGGCGGCACCTTCCCGCTGATGGTGATCAACGACGTGGAACTGCAGTACGAAGGGGCGCTGGTGGTGGGGCCGGGCATCGAGAAAAAGCTGAAGGTCAACGAAGGGGAAATGGTGATGATCACCCCGGGCTAACCCTACCCCTCAAAAAGCCAACTGCCTGCAGGGCGGGACGTCAGTCTCCGCCCTGTTTTGTTTGGTGGGCCCGGGGGTGGGCCTGGTCATAGACCGCCATCAGGCGGTCAATACTCAGGTGGGTGTACTTCTGGGTGGTGGAAAGCGAGGCATGGCCGAGCAGTTCCTGGATCGAGCGCAGGTCGGCCCCTTGCTCCAGCAGATGGGTGGCAAAGCTGTGGCGCAAGGTATGGGGGCTCACGGCACGAAAGCTCTCGATACCGCCAGCCTGCTGTTCTACTATCCTGGCCACACTGCGCCGGTTGATCCGCTGGCCACGACTGCCCACAAACAACGGCTCGGTCTCGGCCGGCACACCCCGCAGCTGCAGATAGCTCACTACGGCTTCGACGGCCGTGCCACCCACCGGCACGATCCGCTCCTTGCCCCCCTTGCCCAGCACCCGCACCATGCCCCCGACCAAGTCCAGATCGCCCACCGACAGACCGCACAGTTCAGAGACCCGCAGTCCGCTCGAGTAGAGCAGCTCAAGCACGGCCCGGTCACGAGCCTCGGTCAACGCATCTCGCGGACGCAACGGCGCCCCCTCCAGCAGGGCAACCGTCTGGTCAATGTTGAGATGAAACGGCAGCCGCTGTTCACGCTTGGGGGCGGCGATCAATTCGGCCGGGTTGAGCGACAGTCGACCGGCACGCATCAACCAGGCAAACAGGGCACGGACGGCCGACAGCTTGCGGGAGATACTGCTTTTGCGATAGGGGGACTGAGGCGGCGGGCTTGCCGAGAGCTGAGCCAGATAGAGTCGCAACAGGAGATGATCCACCGCTGCAGCGTCAGCCGCCTCGCCGCGCTGATCGCGGACAAAAGCGGCAAACTGACGCAGATCGCTGCGGTAGGCGGCAACGGTGTGGGACGAGGCATTACGCTGGGTGGCCAGATACTCGAGAAAGGCAGCCACCTGGACCGCCAGCGGGCTAGATGCCGCTACTTGAACTGCGGCGGCGGGCTGGTCAGCTTCCATCCGGGCACCTGGTCATCGGCCGACTGCTCACGATAGACCCACTTCTGTCGGTCGCTGGCGGTCTTCAGCCGGTTGTCGGGCATCGCAAAATAGTCGAACTCCATAATGGCCTCGGCGGTACCCTGCTCGGGACGGCACTCCTGGGCCAGAATCCGGAAGTCAACCATGGTGACCCCCCGGCGTCGGACCTGTTCGGCAGCCTGAACATAAGCCTCGCGCTGCTCTTTGGCCACCATGCTCAAGGCCGCTTGTTCAAGCTCGAGCCAGCGCACCGCCTTGCTGTAATCCTTGATGGTCCGCTCACACTCCTCACCGCGGCCGTACTTGCTATAGGTGGAACAACCACCAGCCACAAGCGGCACCATCATCAGCAGGATAAACAGTCGTATCGGCATAAGGCTGACTCCTTGGGAGCGGAAACCGCCCTGCGGCAGTTGTACCGCCTTTGCTTTTAGGGTATAAGGGACTTCATGCAACGATCGAAAGAGATTCCATGCTGCACACACTGATCAACTGGCTGGTGGAGACCATCGGCTCCCTGGGCTACCCCGGCATCCTGCTGCTGATGGCCATGGAAAGCTCGATCATACCGGTACCCAGCGAGCTGGTGATGCCGCCGGCCGGCTACCTGGCCTTTCAGGGCCGCATGAACCCCTGGCTGGCAATCCTGGCCGGCACCGTCGGCAGCCTGGTCGGCGCCTACGCCAACTACTTCGCCTCCCACTACCTGGGGCGGCCGCTGATCCTCAAGTACGGCCGTTATGTCTTGATCCCGCCGGACAAGTTCGAGCGGGTAGAGGCCTTCTTCCTGCGCCACGGCGAGATATCGACCTTCATCGGTCGCCTGCTGCCGGTGGTGCGCCACCTGATCTCGATCCCGGCCGGCGTTGCCGGCATGAACCACCTGCGCTTCACAACCTACACCCTGCTGGGGGCAGCCATCTGGTGCGGCATCCTGACCTGGATCGGCTACGCCCTGGGGGAACACCAGGAACTGGTGATGGAGTGGTCCCACAAGGCCCTGTTCTGGGTGCTTGCCACCTGCTGCGCCCTGGTGGCAAGCTACATCTGGTGGCACCGACGCCAGTCATTAAACCGTAATGAGTCCTGAAAGGCAAAAGGAAAATACCATGGAGATGACCCGCACCGGGCGCGTGCACTACCTGGCCCCCAGCTTCGGCACCGCCAGCGGCACGGTACAGGGCTTTACCACCCGCCACGAAGGGGTTTCGCGCCCCCCTTACAACTCACTCAACCTGGGCACCAACACCGATGACGCCCCCCACAACGTTGAGGGCAACCGCAGTATCCTGCTGCGGGCCTTCGGCCTGACTCTGGAAAAACTGGTCACGGTCCGTCAGAACCACGGCAGCGACATCCTGGTGATTGACGAACCCAATGACGACTACTCGCACTACCTTTCCCTGGAGTGTGACGCCATCATCACCAACCAGCCGGGCGTGATGATCGGTGTCACCGTGGCCGACTGCGTACCGATCCTGCTCTGTGACCCGGTCAAGCGGGTGGTGGCGGTGGTGCATGCCGGCTGGCAGGGGACCGCAGCCCGGATCACCGCGCAGACCATCAGTGGCATGCAGCGCCTGTTCGACTGCAAGCCGCAGGATATGCTGGCCGCCATCGGCCCCTGCATTGCCCCCTGCTGCTACGAGGTGGACCAGCCGGTCAAGGACAGCTTTGATAAAAACGGGACCCCCTGGGAACCGGTTACGGAGGCCACCAGCCCCGGCCACTGGCGGCTGGACATGGCCCTGGCCAACCGCCTGCAGCTGGAGGAAGCCGGCTTGCCGATCGCTGCCATCCAGACCGCCGGCGCCTGTGTCTGCTGCCACAAAGAGCTGTACTTTTCCTATCGCAGGGATGGGGGCGAGACCGGCCGCCAGATGGGCTTTATCATGCTTTCGTAGACCGCCGCGCCTTCGCGCCGATCCCAGCGTTATCGCGTCGGCAACTCCTCGACGTACTACCGTGTACGCCTGCGTCGTTGCCTCCGCGCTGCCTTGGCCTCGACGCGAAAACACGACGGACCACCCTAGTTGCATAACATTGAGGTGACAGGATGCTGGCAAAGGTGCTGAGTGCAACGGTGGTGGGGATCGAGGCGATCCTGGTTGACGTGGAGGTGGATATCGCCGCCGGGCTGCCCCAGTTCGCCACGGTGGGGCTGCCGGATGGCGCGGTCAAGGAGAGTAAAGACCGGGTCAAGGCCGCCCTCAAGAACGCCGGCTACGAATTTCCGGCCCGTCGGATCACCGCCAACCTGGCACCGGCCGACATCAAGAAGGAAGGCGCCGCCTTTGACCTGCCGATCTCGATCGGCATCCTGGCAGCCACCGGCGTGATCAGCGGCCAGCGTCTGAACCAGTACCTGCTGGTGGGTGAGTTGTCGCTGGATGGCTCGCTCAAGCCGGTGCGCGGCAGTCTGCCGGTAGCAGTGGCCGCCAAACAGGCCGGCCTTGCTGGTGTGGTGCTGCCGCCGGAAAACGCCCCTGAGGCCGCCGTGGTGGCAGGCATCGAGGTAGTGCCGGCCGCCACCCTGGCCGAGGTGGTACAATTTCTGCGGGGCGAACAGCAGCTGACGCCCCACCAGCTTGATCTGGCCCAATTGTTCCAACGGATCGACGACCATAGCGATGACTTTGGGGAGGTGCGCGGTCAGGAGCACGCCAAACGGGCCATCGAGGTGGCGGCGGCCGGTGGACACAACCTGCTGATGATCGGACCGCCCGGCTCCGGCAAGACCATGCTGGCCCGCCGTATTCCCTCGATCCTGCCGGGCATGGGGTTTGATGAGGCGATCGAGACCACCGCCATCTTCAGCGTCAGCGGCCTGCTGGACAACGGCACTGCGCTGGTGACCCAGCGCCCCTTCAGGGCACCTCATCACACTATCTCGGACGTTGGCCTGATCGGTGGCGGCACCTCCCCCAGACCGGGCGAGGTCTCCCTGGCCCACAACGGGGTACTGTTTCTGGACGAATTGCCGGAGTTTAAGAAACACGCCCTGGAGGTGCTGCGCCAGCCGCTGGAAGATGGACGGGTCACCATCTCGCGGGCCCTGCAATCGTTGACCTACCCGGCGCGCGTGATGCTGGTGGCGGCCATGAACCCCTGCCCCTGCGGCTATCTGGGTGATCCTACCCACACCTGTTCCTGCACTCCCCTGGCCATCAAACGTTACCGCTCCCGCATCTCGGGCCCGCTGTTGGACCGGATCGACCTGCATGTCGAGGTGCCGGCAGTGGCCTACCGCGACCTCTCCGACCGCCGCGACGGTGAAGACTCCAGCGCCATCTCCGGCCGCGTCGTGCAGGCACGCAGCATCCAGCAGCAACGCTTCTGCGGCAGCAAGGTGCACTGCAACGCTCAGATGAATTCACGCCTGATCCGCAAGCACTGCGAGCTGGACCCGGCCGGGCACCGAATGCTGGAACTTGCCGGCGACAAACTGGGCTTCTCGGCCCGTAGCTACTCCCGAATACTCAAAGTGGCACGCACCATAGCTGATCTGGCCGGATCAACACCCATTCAGGAAGCGCACCTGGCCGAGGCAATCCAGTACCGCAGCCTGGACCGCAAGCTGCCGACCAGTTGATTCGACGGCTACCGCACCGCTGCCGAATCGGCCTTGGCAAGCTCTTCGCGCAGCCGCTCCAGCCCCTTCTGGTAGCTCTCAGCATCGCCGTACTCGAAAAAGCGCGGATAGTGCTCATGGGCGGCCTTGATCCGGCGGGCATGCTTGATCGGGCACCAGTACTGCTCGGTGCGGGCAGCGATCTCCCGGGCGTATGCCATCAGGCCGTTGCCGTAGGAGCAGTAGAAGCAGTTGAACTTCTCGATCCAGTTCAGATAGGGCAGGTCCTCGCGGTCGAAGATCAGATAGTCGGCGCGGCGTACCCTGCTGATGCCGTAGATCGGAAAGCAGCTGCCCTGGTAGAGCCAGAGAAACAGATCCAGCAGGGCAAACGGCGCAAAGCCGGCATAGATGATCGGGGCGGTCAGGATGTTCAGCGGTCGGGCCTCAATGATATAGCGCAGCCAGCCGGTCTTGAGCCGCCGTTGCTGCCGGGCCACTTCCTCCGCAAACCGGACCCGTTTTTCCTCGATGATAAACCCGAACTCGTCCCGTTTCTTTTTGAACTCGACTTCGAGCTCTTCCTGCAGCTCCCTGATCCTGCTGATCAGCTCATCGATCTGGTTGGTCATGTCACCCTTTCATAGTTACCCTGTCTGCTTGTACGCACTCAGCAGCATACCTGTTTAACCTGCAGGGGTCACGCGTAGAGTCGCTGTGCCTGCTGAAAAGGCTGCCCATCCTGAACCCGATTGAGCGCTGCGCTGCTGTCAAGCTGTCAGCATGACACTAATCCGGGCTGCAATCTGACGGGTACTGTGGTAAGGTTGCACCATCAATCCCGTTGACCGAAAGAGTGCCCAATGCCTGAACTGATTGTCATCGATACCGACTACATCAAGCTGGACAGTCTGCTCAAGCTGGCCAACCTGGTGATGAGCGGCGGCGAGGCCAAATTGCTGATTCAGGATGGGCTGATACAGGTCAACGGCCAGCTGGAAACCCGCCGGGGACGCAAGCTGTATCCCGGCGATCTGGTGCAGGCGGCCGACCGGCCGCCGGTGCGGATCGCAGGGGCAGAGCAGGACCATTCCGAAACAGGGAGGTAGGCTATGCTACAGGAGTTCAAGAGCTTCATCATGCGGGGCAACGTGCTGGATCTGGCGGTCGGCGTAATCATCGGCGCCGCCTTCGGCAAGATCGTCAACTCGGCGGTCAACGACCTGATCATGCCGCTAGTGGGCCTGTTCATGGGCAAGGTGGACTTCAGCAACCTTTTCTTGAGCCTCTCAGGCGGCAGCTATCCCACGCTGGCGGCTGCCAAGGCCGCCGGCGTGCCAACCCTCAACTACGGCACCTTCCTGAACACCGCCCTTGATTTCCTGATCATGGCACTGGTGATCTTCATGATCGTAAAGAGCGCCAACAAGGTCCGCAGAGCGGAAGAACCGGCCCCGGCACCGCCGGCACGGGAGTGCCCCTTCTGCAAATCCGCCGTGCATGACGAGGCCACCCGCTGTCCACACTGCACCTCGGAACTGCGCTAACCGCCTACAGGGCACGAAAGGAGCCCACGCCATGGCACGTTCGTTACTTCTCGCAATTGTCACCCTCTTCTGTACCTGCCTTGCCGCGCCGGCCCAGGCTGCACCGGCCACGGTCACCTGGTACGGCCACGCCGCCTTCAAGGTGGTGACACCCTCGGGCAAGGTGCTGCTGGTGGACCCCTGGATCAGCAACCCGTCCAACCCCCATGCCAAAAGGGATCTGGATGAGTTGCAGCAGGTGGATCTGATTTTTCTGACCCACGGCCACACTGACCATATCGGCGATTCGGTTGAGATCGCCAAAAAGACCGGAGCAAAGCTGGTCGGCACCTTTGACCTGCAGAAGGCGATGGTGGCCTATAAGGAATTTCCTGAACAGCAGATTGACCGGGCAACCGCCGGCAGCTTCGGCGGAACCATCAGCCTGCTGGATGGCGAAGTCAGCGTGCTGTTTGTGCCGGCAGTCCATGGCGGCAGCATGGATACTGCCAACGGGCCGGTCTACGCCGGCCATCCCGGCGGCTTCCTGATCTCGGTCAAGGGCGGTCCCCGCATCTATCACACCGGCGATACCGACCTGTTCAACGACATGCTGCTGCTGAAGGGGCAGGTGGATATCATGCTGCTCTGCATCGGCGACAAATTCACCATGGGCCCTGTGCGGGCCGCTCAGGCGGTGGATCTGGTGCGCCCGAAGATGGCGGTGCCGATGCACTTCGGCACCTTCCCGGCCTTGACCGGCACCCCGCAGCAGTTCAACGACGAGCTGAAAAAGCGTGGTCTGCAGAAGCTGCTGCGTCAGATGCGGGTCGGCGAGACCCTGTCCTGGCGCTAACCCTACCCACCGAGGAACCGCAGATGGATCGCACCCTGTTCAAGACATTGCTGGCCTTTGCTGGCGCTGTACTGTTTTTGTACCTGCTCTATGCGATCCTGGCGCCGTTCCTGGCCCTGATGATCTGGGCCGGGGCCATCGGCAGCGTGACCTACCCGCTGTACCGGCGGTTGCTCGCACGCTGTCAGCAGCATGAGATCATCTGTGCCGGCCTGATGACCACAGCCGTCACCCTGTCCCTGGTGCTGCCGATAATCGGCATGATGATCGCCCTCTCCCATGAAGTGGCCATCGCGTACCACTATCTCGAACGTCTCACCGCCGGCAACGACGGCATGACCCTGGACCGGCTGCTGCAGCATCCGATGCTGGCTCCGCTGCTGGAGCGGTTGCAAGCGTTGATCGGCCCCTTTAACCTGGAACTGGAAGGCATGCTGCTGCCGACGCTCAAACAGGGACTGGCGGTGATGCTCAACTACTCCACCGGTGTGGTCAAAAACCTGTTCGGCTTTGTGCTCAAGATGGTGCTGCTGGTGATCACCCTGTTCTTCCTCTACAAGGATGGCGCCTATTTCATGCAGCGCTGCTGGCAACTGCTGGGATTCAGCCAGCAGCTGCAGGCCCGGATTGTCGACACCGTGGGACGGGTGCTGCGGGCGGTGATGTACGGCGTGATCCTGACCTGCATGGTGCAGGGCGCCTTGGGTGGCCTGGCCTTCTGGGCCACCGGCCTGCCGTCGCCGCTCTTGTTCGGCACCCTGATGGCACTCTGCGCACCGATCCCCTTCGTGGGAACCGCCCTGATCTGGCTGCCGGGTGCGTTCTACCTGTTGTCCCAGGGCCAGACGACAGCCGGCATTGCGCTGATCATCTGGGGCGCCCTGGTGGTCAGCAGCATCGACAACGTGCTGCGACCCCTGTTTATCAGCACCAACGCCAAGCTGCCGATCCTGCTGATCGTGTTCGGCGTACTGGGCGGTTTTCTGGCCTTCGGCCTGTCCGGCGTGGTGGCAGGCCCGCTGGTGCTGGCCGTGGTGCTGGTCTTTCTGGATGCCTACCACGCCGACAGCATACTGCCGCCGGCGCAGAACGCGGACAGCGACACCTGAGAAGCAGGGAGCACAGGTGAATCACCCGCAACCGCAGTTCAACGGATGGGGCGCGCCCCACGGCACCAGTTGGCACTTTGCCCGTCATCGGCAAACCCTCGCAGCCTACCATCCCGCTGACGTCCCGATGGTGCTAAGGCAAGCCGAGGCGTCAGCAGCAACCGGCTGCTACGCCGTCGGTTTTGTGGCCTACGAAGCGGCTGCGGCCCTGAACCCGCATCTTCCGGCGCTGCCACCACTGGCTGGTCTGCCGCTGGCCTGGTTTGCCATCTATGGTGAACGGCATGCCTGCCCGCCACCACAGCTGCCTTCCCCCACCCTGTTACCGCCGCTCCAGCCGACGCTCAGCGCTGAACAGTACTGTCGTACGGTCTCGGCGCTACACGATGCCATTGCTGCCGGTGAGAGCTACCAGGTCAACTACACCTTTCCCCTGCTCGGCAACTGCCACGACGATCCGATTGTCCGCTACCAGGCAATGCTCACCAGCCAGCGACCATGCTTCGGCGCACTGCTCGACACCGGCCGCCATCTGATCCTCTCCGCCTCACCGGAACTGTTCTTCCAGCGCACTGGAGACCGGATCGTGACCCGTCCCATGAAGGGCACTGCGTCGCGAGGCCGGTTTCCCGAAGAAGATGCCGCCCTGGCCCTGCGGTTGCGCGCATCTGCCAAGGAACAGGCCGAAAACTTGATGATCGTCGACCTGTTGCGCAACGACCTGGGCCAGATCGCTCAGACCGGCTCGGTACAGGTGGAACGGCTCTTCGAGCTGGAACGCTACCCAACGGTGCATCAGCTGACCTCCACCGTCAGCGCCAGCCTGCGGGGAGGGACCGACCTGACCAGCATCTTCCGGGCCCTGTTCCCCTGCGGTTCCGTAACCGGGGCTCCCAAACGACGCAGCATGGAGCTGATCGCCCGCCACGAGGCCCAACCCCGGGGGGTCTACTGCGGAGCGATCGGCATGCTGGGCCCCGGAGAAGAGGCGCTCTTTTCGGTGGCGATCCGTACCCTGCTGCTGGACCGCCTGAGCGGGACCTGCCAGATAGGGGTGGGCAGCGGCATCACCTGGGATGCCGAAGCCACGGCAGAGTACGCCGAGTGCCTGGCCAAGGCCGCCTTCCTGTCACAGCCGCCACCACCGCGGCTGTTGGAATCCCTACGACTTGAAAGCGGCCGCTACCCGCTGCTTACGCGCCACCTGGCGCGGCTGGCCTGGTCTGCAAGCCGGCTGGGGCACCATTACAACGCCTCACTGACCGAACAACGTCTGCTGGAACATGCCGCTACCGTCCCCCAGGGGACACACAAGGTCCGGCTGCTGCTGGCGGCCGACGGAGAGCTGGAGCTGTCATCCGCGCCGCTTGAACCGGACAGCGCCCCGCTGCAGCTGGCCCTTTGCAGCAAGAGGGTCACTGACGAAACCCCTGAGCTCTATCTCAAGACCGAGGCGCGACAGCGCTATGATGCCGCACGCCGCGAGCACCCTGCCGCCGACGAGGTGCTGCTGGTCAACCAGCAGGGGCAGCTGACCGAAGGCAGCTACCACAACCTGGTGCTGCGGCTGGGCGGACGGCTGGTGACACCGCCGCTTCACTGCGGACTGCTGCCGGGGGTGATGCGGGAGGAACTGCTGGCCCAGGGGGCCATCCATGAACAGATTCTCTATCCAGCCGATCTGGGGCAGGCCGCGGAGATCTGGCTGATCAACGCGGTGCGCGGCTGGCGTCGCGCCGAACTGCTGAACGACGGCGGCTGAGCCCTCCCAACGATCGTCCCCATCCTTTTACTTCTCCTTTCGCTCTGATTTGCTGTATACAAACCGAACGGATTGTATCATTTTGTCTGCAAAGACTGCCGTAAAGGGAGCAGCACGCATGCCCTGTATCTACATCTGCGACGACGAAGCCGGCATTCTGCGCTATCTGGCCAAACTGCTGAAAGGACACGGCTACGAGGTCGAAACCTTCACCGCCGGCCATGATCTGCTGCAACGCCTGGAGGGGTCCGCGCCCGCCTCGGTCTCACTGCTGCTGCAAGATGTGCGTATGCCGGACATCGACGGCATCCAGATCATGAAGCGGGTCAGAAAGCTGCGCCCCGAGCTGCCGGTGGTGGTGATGACCGCCCACGGCACGGTGGATGACGCAGTGCAGGCCATCAAGCTGGGAGCCTACGACTACGTGATGAAGCCGTTCCCCAAGGAGAAGATCCTGGGGGTGCTGACCAAGGCCCTGGAGCACCACCGGTTGGCCGATGAAAACCGGCGCCTGCGGGAGGAACTGCAGCGCGGCAGCAGTGACGAGATCATCTTTGCCTCGCCCCGCTTCCAGCAGGTCTACGACCTGACCCTGCAGGTGGCGGCCAGCGACGCCAATATCTTGATCCTGGGTGAATCGGGAACCGGCAAGGAGCTGATCGCCCGCACCGTGCATAATAACAGCCCCCGCCGTGCCAAGCCGTTCGTATCACTCAACTGCGCGGCGCTCACCGACAGCCTGTTGGAGAGCCAGTTGTTCGGCCATCTGCGGGGCGCCTTCACCGGCGCCATCATGAACCAGAAGGGACTGCTGGAAGAGGCTGACGGCGGCACCCTGTTTCTGGACGAAATCGGCGATGTCAGCGCCGCGGTGCAGGCCAAACTACTTAGGGTAATCCAAGAGCGGGACTTTATCCCCCTGGGCAGCACCAAGCCCAAAAAGGTGGATGTGCGTTTTGTGGCGGCCACCAACAAAGACCTGCAGCAAGAGGTCGGCGCCGGCCGCTTCAGGGAGGATCTCTACTACCGGCTGAACGTGATCTCGCTGACCGTACCGCCGCTGCGGGAGCGGCCCGAAGATGTGGAGCCGCTGGCGCGCCACTTTCTGCGGCGCTTTGCCGCCCGGATGAAAAAGGATCTGCTCGACCTGGAGCCGGCCGCCCTTGTGCTTTTACGCGGCTACCACTGGCCCGGCAACGTACGCGAGCTTGAAAACGTCATCGAGCGGGCGGTGATTCTGGCCCGCAGCCCGTACCTCTCAGCCGACCTGCTGCCGGTGGGCGGACGCAAGACCGAACCTGTAACGTCTGAGACTGCGCCGCTGGTCCCACTGGACGAGGTCGAACGTCAGCATATCCTGGCGGTACTCAAGCAGACCGGCTTTCACAAGAGCAATACGGCCGAGATCCTCGGTATCTCCCGCAAGACCCTCGATCGCAAGCTGGCCGAATACGGAATGAAGAGCGCCCCGTGAAGAGTGCTGCCGCCATCCGCCGCCGCCTGCTGCTGACGACGCTGCTGCCCCTGCTGGCGGCCCTGCTGGTCAGCTGGCTGGTCGGCATCCGGCTGATCGCCGACCGGATCGAAGGGCAGGCCCGGACCAAGGTCCGCAGCGACTTAAACGCCGCCCAGGAGATCTACGATAGCGAGCTGGCCAACCTGGCCTATCGCGCCCAGCAGCTGGGCCGCATCCCCGAACTGGGCCGGGCCGTGCAGCGATCGTCGAGGGCCGATCTGGAGCGGATTCTGACCCTGGCTGCGTCCGGGGTCCCCTCCAGCTTTGTCACCGTGGTGGACCAGGCCGGCCTGGTCCGTTACCGCCTCAACAACCCAACCCACAAAGGCGACAAGCTGCAGCACCTGGCACCGATACAAGCGGCCCTACGCGGTGCCAACGCCCAGGGTACCCTGCTGCTGTCGCCCCAGCAGGCGCAGCTCGAACATCCCGCACTGGCGGCTGCGATGACCATCCCGCTGCAACCGTCACCCCATGCCGCAGCGGACAACCGCAGCAGTGAACAACGCGGCCTGTTCATGGTGGCCACCGCGCCGCTACACGACGCACACGGCAGGGTGCTGGGCGCTGTCTGTATCGGCCAGCTGTTGAATAACAACCAGGCGCTGGTGGAGCGGATCACCCGCATCACCTCGCCGGCACCGCCCTCGAACGACGGCCTGCAACAGAATGCCACCCTGTTCCTGCACGATGTCCGTATCGCCACCACCGTCACCAACGAGAGCGGGCAGCGGGCTATCGGTACCCGCATGTCGACTGCAGTGGCCAGCCAGGTCCTGCAGAAGGGGGACGTCTGGCATGCCCGGGCCTTTGTGCTCAACCAGCGCTACTTTGCCGCCTACCAGCCGCTGCGAGACCCGGGCGGCGCCGTGGTTGGCGCCCTGTACGTCGGTGTGCCGGAGCAGCCGTTCATCGCCCTGCGGCGCACCCTTAATCTGACCTTTGCCGGGCTGCTCTTGGCCCTGTCCACGCTGGGACTGCTGCTGACCAGTCGCCTAGCGCGCCAGTTAGCCCAGCGGGAGGCGGAGATCCAGGCCTTCAACCGCACCCTGGAAGAAAAGGTCCAGCAGCGCACCGTACAGTTGGAGGAAAAAAGCCACCAACTGCTCATGGCCGAAAAGGAGCTGGCGCGCAGCGAACGACTGGCAGAACTGGGGATGCTCTCGGCCGGGGTGGCCCATGAGATCAACAACCCCCTGGCGATCATCCGGGGCAACGCCGAGCTGTTGCAGATGGATCTGAACCAGCAGGCCGACAGCCAGGAAGAAGTGACGGAGATCCTGACCCAGGTGGGCCGCATCAACCGGATCGTCGGCAGTTTATTGACCCTGGCCCGTCAGGAACGTCGCCAAATCAGCAGGTTCCCGCTCAATCCACTGCTGGACGAGATACTGGACCAGATCGGTCACCAGATCCCGCTGGAGGGCTATACCATCGAACGCAGCTACCGCGAACAGGAGCTGCAGCTGCAGGCCGACCGCGAGCAGCTGCGCCAGGTCTTCACCAACCTGATTGTAAACGGACTGCAGGCCATGGAGGGCGGCGGTCGGCTGACCATTTCGGCAGGTATCAACGAGGGGACGCAGGTCATCACTGTCAGCGACAGTGGCCCGGGCATCACACCGGAACAGCAGGAACGGCTGTTCACCCCCTTCTACAGCACCAAACCGCACGGCACCGGCCTCGGCCTGGCGGTCTCCTGGGGTATCGTCCGCAACCACGGCGGCACCATCGAGGTGCACAGCACCCCCGGCCAGGGGAGCGGTTTCGCGGTCAGGCTGCCGGCTGCTGACTGAGCGTAGATCCCGCCTGCTGACCGTTGTGGCCTATCTGCACTACCGGCAACGGCAGACAACTCACGGCAGCGGAAAGGTGCCTGCGGCCTGTGTCAGCAGGTAGTAATCGTCCACCTCCTGGATCACGTAGTCGACAAACACCCGGTTGGCTCGTGAAAGCGTAGCGTGCTTCTTCCAGACGATGGACAGGTCCAACAGCAGGGGCTGGTCACAGGAGATTACCGCCATCTCGCTCTCGCTTACCACCACCATCTTGGGGAAAAAGGCCAATCCCAGCTCTTCCCGCACCAGGCTGCGGGCCAGTGAAAACAGGTTCGATTCCGCCACCACACTGGGGATGAGCCCCTCCTGGGCCGCACGCTCTTCGATCAGCTCCCGCAGGTGATACCCCTCACTGAAGTGAATCAACGGCTCCGCCAGCAGTTCCCGCAGCGGGGCCGTTTTTCTGCCGGCCAGCCGATGACTGCGGTGAACGCAGGCCACCACCTCGTCCCGCACCAGCAGATGCGCATCGAGCCCCTCCGGCACCGCGCCGGCAATCACCCCCATATCCAGGCTGCCTGAGGCGATCTTACGCTGGATGTTCCGGGCGCTGTCACCGTTGATCGACAGCTGCAGCGCCGGATAGCGCCGCTTGAACGACGCCAGGATCTGCGGAAAAAAATAGCTGCTCAGCATCGGCGACAGGCCCATCCGCACCTCGCCCCGCACAAGCCCCCGCAGGTCGTCAAGCTCCTGCCGCGCCTCAACCATCTGCTGCTCCATCAGCCGCGCATGGCGGGCCAACGCCGCCCCCTCGGCGGTCAGCGTGATGGTGCGATCCCGCCGGTTGAACAGCTGCACCTCCAGCTCCTGCTCCAGCTTGCGGATGGCGATACTGAGGGCCGGCTGGGCGATATGCAGCCGCTGCGCGGCCCGTGTGAAGCTCCCGGCCCGGGCCACCTCCAGCATAAAACGCAACTGTCGCAGGTCCATCGTCCCTCCCCGGCAGATCAATCTAATGATAAATAAAATATATCGAGGCAATAAAAACAATATATTTCTTTTATTTTTCACCCTTGCCTATACTCAGCGCAACCATTCACGAGGTGCCATCGATGGCCATCTATCTTGACTGCAACGCCACCACGCCGCTGGAACCGGCGGTGCTGACCCTGGTGAACCGCTTCATGGAACGGGAGTACGGCAATGCCGCCAGCCCGATCCATGACTTCGGTGAGTTCGCCCGCATGGCGACCGAGCATGCCCGCGGTCAGATCGCCGCGCTGGTGGCAGCACGGCGAGACGAGATCATCTTCACCAGCGGCGCCACCGAGGCCAACAACCTGGCGCTGCTGGGACTGGTGCAGCACGGCCTGGCCACGGGCCGCCGCCACCTGATAGCCACGGCCATCGAACACAAGGCGGT
>DIKW01000090.1:20589-21776 GCA_002424705.1 Geobacter sp. UBA5608
CTGGAACCCCGGCAGCTGGCCAACGCCCTGCGGCCCGATACCCTGCTGGTCTCCACCATGCAGGTCAATAACGAGACCGGTGTCAGCCAGCCACTGACGGAGCTTTCACCACTTCTGGCGGGACACGACGCCTTCTGGCACGTGGACGGGGCCCAGGGCTTCGGCAAACAGGTCGAGCCACTCACGGACCGGCGGATCGACCTTGTGAGCATCAGCGGCCACAAGATCTACGGTCCCAAAGGGATCGGCGCCCTGATCGCCCGCAAGCGGGATGGGGCCTTTCCGCCTCTGACGCCGCTGATGTTCGGCGGCGGCCAGGAACAGGGCCTGCGCCCCGGCACCTTGCCGGTGCCGCTGATCGCCGGGCTGGGGGAGGCGGCCAAGCTGGCCCTGCGGGACCATGCCACACGGGCCGACCGCTGCCGGGCATTCCGGCAACGGCTGCTGGCGGCCCTGCAGCCGCTGAAACCACTGCTGAACGGAGACCAGCAGTGGGCACTGCCCCACAGCGTCAATCTCTCCCTGCCGGGCATACCGTCCGATCGGGCCATCACGGCGCTGAAAGGCTTGGTCGCGGTCTCCAGCACCTCGGCCTGCACCTCCCACACCCGCAGCCCCAGCCATGTGCTGGCCGCCATGGGGCTCGACCAACAGCGGATCGAGACCTCGATCCGCCTCTCCTGGTGCCACCTGACGCCGGAGCCGGACTGGGAGGCGATACTGACGACACTACACGGTCTGCGGGACCAGTAAAGGAACGGACATGGATATCTTTGACGAACTTCACCAGGCGGTACAGGAACAGTACGAACAGGGCGACCTGCCCACCTGGCTGGCCGATCCGGTGCTGGCGGTGGTGGCCAACCGGCAACGCTACCAGGGCAAGGAGTACCTGATCGAGCTGTTGACCGCCCAGCTGCGGGAGTACGATGTGTATGCCGAGGCCGGCTGCTGCAAGTGGGCCTACGACCACGAGGATATCAAGCGGACATTGGGCTGGCTGCAGGATCAGTGACCTGCAACCGGCCTGAAGGGAACGGACGATCTATGGATAGCTTTGAACAGCTCCGCCAGGTGACGGAACGGGCCCAGACGGAAAATGAGCTGCCCGATTTTCTGGCCCGGCAGCTGGTACGGATAGCGGAGCAGGCCGACCATTACGGCCAGCTAGCCGATCAAGTAGCTCA
>DIKW01000090.1:21855-23223 GCA_002424705.1 Geobacter sp. UBA5608
CAACAGGCCGGCCCCATGCCGATTCCAGTTCAAGGATGAACTCAAGGCGGCGAGGAATTCGGTGACGCAGGTGTACACGTAGTACATCGAGGAACCGAAGACGAGCCAACGCAGAGAGCGCCTTGAAATGGAATCGGCATTACCACTTGAAGTAGCGGGCGGTCTCCTCCTTGATCACCTTGGACAAGAGCAACAGACCGATGGTGTTGGGGATGATCATCATGCCGTTCATCAGGTCGGAGAAGTTCCAGACAAACTCCAGCTGCATCATGGCCCCCACCAGCACCATGCAGACGAAGACCACCCGGTAGGGCTTGATGGCGCCAGGCCCCAGCAGGTACTCGATCGCCTTTTCACCGTAGTAGTTCCAACCGATCAGGGTGGAGCCGGCGAACAGCGCGGTGGCCACGGCCACCAGCAGCACGCCCGGCTGCCCCAAAACGGCACCGAAGCTGGCGCTGGTCAGCTGGCCGGCCGGCACGCCCTCCAACCAGCCGGTGCCGGTCAGGATCACCAGGGCGGTCATGCTGCAGACAACCAGGGTGTCGATAAAGGTCTGGGTCATACTGACCAGGGCCTGCTTGACCGGGTCGGCAGTGCGGGCGGCAGCAGCGGCGATGGGGGCCGAACCCATGCCGGATTCGTTGGAAAACACGCCCCGGGCGACACCGAAGCGCATGGCCGCAGCGATAGTGGCGCCGGCAAAGCCGCCGCCGGCTGCAGCCGGGCTGAAGGCATGTTGAAAGATCAGCCCAAGGGCATGGGGAATCTTGTCCAGCTGCAACGCCAGCACCAGCAGGCCACCGATCAGGTAGCAGACGATCATGAATGGCACCAGCAACGAGGTGGCCCGGGCGATGGATTTGATCCCCCCCAGGATCACCAGCCCGGTCAGCAGCATCAGCGCCAGACCGGTCACCCAGGGCTCCACGCTGAAGGTGGCCTTAAAGATGGTGGCCACAGCATTGGCCTGGGTCATGTTGCCGATGCCGAAGGTGGCCAGGGCGGTGAACAGGGCGAACAGCCAGCCCAACACCGGCTGGTTGGCCCCCTTGCTCAGGTAGTACATCGGACCGCCCCGCATGCCGTGGGGCCCCTTTTCGCGATATTTCACCGCCAGCACCGCCTCGCTGTACTTGGTGGCCATCCCCACCAGGCCGGTCATCCACATCCAGAACACCGCCCCCGGCCCGCCAAGGGTGATGGCGGTGGCCACACCGACGATGTTGCCGATGCCGACGGTGGCCGCCAGGGCGGTCATCAGGGCGGCAAAGTGGCTGATATCGCCATCACCGGCATGTTCCTTGTGCCAGATCAGCCTTAAGGCATGGGGCAGGGCACGGAACTGCATCCCCCGCAGGATAATTG
>DIKW01000027.1 GCA_002424705.1 Geobacter sp. UBA5608
GGGTTCAGCAGGTACGAGCAGAGCATGGTGTCGCACCAGCTGCCCTGCACCTCCAGCCCTGCGGTGCTCATCACCTGCAGGTCGAATTTGAGGTTTTGGCCGATCTTGTGGATGGCCGGGTTGCCAAAGGCTGGCCGCAGGCGGTCCAGCACCGTGGCGCGGGGTAACTGCTCCGGCATCCCCAGGTAGTGGTGGCCCAGCGGGATGTAGAACGCCTCGTGTGCCTGCAACGAGATCGAGATCCCCACCAGTTCTGCGTTGCGGGGATCAAGGCCGGTGGTCTCGGTATCAAAGGCAAAGGCTTCTGCCGTCTCCAGCCGCTGGGCCAGCGCCTCCAGGGCGTCAACCGTCAGCACGCAGTGGTACTGGTCGCTCTGTAGCGTGGCCTGGGCGGTCATCTCCTTGATCAGGGTGTGGAAGCCGTACTCCTTAAACAACTCATTCAGACGGGCTGTGTCCGGTTCCTGGGCGGCCAACTCGTCAATGTGCAGCTCGTAGGGCACATCCTTGATGATGGTGGCCAGCTGGCGGGAGAGACGGGCCTGCTCGGCAAACTCGCGCAGCTTTTCGCCGGTCTTGCCCGGCACCTCACTGGCCCGCTCCAAGAGCGCATCCAGCGAGCCAAACTGCTGGATCAGCTTGATGGCGGTCTTCTCGCCGATGCCCGGCACGCCGGGGATGTTGTCAGAGCTGTCACCGGCTAGCCCCAGGATGTCGATCACCCCGTCCGGCCCTACGCCGAAGCGTTCCTGCACCTGGGGGATGGCCGAGGCCACGTTCTTCATGGTGTCCAAAAGCGTGGTCTGTTCGGTCACGATCTGCATCAGGTCCTTGTCGCCGGTCACCACCACCACCTTGCCGCCTTGTGCCTCCCAGCGGGCCGCCAGGGTGCCGATCAGGTCGTCGGCCTCGTAGCCTGCCAGCTCCACCACCGGGATGTTGAAGGCCCGCACCAGGTCGCGGATCGGCCCCAGCTGCTGGCGCAGATCAGGCGGCATCTCCTCGCGGTTGGCCTTGTAGGCCGGGTACAGCTCGGTGCGGAAGGTCACCCGCCCCACGTCGAACACCATGGCCAGGTGCTGCGGCTGATAATCCTTCAACAGCTTCAGCAGCATCTGGGTAAAGCCGTAGATGGCGTTGGTGGGGAAGCCGCTGGGGGACGACAGCCGCTTGATGGCGAAGTAGGCCCGGTAGAGGTAGGAGGAGCCGTCGATCAGGTAGAGGGTGTTGTTGGTGTTCATTGGGTGTCCGGTCTGTGGTGTGGTGGCAATGGTTGTTTAACGGTAATAGGCGCAGCGGCTTGTCTGCTGGCGTCATTGGTTAGGCAAAATTGTTGAACTGAGGTAGAGCGACAGCGGTGCCAAGCGCATAATCTGAGTACCGTGCTAGCCATCGAATCTTTTCCTGCACGTCTGACGACGCTCCCGCTGCATCTTTAACTACCTTATCAATGGAATCTTTCAACCGTGTCTGAAGTCCGGCATCAGTCACCTTTAAGTAGTTTACAAATATAGCGCCATCTTCTTCCTTCAATAGAGGAAGAGGACCAAAGTCGACTTGACCATATGCGAGTTCGATTAGGTCACTTGATACAAGAATTCTTGGGAATTTAGCCTGCGAACTTTCCAACTTGTATGCATCAATCATGGCTTTGCTAAATAGGAATTTATCCTTTACAAAGTGCTTACCAAAGGCAATTCCGCCGCGACATAACAATCCTCGAAGGATGAGTTCTCGTTGCCACCCCGCAATGGCATTGAGAAAAGAACCTAACTCCTGAATGTTGAAAGGTTTACTAAGCACAACTGAGTCTGAAAACTGAATGAGTCCAGCTTCCAAGTCTTGTCCAAGAAGCGCTATTGCCTGAAGATGGGCTTCATGCAGCAGCGGTAAATATTTTGGGGCACCCGCCGATTCGCAATCTGCCTGTACCATTGCAGAGAAACCCAGGACATCAACAAACGCGACGAAATGACTACTGAGTTGAAGAGCCATGCCTACCTCACAAGGCGAAGCCGGTCTGCTAGTTGAGAGAAGCAATCTTGGAATCTAGACATTCTAGCTTCTGCGTCCTTCCAAGTGCCACCGGCCCATGGGATACCCGACTCTGTCACTAAAGCAGTATCCTCTTGCGCGATTTCGAAGACTGCTTTGCTGACTTCTTGCATCAACGGACCGAGTGTGCCGAAGTCTGGAATCTGCGTAGCAATTAATTTGTCATCCGGCACAAGGTTCAAAGCTTTCTCCTCCGTCGAGTAGCGTGAGAGTACTGGAAGTAGACATGCACGAATTTGTTCAGGAAGGCGTTTAATCCATACTTCATAACCTGGTTTTGGTTTTCCCTTGAATGTTTTGAAAAATTGAGAGATTGCGCCGAGGAATGCTGGTTTACCATGTCTAACGGGAAGCGAATAGCTCTCATACTCTGTCCGTATTTGATTATGCTCAGTTATCCACCTGTCTAAAATAGTGGAAAGAGTTTTGATGGCTTGTACGTTAAATCTATCTGGTGCTACAGGGACAAAAAACGCATCACAGGCTAAAAAGAATGCCCTAGTAAGTGCGCCGGAACTTGGGCCAAGATCGATAAAAATGTAATCGTAGCCATTACGCTCGCCGAGTCGGGTCAAGAAGTCGCCTATCGAAACATAGGTCCTCATCAAATTTGTTCTGGCGGCAAACCGTTGGACATGTGCCTCAGCAATGTCGTCCTCTATGGAAGTTAGGTCTACGCTCCCTCTTATTAGATCGAGACGTTCTCTAAGAGCAACCGGCTCGATTTTTTCGATTTCAACGAATGGGACATCTCCGTCGATCCGGGGCTTCAAAACCTCCAGGAGGCTCATTCCTGGCAACTCACTGATAACGCCAGTTCGCTCTGCTTCAGCGTCGAGTTCCGCAATCACTTTTCCTAGGCAAAGTTCGGTCAAATTACACTGTGAGTCTGCATCAACAAGAAGTACCCTTGAACCAGTTGTTACAAGATAATGCGCGAGGTTAAAAGTAGTGGTTGTCTTTGACACCCCTCCTTTATGATTATAAAGCGTCGCAATAACCATATGTTCCTCCTTTTACTTGATTCATGCTGTTTAGGCTAATAAGGGGATAGGCTACTTATTCTTTGGTCATCCGACTGGTCAAAGCCCTCAATAAGTAGCCTGTCTCTTTATTGCCCGCCCATGTTAAATATTTCTTCAACGGGGCAGGAGAACACCGGCTGTTTAGGCCGGTACTTCTACCTGGTTGAGGCCTCTTTCTTTTTGTCGCGTATCTAGGGCAGTTTTTTATTGCTTTCTATTTCCTTCTTCATGTTTTGCACAGAAATGTGCGCTGACGATGCAATGTTTTCTATGGAAGTACCTTTTCTTGAATCACACATTGACAAAATATATTCCGCTGGACCATTCTTTTCCATTTCGTTTGATATCATTTTCATGATCCACATGTTTTCTTTAATGCTCTCGCGGTGTCCCTGCAATACTATGGTTAAGCCGTTTTTGCTAAATTTGAATTCATCTTTATAAGTATAAAACATACTTGAATCGGCAATGTAATCCAGGGTTTCAGCCATATTTTCTACAGCTTTTTCAATTGCTTTGTCTTTATTATTTTTTAAATCTTTTCTGAATTCATCACACGTATATTTGATTGGCTTACCCGGTGGAAAATATAAGCCGTCCTCTTCTGCTGCATATACTGGCAACAAGCTCATTGCTAAAAATAGTGTTGTTATAAATACTTTTGTCATAACCGCTCCAGTTTCGTCGTATGTGGTCAATAAGGGGACAGGCTGCTTATTGCAATAATTAGCCTGTCCCCTTATTGAAACATCATAACCTATTCAAATATTAGCGACAGCATCATGGAAATCATTTTCATGAACTAAAACGATATTATGACCCTGTTTCCGAAGGGCGACAGCTTGTTCCACCTTGCGCCCGTAACACGCGTAGGCCCAGCATGGATTGCCGTCAGCGCCGATGACGAGGTAATTCACTTCCTTGGTTAAATTCTTGCTGAAGTTGCCGCCATACATCTCGACGACTTCTACCAGATCCTTTCGCTTATATCTGGACGAGGCACCGGTAAAGCAAAAAACGCTGCCCCTAAATTCGATTTCAGGGCACATAGCACAGATACCGGTAAGTTTCTGTTCCTCGACGAGCATCAAGGGGTTAGTGATGGTCTTATCATCCTCGATCTCGATGAAATCTGCAAATAACTGCTGAAGAGAAGCTTGTTCATCTTTGTCAATTTTTCCATCGGACATGACAGTCGTGACAAGAGAATCTATTTCATCGTAGGGCCAGCATGTCTTGAGATGGTCATACTCTGATAGCCATTCAGACAGTCCTCTCAACTCCTCTTCCGTAATCTTTCCATCGGAAAGAATCCCTGCCAAAACACCGTGCAGCTTTTGTATGTCCTGTGTTGCCTTCTTGTAAAAATCGCCCTTGGCAGACAATTTCGCACAAAGCCACAATATATCTTCTTTTTCGACATCGGTCAGAACACCGTCCGATAAAGTTTCCTCAACTACAGGAATTAGTTCGGTAAATGGATGTCTATTTCGTACATCGTTGCATTGGTCAACCCACTCACGTAAATATGAAAATTCATTCTGGTTGACGACAGAATCAATCGTAATGCCCTCAATTATCCCCGCAAGAGTTTTCACAGCTTTATCGAGGCGCGACTTAGGGGTGTAACGGAAGTATGGATGATGATCTGGGTGCATGAGTTCCTCCGGATTTTTCATTAATCTCTTGCGGCCCTTGTCTCTAAAATCTTCATTTTCTTCTCGCTCAACGGTTTGGCAGTTGACCCGTCAGCTCGGTTTTCAGGCAGGCGGTGTCCAACTACTTGGTTGGGAAATCATCGCTCTTCGATATTTGGATTTTTGAGCTTTGACTCCCTATTTGATTCTATTTACAGACAAATCTGGTTTCCCATGCACGGCATTCGGATTCCACACACACCGGCGTCCTACCGCTCACGTTTGGCGGCGCACTGTATCTGAAAACTAGGGACACTTCCCCTTTTTTGCCACCCTCAGCGGGTCTCTGTATCGCCAGCGCTGGTTAGTTGAGGGGTCAGGTCTCAACCGCCTACAGTCCCAATGTTTTAACTTTCTTCTTCGGAAAACTAGGGACACTCCCCATTTTTTAGTCAGAATAGTCTCAAGCCGTCACTGAAACAACCGTGGACCTTGATGTAACGGTTGTACTCGGTGACCGCCTCCCTGTTGTGCTCTCGCCAGTGTTGCTGCAGTAGGTCGCTTACACTACTCAGCGTCATCGGCCCTTGGGGTGCGTTGTTAACGTCGAGTTCGGTATGCATGGGATGACCTCATATGCTGTATACATGCTATGGCTGTAGCGCAAAAACAGATGCGGTAAGCGTTGTTCCAACCGTTTCCTCTTTGGAAAGAGTTGAACGTGGTTTAAGCTAACATCCTTAAATTTAATTCGTTTGAGTTCGTGCAAAAAATGCATATTCTCATTTTTACTCGATTACTTTCCTGTCAATCAGCATAAAAACAAGAGATACTTCCCCTTTTTTGCCACCCTCAGCGCGTCTCCGCATCTCCAGCGCTGTACTGCGCGTAATGCAGGTCGGTATGCTGTTTATACCCTCTGCAGCAGGCCCGCGCAATCAGGTCCAGCAGCGGATCAGTGAAGCCGTTTAAAAAGGCATAGCCGTTGTTATCCCGCAGGTGGTGCGGGGCGTGGTGGCGTTTGCTGAGCAGCAGGCCGATGCGGGCCAGAAACATGGCAACCGGCGAGGTGGAGCTGTGGCAGAGGTAGTGGGACACCTCGGCCACGGAGGAGAGGATGCCGATATAGACCAGGGTGTACAGCACGGTGCTGTTGATCTGAAAAAGGGCCTCAAGCGCCACCACCAGCAGCAGATAACCCACCAGCCAGACCTTTGAGCCGGTCTCCAGGAAATAGACCAGCAACAGGTTACGTTTTGTGTACAGCGGGGTCTTGTGGTGCAGGTGGAAGTTGGCGATCAGCGGGCCGTCGATGGACTCGTAGCGGTCGTTGTTGTCCATGTACATATGCACCAGGCCGTTGATGAAGTCGGTCAGCAGGTAGGCGGCTGCCAGGGCGACCAGCTGCCAGAGCGGCCCGATCGACAGCGGCCAGACCCGGTACAGTAGATACAGCTGCAGGATGATGTTGGCAATTGAGACCAGATACCCGAACTGGGCATAGCGCGCCTGGGAGCTGTAGCGCTCCATGGCCCGGTTGAACTGCTGTTGTTTGGCTGCTAGCTCCATGCCTGAACTCCTGATGTCAGGACGTGCCATTGGGCAAATCTGCTCACCCGGATTTTCGAACGGTCTGGTTCATCAGCGCGGCTTTATCTGCCGGAGCGGGTTTGGTGCTGGTGCTGTGCTGGTCATTCAATGATCTTGACGGCGGTGACGAAGTATTCCGATTCACCGAAGCAGCTGGTGGGGACCCCTTTGTGCTGTTCATAGGTCAGTGCCAGTTTCTTTGACATTGAACGGTTGATGCTGTCGGCAACCGCGTCGTCCCTGACCGAGAAGATAAACTTTTCAGGGACCATCCCCTGCAGCGGCAGCATGGTCAGCTCTCCCTCCCAGGTCTTGCAGAGCCAGCCCTTGCTTGAAAACTTCTGTACGTAGCCGGTGCGTTCACCCTTGGAGTAGCTCCAGGTGAGGGTGGCCCAGGTATAGAGGGCGCCTAGGGCGATCACCAGGATGATTGCTGCGGCAATGGTTGAGACGATGCTGGCCTTGGTGATCGGCATGGCGTAACTCCTTGAGAAGGTAATTAGTTGTCGTGCTTCCCGTCCCGGGTAAACAGCACAAAGGCCATCGAGGGCCGCTTGCTGCTCTCGCGCATGGCGAACTGCAGGCCGTCGTAGCGCCAGCCTTTCGCGGTCCATTCGTTGAGCGTCTCCTCGATGGTCTCGTCGGTGACGTTGGACAGTTCGACTACCTTGTACTGCAGCATGACAATCCCTCCTTTGATGACCGAGCGATAGTAGCCCAACGCCCGGTTCCCTTCAAGCTGAAAGGCTGGTGGCGGGGCCCTTGACAATCGCTCAATCGTGCTTATGTTTTTTACAGAGGCTGCTGTATCAGAACCAGAGAGGAAGGAGAAAAAACATGGCAATCGTCAAGTACAACCCGTTGCGCGAACTGCGCACCATGCAGGACCAGATGGACCGTCTGCTGAACCTTTCCTGGGGGGCGCCCGACTTTCCTGGTGAAGATATCAAGGAAGGGGTCTGGCAACCGGCGGTGGACATCTATGAAACCGCTGAGTCGATCGTGATCAAGGCCGAGCTGCCCGATGTGGAGCAGAAGGACATCGATGTGCGGATCGAGGACAACACCCTGACCATCAAGGGGGAGCGCAAGCACGAGAGCGAGGTCAAAAAGGAGAACTACCACCGGATTGAGCGCTATTTCGGCAGTTTCCAGCGCAGTTTCAAGCTGCCCGGCACCGTGAATCAGGAAGGGGTCAGCGCCAACTGCGAAAAAGGGGTGCTGACCGTGACCCTGCCCAAGAAGGAAGAGGTGAAGCCGAAGCAGATCTCGGTGGAAGTTAAATGAGGTAGCTGTTGCTAGCAGCTTAGACAAAGGGCCGGGGGAAGATTCCCTCGGCCCTTTGTCGTTATGGTGTGTCAGGCGGTCTGTTGGTTAGGCAGACTTTTTGCTGTCGTCTGTTTGCTGGGCAGCATCCTGCGCTGACTCCTGGGCAGGTTCGCTGGAAGCCTCGGCCTTTTCTGCCTCCTGTTTCTGGGCATCCAGTATGTCGGCCTTGCGGGTTTCCTCCTGGATGTTACGCTGGAAATCGTCCGAGGCCTTTTTGAACTCGGCCAGTCCCTTGCCGAGGGATTTGGCAATGTCAGGCAGCTTGTTGGGGCCGATCACGATCAGGGCGATCACCAGGATGACGATCAGTTCAGGCATTCCGATTCCAAACATAGTGCTTTCTCCATAGGGGTGGTCTGTGGTGTGGCGCAGGCCATTAAACGAGTGAGTCATTAAACCCTTTCTGCCCTGTGGCTGGCAACAAAAAAATCACTGCCTGTCCGTTGTTCGCCCGTGCTAGTATTGCACAAAAAATATGCATGCCTGATTATGTTTTATGCAAAGAGGTCTCCGTGACGTTGTTACAGCCGTTAAAAATTGGGCGTTTAGTGCTGCCCCACAACATCCTGCTGGCGCCTTTGGCCGGCATCACCAACCTACCGTTCCGCCTGATCTGCCGCAGGCAGGGGGCGGCCTTGGCCTTTACCGAGATGGTCAGTGTGAACGGCATGGTTCGTGAAGGGGAAAAGACCAGGGCGCTCTTGCACAGCCTGCCGGAAGATCGCCCGTTGGGGGTGCAACTGTTCGGCAGCGACCCCCGGACCTTGGCCCAGGCGGCAGGGATGGTGGCCGACCAGGCCGACCTGCTGGATATCAACATGGGCTGCCCGGTGCGCAAGGTGGTGGCAGGCGGGGCCGGCTCGGCGCTGCTGAAAGATCTGGCAGGTATTCGAGAGATTATCCGTGCGGTGCGGGCGGTGACGGAACTGCCGCTGACCATCAAGATCCGCAGCGGCTGGCAGTGCGGTGAGCATGTCTACCAGGAGGTGGGGCGGATCGCCGAAGCAGAAGGCTGCGATGGCATCACCCTGCATCCCCGCAGTCGTACCCAGATGTTTTCCGGTCAGGCCGACTGGCCGCTGCTGGCGCGGTTGAAGGAGACGGTTTCGATCCCGGTGATCGGCAGCGGCGATCTGTTCACGGCTGAGGACTGCCAGCGGATGCTGTCTGAGACCGGTTGTGATGGTGTGATGATCGCCCGGGGCACCCTGGGTAATCCCTGGATCTTCCGGCAGACCCTGGAACTGCTGCAGGGTCGGGCGTCTGAGCCGGTTACGCCCCACGAGCGGGCCCAGGCCGCTGAGGAACATCTTAGGCTGCAGATTGAGGCGCTGGGTGAGTCGGTGGCACTACGTGAGATGAAGAAACATCTGGGGTGGTATATCCATGGGGTGCCGGGGGCGGCCAGCCTGCGGCGAGCCGTGAACAACGCCCAGACCGCCGAGCAGTTGCGGGCGGTGCTGGGGCAACTGGCACAGAACGGAGCAGACCAAAGCGGTGTCTAGCGAACGCAACGAATATTACGCCACCGTGCTGGACAGCGTGGGAGACGGCGTGATCGTGATCAGTCGGGAGGGACAGGTGACCCTGATGAACCCGGCTGCCGAGGAGCTGACCGGCCGTTCCCGCCGTCAGACGCTGGAAGTGCCGTTTGCCGGCGCCTTCAGCAGTGAACCGGTGCTGGTGGAGATGGTGCAGCGCACCGCTGCCAACGGTGTCTCCCGTTCCGATCAGGATAATGTGGTGCTGAAGAGTGCCGGCCGTCTGGTCCCGGTTAATGCCAGTACGGTGCCGCTGATGCGGGCCGATGGTGAGGTGATCGGCGTGATCCTGACCCTGCGCGACATGACCTCGATCCGAGAGCTGGAGGCGGCGGTGCGGCAGGCCGACCGGCTTTCCACCCTGGGCACCCTGGCCGCCGGCCTGGCCCACGAGGTGAAAAATCCGTTGGGCGGCATCAAGGGGGCGGCTCAGCTGCTGGAACGGGAACTTGATCCGGACAACGATCTGCTGGAATACCCGCGGGTGATGATCCGCGAGGCGGACCGGATCGACAAGATCATCCGTCAACTGCTGGAACTGGCCTCGCCCAAGGGGCCGCGCTACAGCCCGGTCAACCTGCATATGGTGCTGGGGGATATCATCCTGCTGCAGCGCGAGGCGGCCGGTTCGCGGGAGGTCTCGATCGTGACCGGCTTCGATCCCAGCATCCCGCCGATCATGGCCGATGAGGCCCAGCTGACCCAGGTCTTTTTGAACCTGATCCGCAACGCCCTGGAGGCGATGACCGAGGGGGGGCGGCTGACGGTCACCAGCCGGGTGTTGTCCGAGTATCAACTGGGGCATGACGAGGGACGCAGCCGGATGGTGGCGGTGGAGGTGGCCGACACCGGCCCCGGCATTGCAGCGGAAAACCTGCCCAAGGTAGGCACCCCCTTCTTCAGTACGAAAGAGGGCGGCACCGGCCTGGGGCTGGCCATCTGCCAGAAGATCGTGTCCGAACATCGCGGCATGCTGAAGATCGATTCCCAGCCGGGCCAGGGTACCCGGATCAGCGTGCTGCTGCCGTTGATTCAATCACCCGCGAAAGGGTAATCCTATGGCACTACATCGCATCCTGGTAGCTGACGACGAAGAGAGCATGCGCTGGGTCCTGTCCAAGGCGCTGCGTAAAAAAGGCTACACCGTTGATCTGGCCGCCGATGGCAATGAGGCGTTGCGTCAGGTGCGTGAGCAGTCCTACGACCTGGCGATCGTGGATATCAAGATGCCCGGCATGACCGGTCTGGACTTTCTGGACAAGGCTCGCGAGGTGCGCTCCGACCTGCTGGTGGTGGTGATGACCGCCGAGGCCAGTATGAAGAACGCCGTGGAGGCGATGAAGCGCGGCGCCTACGACTACATCACCAAGCCGTTTGACCTGGAGGTGGTGGACGCCATCATCGAGAAGGTCAGCCGGGCCCGGGATGTCAGCCATCAGGTCTCGATGCTCAAGCAGGAGCTGAAAGACCGCTACCAGGTGGAGAAGAACATCGTCGGCAATTCACCGGCCATGCGGGAGGTCTACAAGACCATCGGCAAGGTGGCGGTCAGCGATGTGACCGTGCTGATCCAGGGCGAATCCGGCACCGGCAAGGAGCTGATCGCCCGGGCGATCCATTTCAATTCGGCCCGTCTGGGCAAGCCGTTCGTGGCGATCAACTGCGCCGCCATCCCCAAGGACCTTTTGGAGAGCGAACTGTTCGGCAGCGAGCGGGGGGCCTTCACCGGCGCCACGGAACGCAAGACCGGCAAGTTCGAGCAGGCCAACCACGGCACCATCTTTCTGGACGAGATCGGCGACATGCCGCTTGACCTGCAGGCCAAGATCCTGCGGGTGCTGCAGGAGCAGGAGATCACCCGCATCGGCGGCTCCCAGAGCCTCCAGGTGGATGTGCGGGTGGTGGCGGCCACCAATCAGGAGCTGCTGGAAAAGGTCCGTAACCGCGAGTTCCGCGAGGATCTGTTCTACCGGCTGAATGTGGTGCCGATCCACCTGGTGCCGCTCAGGGAACGGCGTGACGATATCCGCCCGCTGGTGGAGTATTTTCTGGACCGCGCCTCGGCCGAGCTGGAAACCCCGCCCAAGCAGTGCTCAGACGAGGCGATGGAGCTGCTTTGCAACCATTCCTGGCCCGGCAACGTGCGGGAGCTGGAAAACACCATCAAGCGGGCCGTGATCCTGTCCAGCGATCTGCTGCTGACCCCGGCCGATTTCGGCGGGCTGTTCGACCGTCAGCAGACGCTGCATGCCGTGCCCCAGGAACAGTCGCTGGAGGCGATTGTGGAGGCCAAGCTGCGTAGTTCGATGAACGGGGTCGAGAAGCTGGACAAGGGCGATATCTACGATCGGGTGTTGGAGCAGGTGGAACGGCCGCTGATCCGCTTGATCCTGGAAAAGACCAGGGGCAATCAGGTGCGGGCCGCCGATGTTTTAGGCATCAACCGCAACACCCTGCGCAAGAAGATCAATGACCTGGGGATACAGCTGAAGAAGGATTGATCCCAGCTTCATCTCAAGGCGCTCTCTGCGTTAGCGTCGTCGTCGGCTCCTCGACGTATTGCCATATACGCCTGCGTCGCCTCCTCCTTGCTGCCTTGAGATCATCCTTGACCTAAAGCTGGAGCATGTACCCCTGTCGGGGGCCGGAAACGGCCCCTTTCTTGTTTTAAAAGACGTGCTGTAGCAGCTGGCTGTGGCGTTCGATCACCGCCAGGGCCGGCAGGTCCGATTTGTAGGCGATGAACGGCACCCCGGCGGCGGCGGCGGCCTGCATATCCACGGCGCTGTCACCGACGAACAGCGCCTCAAGGGGAGCGATGCCATAGTGCTCCAGCACCTTCAGCAGCGGCTCGGGGTGCGGCTTGGGGTTGGCCACCTTACCGGCGGTCATCACGCAACCGAAAAACCCCTCCAGGCCGAAATCCTCGATGATCATCTCCATTGACGAGGCCCGGTTGGTGCAGACCGCCAACTCCACCTGACCTTTCAACTGCTCCAGCGTCTCCACCAGCTCTGCTTCCCGCCGCATGTAGGGCATCAGCTCCTTGTAGCGGATGGTCTTGCCGATGGCGATCGCCTGCTCCTTCTGGGGGTCATCGCCAAAGAAGTGTTCGATCACGTCCAGATAGGAGTAGGTGTGCAGCACCTGTTCCGACAGCCGGCAGAGGCGGTCAATGGGCGGCCGCCCCAGCCCGGCCATGATCCGGTTGTAGAAGATGTAGTTGGACTCGATGGAGTCGAGGATGACCCCGTCACAGTCGTAGATAACCGCCTTGTAGCGTGGTGTCACGATTGGTTTTCCTCTTTCGGGTGCATCCGTTGCAGATACTCTTCCCATTCCATCGGCAAGAGGTACTTCTTGCGGCTGTTGCATTCCCGGCAGGAGGGGACCACGTTGTTGCGGCTGGCCTTGCCGCCGCGGGTGACCGGCACGATATGGTCCATGGTCAGCTCATCGGGCGGGAAGCTGTTGCCGCACCAGTGGCATCTGCCCTGGGCCACCCGGTTCTTCCACCAGCGGCTGCGGCGCAGCTCCCGGGATTTGTCCCGTTCCCGTTTGATCTCTTCCTCAGTAACTTCAATGATAAAATCGGTCATGGTCTAGTCCAGTTCGGCGATGGTGGCGCCGTCGCGTCCTTCGTGGGGGGCGCCGCTGCGCCAGGTGGCCACCTGGGGGTGGCGGCCCAGAAATTCGCGCACCGCCTGCTGCAGCACGCCGCTGCCCAGGCCATGCACCACCCTGATCTCACGCTCGCCGGCCAGCACGGCCTGGTCGACGAATGCCTCCAGCAGGGTCAGGGCCTCGTCGACCCGTTTGCCGATCAGGTTCAGTTCGGAGGGCACTGATTCCACGGTCTGGGACAGGCGGATGGCGGCTTTTGCTGGTCGTTTGGAGGCGGCCGGGGCGGCTGACGCCAGCGCCAGGCCGTGCAGCGGCACCTCCATCTCGATGCTGCCGGCCCGCACCCTGACCTTCTGGCGGGCCTGATCCACGGCCACAACCGTTGCGTCGCGGTCCAACAAGCGCAGATGGACCTGCTGGCCCGGCTTGAGTGTGTCGGCGGAGGGCGGTTGTTGGTCGGCCGGGGCAAAGGTTGCCTCCAGTTGACCTGCGCGCTCACGGAGCTTGTCGGCGGTCTCCTTGCGCCGCTCTCTACGGTACTCATCCAGCAGGCTGTTCAGCTCGCGGCGGGTGGCGGTCACCAGGGCACGGGCCTCATCGCGTCCCTGCTCGGCAATCCTGCGCCGCAGCTCGTCCAGTTCGGCCTTCTGCTGCTCCAATGCCTGCGCCTGTGCCTTAAGCCGCTGTCGTTCCGCCTGCTGGCCTGCCAGCTCATCGGCCAGGGCGTTGCGCTTCTGGCGCAGCTCCTCGATCACCCCGGCAAAGGCGGTGCCGGCATCACCCAGCAGCTCCCGGGCAAAAGCCAGCACCGTTTCGGGCAGGCCGTAGCGCCGGGCGGTCTCCAGGGCGTGGGACTGGCCCGGTTCGCCCATCACCAGCCGGTAGCGCGGGGTCCAGCTGGCGCTGTCGAACTCCATGCCGGCGTTCTGCATACCGGCTGAGCGTTGCACAAAGCCGACGATCTCGGTCAGGTGGGTGGTGGCCATCACCACCGCCCCCCGGTTCTGCAACTCATGCAGCACGGCGCAACCGATGGCCGCCCCCTGCAGCGGTTCGGTGCCGGTGCCCAGTTCGTCCAGCAGCACCAGGCTTCTGGGCCCGGCCTGCTCCAGGATGCGGGCGATGCCGGCCACATGGGCCGAGAAGGTGGACAGGCTGCTCTCGATGGATTGCTCATCGCCGATATCCACCAGCAGGGCATCCAGGAGCGGGATGACCGAGGAAGGGGAGGCCGGCACCGGCATGCCGGCCAGGGCCATGGCGGTGACCAGTCCAGCCGTCTTGAGCGCAATCGTTTTACCACCGGCGTTGGGGCCGCTGATGGCCAGCACCTGAAAATCAGCGCCCAGTTCCAGGTCCAGCGGTTCCACCGGCGGCGCATCCGGTTGGTCGGCCCGCAGGGCCAGCAGCAGCGGGTGGCGGGCCGACAGCAGGCGCAGGGTGGTGTCGGTCGAGAGTTCCGGCATGGCCATGGCGTACTGCTCGGCATAGGCGGCGATGCTGTCCAGCCGGTCCAGCTCCACCAGGGTGCCGAAGCAGGCCCTGATCCGATCGCTATCCTCGCGAATCCAGGCTGAGAGCCGCCGCAGGATGCGGATCTCCTCGGCTTTTTCCTCGGCGGACAGGTTTTCCAGTTCGTTAACAAAGGGGATGATCTCCAGCGGCTCCATGAAGGCGGTCTCGCCGGAGGAGGAGACGTCGTGCACCACACCCGGCACCATCCCCTTGGAGTCCATCCGCACCGGTATCACCCAGCGGCCGGAACGGATGGTGATGAAGTCGTCCTGCAGGAAGATGGCGGTCTCGTGTTTGCGCACGATCTCCTCCAGCTTCTTGCGGACCCGGGCTGTCAGGGTCCGCTTGGCCCTGCGGATCTCGGCCAGCTCACGTGAGGCGCTGTCCAGGATGGTGCCCTCGTCATCCAGGGTGGCCGAGAGCGGTTCCAAGATGTCGCTGAAGGCCACCGGGGCCGGTTCAATGCCTTTCAGCAGCGGGATATCCTGACGGGGGTTGAACTGGTGGGCCAGTTCGGCCAGCGAGCCCAGCACCGGGATGAACTGCAAGAGCGCCAGCGGGGGCAGTATCGCTCCTGCGGGCCGTACCTGGTCCAGCAGCGGACGGATATCCTCAAAACGGCTGATCCGCAGTGAGATTCGTTGCCGTGTCAGTCCCCTGATCTCCTCCACCCGTCCCCAATCCTGGCGGATGCGGGCAGCGTCCCTCAGGGGCGTCATGGCAAGGATTGCCGTTTCGGTACACTGGCTGCGGGCATGGTAACCCACCAGGCGCAGGATTTTATCGAATTCGAGTCGTTTCAGGGTTTCAGGTTTGATCATGGCTGGTCTGGCGCAGGGGCTGCCGAGGTGGAACGGCGTTGTCTGCGGGCTTTCTGTTTGCGAATTTTTGCGCTGCGGGTATCCTCGGTCGTGGCAAGGCCGCGCGAACGGGCGATTTTTTCCAGCAGTTCCCGGCGGGCCAGGAAACGGTTTAAGGATTGACTGCGCACGCGACCGCAGCGGGCCTCGATGCCGCTGGGCAGGTGCCGCACCTGGACGCAGGTGGCGGTCTTGTTGACATGCTGGCCGCCGCGGCCCGAAGAGCGTACAAAACGCTCCTCCAGCTCTTCCTCGCGCACCTCCAGCTCGGCCATGCGGCGCAACAGCCAGCGGTTCTTCTCATCACTGACGGCAAAGGAGGGCGGCTGCATCACTCCATGCCCTGCTGCCAGCCGTAGGCTTTGACCTGGGCATCGATCACCATCTGGTAAGGGATCGACATTTCTCCCAGCAGCGTGGCGGCAGTATCAAAATCGGCCTGCTCCAGGGTTTCGGCCAGGGCCAGTAACCGGCCGAAGATACCGCTGCGATCAAGCAGGGCCTGACGCACCTCGTCGGACAGGTTCAGTTCGTGGGCTATCTGATCCATCGGGATGGCGTAGATCGATTCCAGCAGCGACAGGATGCCGGTCATGAAGGCCTGGTCCGGCGCCTCATTGTTGCCCCGCAGTTGAGGGCAGTGCTGGGCCAGCTGCTCCATGAAGCCAGCGCGAACCGCTGCCAGGTCCACCAGGGGATTCTCCAGGGCGTGGCTGTCATCGGAGGCAAACAGGGCCAGCTGCACCCAACGTTTGATCTGGGTCCGGCCCAGCATGCTGATGGCGTGGCGTACGGTCTGGATCTTCTGCAGGCCGCTGAAGGAGACCGAGTTGACCAAGAGCAGCAGTTTGTAGGTCAGCCCAGGGCTGCTGCGAAAGGTCGTTTCAATCTCCTCGATCTCGGCGTCGTCCATCAGCTGTCGCATCAACCGCAGCAGGGCGGCGCCCCCCTCGTCGATCTTCTTCTTTTCAATCACAGCCGGCTTGGCAAAGTAGTAGCCCTGGAAATACTCAAAGCCGAGGTCGAGACATTTCAGGAACTCTTGCTTGGTCTCAACCTTTTCGGCCAGCAGCTTGAACGGATAATCGCGGTAGCGCTCGATGGTCGGCCCCAGGCCGTCCACCGGGGTGGCCATCAGATCAACCTTGACGATCTCCACCAGTTGGTACAGCTCTTCATAGGCCGGGCTGAACGCATGATCGTCCAGGGCCAGCACAAAACCGGCCTCTTTCAGTTCACGGCAGCGTTCAATCAGCTGCGGGGTCACCTCCAGGGTTTCCAGCAGCTCCAGCACCACCATCTCCTTGGGCAGCAGTTCCAGCGAGTCGCTCAGCAGGATATCAAGCTCAAGGTTGATGAAACCGCGATGTTTGCCCAGGATTTGCTGCACGCCAAAGCCGGACAGGGTGTTGAGGATCACGCTGGCGGTGGCCTGGGAGGCGTCGTTGACCACAGCGGCGGTCAGTGACTGGGGCGAGCGGAACAGCAGTTCATAGGCGCAGACCTGTTCATTGCGATTGAGGATCGGCTGGCGGCCAATCAGGTGTTTCTGGTCGTGCTGCATCTGGTGTATGCCTCGCTGCGCTTGTTGGCAGATAGTAACGTGTGGTGCGACCGGTCAGTTAGTATACGGCATATACCTGACAAGTTCAATCGGGCTCGTGCCGAGCAGCGTAGTTGCTGCTGCCCGTTAAACGTGGTATAGAGATCGGTGCAGATAATCATGCTGAACAGCCCGTTTTCTGAAAGGTTTGTACTGTGTCCGTTTCTTTGTGGCGACGTTTCTGGATCACCTTTTCGGCCTATGTGATTGGCTGCTATGCCTCATTGCTCAACCGGCTGCAGGTCAAGGGGGCCCGGCATATCCCTGCCAAGGGGGGCGTGCTGTTGGCCTCCAACCATATCTCGGCCTATGAAACCATCTTCCTGCCCTGGGCGGTGCTGCGTTCGCAGCCCTTCCAGATGGTCTGGGCCCCGGCCAAGGAAGAGCTGTTTCGTAAACTGATCCCGTGCCTGCTTTACTCATCCTGGGGCGCCTTTCCGGTGCGGCGCGGGCGCGATGTCAAGGCCGGACGGGTGCTGAACGACCTGCTGGCGGACCAGAAGGTGATGCTGTTTCCCGAAGGGACCCGCCACCGCGACGGCCGTTTGGGGCAGGGCAATCGCGGGGTAGGCAAGGTGATCTACGATACCCGGCCGGTGGTGATCCCCACCGCCCTGATCGGCCTGAACCACTGGAAATTCCCCAGTCTGGGGGCCAAGGGGGCGATCGTCTTCGGCCCACCGCTGGTGTTTGACGACCTGTATGCGCGGGAGAACAGCAAGGAGACCCATCAGCTGATCGTGGAGCGGGTGATGGAGGGGATTGCCGAGGTGTTGAAGCAGGAGGGGGCGTACGTTGGCAGAGTTGAATAACGGCCTGTCCGAAGTGGAACTGTTCTGTGACGGCGCCTGCAGCGGTAACCCCGGTCCGGGCGGCTACGGCACCATCCTGCGCTGTCGTGGTGTTGAAAAGGAGCTGTCCGGTGCGGCACCGGAAACCACCAACAACCGGATGGAGCTGACCGGCGCCATCGCCGGTCTGCAGCAGCTGACCCGCCCGTGCCGGGTGACGGTGACCACCGATTCCCAGTACCTGGTGAAGGGGATGACCGAGTGGCTGGCCGGCTGGCAGCGTAACGGCTGGAAAAACAGCAAGAAGGAACCGGTGCTGAACCGGGACCTGTGGGAGCAGTTGGTCGCCCTGACCGCCCAGCATCAGCTGCGTTGGCAGTGGGTGCGGGGCCATGACGGCCATGCCGAGAACGAGCGTTGTGATCAGCTGGCCCGTGAGGCGATCATCGCCCTGCGTCAGCAGCAGGCAACCTAAACCCAGTACGATGGGGGTGTCATGAAGGATATTGAAGCTGAAGTAGGCGTAAAAGACATTATCGGGTTTTATATCAAGATTAACGATAGTGCGCGGGCCAAGAAGGATATGGCCAAGCTGTCGGCCAAGGACAAGGCCACCGCCTTTTCTCTGATTGCCGAATCAGGCGCCAACCGCGAGTTCAAGATCGAGATCGCCCGCTACTTCGTGAACGATCTGGACGCCCATATCCGCCGCAAGGCCGAGCTGCTGTTGGAGGCCCTGGTGCCGGGCTGGGTGGCTGACCCGGCTGCCAGCATCTTGCAGGTGCTGCGTTCGGCCGACACCAAGGGGGCCAGCCGCCGCAACGCTGCGGTGCGCTTCCTGTTCGGCATCGTAGATGCCGACTCGCTGCGGATCACCCTGATGAGCCTGCTGTCGAGCCGCAACCGGTCCCACATCGTCGAGATCATCGATATCCTTGAACAGTACATCGATGCCTCCAACGATGAGAACGAGCAGGTCAAGATCTTCAACGCCTCGCTGGATATCGTGCTGTCCGATGAAGTGGAGATGTCGGTCAAGCACCACGCCAGCAACCTGTTGTCGGTCTTCTTCAAGAAGGTGGCCACCACCTCGCTGGGGGCCCACCTCAAGGCCAAGTACATCGAGCGTCAGGTAGAGAAGGCCGAGAGCGTCTACCGTTTCCTGTGCAGCGGCACCTGCGGGCTTACCGCCAATTATCTGGACGACCTGTTGCGGCCGCTCCAGGAGGGCGGATCGGTGTATCAACTCAAGATTCTGTCCTACTTTGCGTTCCTGCTGGACAAGATATGGAACGAGGACGATGTGGACGATTATATCGACACCTGGCCCGAGAGTTGGGAACCGGAAGATTTGAGCAAAATGGACAAGGTGCACCGCTTCCGGACCCATATTCTGAAGGAGGTTGAGGCGCTGTGGGAGCTGACCGACGACGATGAGGTGCGCACCGCCATCATGGCGGTGGTCTACAGCGGCCACCCCAGCAAGGCTGATCTGCTCTCTACGGTGGGTAGCAAGCTTGAGGCCGGCAACCTGTCAGAGGTTGCCCTCGACAAGCTTGCCCGCATTTTGCACAGCTTCACCAAAGGTGCAGAGTCCCAGGCGGTCAAGACCCAGGCCGCCAACCTGCTGTTGTTTAACGTGACAGGAGAACAGCACCACTTTGCTGCTCTGCGGTTTTTACGACAGTACGTGGAGGGAGGCAGTCTCAATTACGCCGAACAGGGTAGCCTGGCCACCGTAATGGCCCAGTTTGCCGGCGAGGCAAGCGGGGCCGATGAACGGGTGGCGGCCTGGTATCTGGTCTTCCTGTTAGACCCCACCCGGATCGATGATCTTGAGGTGCAAAAGCAGGTCCTGGCTCATCTGCGCAACATTGTGGAGCAAGAGGTGGTGCCTGATCAGGGCAAGCAGCTGATGCTGGCAGCCCTGGACCGTTTTGTCGACAAAGCGAAAACCAGTGACAAGCTTAAAAAAGCAGCCGCCTATCTGGTGTTTAAGCTGCGCAACCCTGGTGAGACGCCAACCTGGGAAAAGATCGAAAACCGTTAATCTGAAGGAGCTTACCATGTTGCAACAGTTTGAAAATCTTGGCATCAGCGTCAAGCTGGTGATCGCCTTCCTGGTGGTTGCGGTGTTTGCCGGCATCCTGGGGGTGGTGGGGATTGTCAACGTGCAGAAGCTTAAAAGCGCCGATGACTTTATGTTCAATGGCGTCGTGCTGCCCCAGGCAGAGTTGCGTGATATTACGCAGGCCTTCCTGATGAACCGGATCGTGACCCGTGCCCTGATGGGGACCGGTGATCCTGACGAACGGGAAGAGATCGTTGACACCATTCGTGAAAATAACGAACTGATGGCCAAGAAAACCGCCCACTATGCAAAAATAATTGCCGGCAAGGAGGAGCGTGCCGCTTTTGTGGAATTTAAGCAGGCCTATGACGCCTACCTGCCGTTGTTAAACCAGATGATGGAACTCTCCCTGGCCGGCAAGACAGCAGAAGCGCTGGAGATTGCCCAGAGTGATGCCGGCAAGCAGGCCAACCTGATGCTGCGAGGCCTGGATAAGCTGTCCATGGTGAGCATCAAACATGCCAAGGAAACGGCCCAGCTGAACGGTCAGGTGGCCCGCACAGCACTGTTCTTGTCGGTGGGGTTGGCGCTGGCGGCAGTGGTGGCGGCCATCCTGATCGGACTGTTTGTGGCCGGACGGATCAGCCGGCCGTTACGCCAGTTGCAGCATCAGGTGCAGGCGGTGGCAGATGGCGATCTGACGGTTACCGTTATATCTGACTGCAGCGACGAGGTGGGGCGTTTGGCCAGTTCTTTCGATCAGATGGTCAAGCAGTTGCGCGATCTGATAGCGCGGGTATCCGAAACGTCGTCCACCGTAGCCGGTGCCACCCAAGAACTGCACGGCACTTCGGAAGAGATTGCGTCCGGGGCCGAGCGTGCAGCCGCCCAAACCGTCAGTGTTGCCACCGCCAGCGAAGAGATGGCAGCCACCAGCCATGATATCGCCCATAGCTGCCAGGTGGCGGTTAGCGGAGTGACCTTGGCGGCACAGGCCACGCAGCAGGGTTTTGACGTGGTGAAGAGCACGGTGATGGGAATTCGACAACGGGGCGAGTTGACCAGGCAAAACGCACAGTCGATCGCCTCGCTGGGAGAGCGGTCTGACCAGATCGGCGCCATTGTGGCTACTATCGAGGATATTGCCGACCAGACCAATCTGCTGGCCTTAAACGCCGCCATCGAGGCTGCCCGGGCCGGCGAGCAGGGCCGCGGCTTTGCCGTGGTGGCCGATGAGGTGCGTGCCTTGGCCGAACGTACCACCCGGGCCACCAAAGAGATCAGTGATATGATCCGTGCAATACAGGCCGAAACCAGGGCTGCCATCGCTTCGATGGAAGAAGGGGTGCGGGGAACCGAGCAGGGGGCGGCTGAGGCTGCACAACTGGAGACCTCACTGCAGAACATCCTGGAGCAGGTCAATGCCGTTACTGACCAGGTCAATCAGATCGCCACTGCCGCTGAAGAGCAAAGTGCAACCACCGGTGAGATTACCGACAACATTAACCGTCTGACCCAGATCATTCAGGATACGGCCCGTGGTTCCCACCAGACCGCCTCGTCGGCCTCTGATTTGTCAGGCTTATCAGAAGGTTTACAGCGGCTTGTGTCGAGATTCAGATTGTCGTAGACGGGTCGGGCCGGATAGTTCAGCTGTCAACGCCAAGGGGCGGGGAAAAGATTCCCCGCCCCTTGGCGTTTTGGTGTTACCGGTGTTCAGTGCGCGACGTGATGAAGGTAACCAGATCCCGTTCCGACAGCGGTTTGCTCAGGTGGTAGCCCTGGATCTCATCGCAGCCCCGGTCTTCAAGGAAGGCCAGTTGGTCCAGAGTCTCAACCCCCTCGGCAATCACCTGCAGTTTGAGGGAATGGGCCATGGCGATGATCGCATCGGTTATGGCGGCATCATCCGGATCAACCAGGATGTCATTCACAAACGATTTGTCGATCTTGAGCCGATCGAGCGGGAAATGCTTGAGATAGGAAAGGGATGAGTAGCCGGTGCCGAAGTCGTCGATGGCCAGTTGTATCCCCATCTTCTTGAGGAGCCGCAGCCGGTGGAGTACCTGTTGCTGGTCGGAAACCAGCATGCTTTCGGTCAGCTCCAGCTCCAGCAGTTCGGGGGGCAGCCCGCTGTCAGCCAGGGCTGCCGCCACCTGATCGACGAAATCAGGCTCAATGAATTGTCGGCCGGAGATGTTGACCGCAATGCGCAGTTGGGGCAGGCCCTCTTTGATCCAGGCGGCATTCTGGAAACAGGCGGTGCGCAACACCCATTCACCCAGCTTGATGATGAAGCCGCTCTCTTCGGCCAGCGGTATGAAACGATCAGGGCCGATAAAGCCAAGATCCGGGTGTCGCCAGCGCAGGAGCGCCTCCATGCCAACCACGTGGTTGCTTCTCAGGTCCAGCTGTGGTTGGAAGTGCAGGTAGAAATCGCCGTTTGCCAGCCCGGCCGGCATACTGTTGTCGAGGGACAGCATTTCAGCGGCCTGGGCGTTCATGTCGCGAGAATAGAAACGGAAGCTGTTCTTGCCGCCCCGTTTGGCCTCATACATGGCCGTTTCTGCATTTTTGAGCAGGGTCTCGGGATCTTTGCCGTCGTGGGGGCAGAGGGCGATGCCGATACTGCCGGTCAGCAGCACCTGCTGACTGGTGCTGATCGCAAACGGTTCATTCAGGCTGGCCAAGATCCGGTAGGCCATGGTGACCGCCTCGTGCTTGCTCTCGCGGCCCTGGAGGATGAAGGCGAAGACGTCGCCGCCAAAGCGGCAGATGGTGTCATCGCTGTGCAACAGTGCACGCAGCCGCTCGGCAGTCATGATCAGCAGCCGGTCACCCACCTCGTGGCCCATGGTGTCGTTGATCAGTTTGAAACGGTCAAGGCCGAAGAACAGCACCGCCATCAAGCCATGCTCACTGACGGTGCGGGGCGTGTTAACAGCCAGCCGGTCAACGAACAGGCTGCGGTTCGGCAGGCCGGTCAGCAGGTCATGCAGCACCAGGTGCGACACCTGATCGGCCAGCAGCTTCTTGTCGGTGATGTCACACAGGCTGCCGCGACGTCCCAGGTACTGATTTTGCTCATCATAGATCGGGCGGCAGTTGCGACGGATCCAACGGATGGTGCCGTCTTTGGTTACGATCCGGTATTCGAGTTCGCCTCCCTGGCAGACCCCGTTGTCCGGTTGGGTTTCCATCGCCTCAAGCAGATGGCGGTCTGCAGGATGAATGATCTCTTCCATCAGCTGAGGGTCGTTATAAAAGTCGCCCATGCTGTAGCCCGTCACTTCCAGACAGGAGGGCGAGACAAACTCGAAACTATTGTCGGGGCGGCGCCAGTAGGTAAAGTCATTGGCAAATTCACTGACGATCCGGTAGCGCTGCTCACTCTCCAGTAATTCGTAATTGCGTTGCTCGATCTCCTGGACCATGGTGTTGAAGGCCGTGGTCAGGCGGCCGATCTCACCATTGGCTGACAGGTGGATCAGGCGGTCCGGCCCCTGCTTGCGGGAAAGCTGTTCGACGTGCTGCGTCAGTTGTGTCAGTGGCCGGGTTAACAGCCGCATAATCAGAAACACCATGACCATTGCGGCGGTCATGCCGATCAGGGTTGCCAGGATGAACCAGGTGCGGGCGGTACGGGCCGGTGCGTACAGCTCATCTTCCGGTATGCTGGCCGCCATCACCCAATCAACGGTGGTGAGGCGTTGCAGATAGGTGACTGCCGGCTTGCCATGGATATCCGTATTGTGGATCAGGGCTGTTCCTTTGGCCAGTGCTTGGTCGATGGCTGAGCGGACACCGCTGACTGACAACTGCCCAATTCTATCCTGTCTTTCATGAATCAGAACCTGGTGCTGCTGACTGATGATCCGCACGACGCCCTTGTCGCCGAGCTTGGCCTTTACCGTATCGCTGAGGAAGTTGGGGCGCAGTATGCTGAAGCTGCCGGCCAGCACGGCAATGGTGCGGCCGCCTTGGCGGACCGGTGCAAAGAAGATGATCTGCAGGTCTTGTTTGTTTCTGCAGCAGGGGCTTGGTTCGCTGATCTGCAGCGTGTCGCTTTGGATGGTTTTCTGGAAGGCGGTCTGCGTGGCGAATGAAGGGTGTTGGTTTGGCGCTATGCCGTTGTTGGGAAACTCTGCGATCAGACGTCCGTCAACGGCAATCAGCATCAAGTGATTGGTAAAGAAACGTCGCAGGCCGGTACGGGAGCGGAGAAATGCTGTGGCCTTTTTTGGGGTTTGTAATGCCTGGAGTGGAACGCTGTCTGCGTTGCGCTGCAGTGCTTCTTGTACGGTGTAAATCGAATTGTCGGCGTTTTGGGTCAGCAGCGTCACCACCGTGGATTGGTGGTTGAGCATGGTCTTGGTGTAGGCCTGCTTGAAATAGGAGAGGGTGCCGCCGGCCGTGATCAGCATCAGCAACAACACCAGACCAGACACCGCCAGGGTCATTTTGGTACGTAATGAAAGATGGCTAGGACGCATGCTGTATGCTGTCGGGCTCCCAAGGTTTTTAGGTTAACTAGCTGGTTAACAGGATTAATGGTGTGCGTCAAGTGCTTGCCCGTATGGTCAGATGCCACCCATACAGAGGTATTTAACCTCCACAAACTCCTCGATGCCGTACTTTGAGCCTTCGCGGCCGATGCCGGACTCCTTGACCCCGCCGAAGGGGGCCACCTCGGTGGAGACCAGTCCGGTGTTGATCCCTACCATACCATATTCAAGCGCCTCGGACACCCGCCAGACCCGGCCGATGTCGCGGGTGTAGAGGTAGGAGGCCAGGCCGAACTCGGTATCGTTGGCCATCTGGATCGCCTCGGCCTCGGTCTCGAACCTGAAGATCGGCGCCACCGGGCCGAAGGTCTCCTCCCGGGCCACCAGCATCTGCGGGGTGACGTTGCAGAGGATGGTGGGCTGGAAGAAGGTGCCCCCCAGCTCGTGACGCTTGCCCCCCAGGGCGACGGTGGCTCCTTTGGCCACGGCGTCGGCGATGTGCTCCTCCACCTTCTGCACCGAGGCCTCGTCGATCAGCGGTCCCTGCTGCACGTCGCCCTTCAGGCCGTCGCCCACCTTCATAGCGGCAACTGCGGTTGCCAGCTTTTGGGCAAAGGCGTCGTAGACCCCGCGCTGCACCAGCAGGCGGTTGGTGCAGACGCAGGTCTGGCCGGTGTTGCGGTATTTGGAGGCCACCGCACCTTCCACGGCCGCGTCCAGGTCGGCGTCGTCAAACACGATGAACGGCGCATTGCCCCCCAGCTCCATGGAGACCTTTTTCATGGTGCCGGCGCATTGGGCGGTCAGTTGCTTGCCGATTTCGGTGGAGCCGGTGAAGGTCAGCTTGCGCACGATCGGGTTGCTGGTCATCTCGCTGCCGATCTCGTTGGAGGAACCGGTGATCACGCTGAACACCCCGGCCGGGATGCCGGCCCGTTCACCCAGTTCGGCCAGGGCCAGGGCGGAATAGGGGGTGGCAGTGGCCGGTTTGACCACCATGGTGCAACCGGCTGCCAGGGCCGGGCCGGCCTTGCGGGTGATCATGGCAGCGGGGAAGTTCCAGGGGGTGATGGCGGCGCAGACCCCGATCGGCTCCTTGATCACCACGATCCGTTTATCACGGGCATAGGAGGGGATGGTGTCGCCATAGACCCGTTTGCCCTCCTCGGCAAACCATTCGATGAACGAGGCGGCATAGGCGATCTCGCCACGGGACTCGGCCAGCGGCTTGCCCTGCTCGGCAGTCATGATGATCGCCAGGTCCTCCTGGTTGGCCATCATCAGATCGAACCAGCGCCGCAGGATAACCGCCCGCTCCTTGGCGGTCCTGGCGCGCCAGGCAGGCAGGGCAGCACTGGCGGCCTCGATGGCGCGACGGGTCTCAAAGGTACCCATCTTGGGAATGGTGCCCAACTGGTCGCCGGTGGCTGGGTTGGTGACACTCAACACGGCGCCGGCATCGGCCGCACACCAGGTGCCGTTCAGGTAGCAGGCTTGACGGAGTAGGGTAGGGTCTGAAAGGCTCAGCATAAAGGTGTCTCCTTCAGTGTCGGCATTCAGGTGTATACGTTTTTTTGTATATACCAGATATCAGACCCGCATGTCATGGCTTTGATGTGTGGGCGCGGCACGGCAGGCTATAAAAATGGCCCCACTCCTGGACGGGAGCGGGGCCGTTTGTTTGCTGGAGCCACTTAGCGGAATC
>DIKW01000084.1:0-5783 GCA_002424705.1 Geobacter sp. UBA5608
AAGTAGGCGGGCACGGTGATGACGGCCTCGGTGACGGGTTCGCCCAGGTAATCTTCGGCGGTCTTCTTCATCTTCTGCAGGATGATGGCTGAGATCTCCGGCGGCGAATACTTCTTGTCGCGCACATCCACCCAGGCGTCACCGTTGTCGGCCTTGACGATCTTGAAGGGGGAGATGGCAATATCCTTCTTGACCGCCTCGGTGTCGTACTTGCGACCGATCAGGCGCTTGATGGCGAACAGGGTGTTCTCCGGGTTGGTGACTGCCTGACGCTTGGCCTGCTGGCCGACGATCCGCTCGCCGGCCTCGGTGAAGGCCACCATCGACGGCGTGGTGCGGCTTCCTTCGGAGTTGGCTATGACAATCGGCTCACCGCCCTCCATGATGGCGACACAGGAGTTGGTGGTGCCAAGGTCGATACCGATAACTTTACTCATGATCTAACTCTCCTTCCGTGAGAAATCTTCTGTCTGTAAGCTAAGTAGTGGTTCCCGGAAAAACAAGGGGGGACACGAATTTATTTTGGTTGCGCGGCCACTGAGACCATCGAAGGCCGCAGCAGGCGTTCTTTGAGCAGATAACCCTTCTGAAATTCTTGCACAATGGTGTTGGGCGCTTGCTCGGCGGTCTCCACCTGGCTCATGGCTTGGTGAAAGGCCGGATCGAACAGGGTGCCGCAGGTGCCTTCCACGGCGCAGACGCCGTATTTCTTGAGGGCGTTCAACAGCATGCCGTGGGTCATGCGGATACCTTCCACCAGAGCCGGCAGGCCGTCTTCGGTGGCGTGATCGAGGGCCCGCTCCAGGTTGTCCACCACCGGCAGCACTTCCTCGATGATCGACTTGACGCCGTAGTTGAGCAGCTCCTCTTTTTCACGGGAGGCCCGTTTTTTGTAATTCTCCAGGTCGGCCCGCTCGCGCAGCAGCTTGTCCCAGTTGTCCCGGGCCTCCTGCTCCTTGGCGCTGAGCGCCTCTTCCAACTGGCTGATCCGTTCCTCCGGGGTCAGCTCGGTCTGTGCCTGTTCGGTAACGGTTTCGTGCGGTTGTTTTTCTTCCATAACGTCTGCTTCCTTCGTTCGTTTTTCTTGTACGTCGTCCTGCTCGTGCCGCGTCTAGTCGGTCGTCAAGAGTTGGCTGACCAGGCGGGCGGTGTAGTCAACAATCGGGATTACGCTGGAGTAGCCCATGCGGGTCGGCCCCACCACCCCCAGCAGGCCGATGGTATTGTTGCCGGTCAGATAGGTGGAGGTGATCAGACTCATGCCGGCCATCTCCTTGAGCGGTGTCTCGGCGCCGATGAAAATCTGCACGCCATCGGCCTGCATACAGCGACCAAGCAGCTCCACCAGGCGGCCCTTTTCCTCAAAGGCCGCAAATATCTCACGCATCTTGCTCAGGTCGGTAAACTCAGGTTGGTCGAAGATGCGTGACTGGCCGGCAATATAGACATCCTGCTCGGCATCGGGCAGCGCCTGCTGTGAGAGGCTTAAGGCCCTGCTCAGCAACTGGTCGTAGCGGTTTTTTTCCGATTGCATCTCGGCCAGGATCTTCTGACGTACCTGATCAATGGTCAGCCCCTCCAGGACACTGTTCAGGTAGTTGGCCATCTTGATCAGATCATCACTGGAGAACTCCTGCTCAGTCTCAATGATCCGGTTTTGCACCGCCCCGTTGCAGGAGACCAGGATCGCCAGCACCTTGTGGCTGCCCAGCTTCACAAATTCCATGTGGCGGAACAGGCAGCTGGTGAAGCGGGGCGCCACCACCAGGCCGGTATAGTTGGAAAGCGAAGAAAGGGTGCGGCTGGTCTCCCGCAGCACATCGGTCAGGTTGCCGCCGGTTTCGCGGTAGCGCCGAAGGATCTCCTTTTTCTCCTGTGGACTGATCTGACGCAGCGAGACCAGTGAATCCACATAGAAGCGGAACCCTTTTTCGGTTGGAACGCGACCGGCCGAGGTGTGGGGTGAGGTCAACAGCCCCAACTCCTCGAGGCTGGCCATCACGTTGCGGACCGTGGCCGACGAGAGCGACAGGGCGTGGCGTTTGGCAACGGCACTGCTGCCCACCGGTTCGGCCGTGGCGATGTAATCCTCGACGATCGCTTCCAGAATCTGTCTACTGCGTTGTGATAGGGTCAGGTCCACCACAGGAGCCCCCTGAGTTAGCACTCTGTTAAGATGAGTGCTAGCAGGTCACAAGGTAATCAGCGGTCAGGGTTTTGTCAAGGCCATAGTGCCGGGGCGGTGGTTGGAAACATTGGCTTAAAAAGGGGCAAATGGCTTGCCTGAAGCCTCTAAACACTATATATAGAATTGTTCTAATCTAGTGGCGAGGTGCGGGTGGGTGTCCTGGCGGGCGATCGGCATATTTGATTCAGGGGTGGGCGGTTTGACCGTGCTGCGGGAACTGGCCCGTGCACTGCCTCAGGAGGATACCATCTACTTCGGTGACACGGCCCGGGTGCCCTACGGCACCAAGTCACCGGATACGGTGATCCGCTACTCCCAGGAGATCGCCTCGTTCCTGATGACCCGCGACATCAAGCTGCTGGTGGTGGCCTGCAACACCGCCTCGGCCGTGGCGCTACCCGCGCTGCGACGTCAGCTGCCGATCCCGGTGGTGGGGGTGATCGAGCCCGGCGCCCGGCGGGCGGTGGAGGTGACCAAGTCCGGTGTGGTGGGGGTGATCGGCACGGCCGGCACCATCCGCAGCTCGGCCTATTCCCGTGCCATCAAGCGGTTGAACCCGAACATCTCCGTGTTGGCCAAGCCTTGCCCGCTGTTTGTGCCGCTGGCGGAAGAGGGCTGGACCGATAACGAGATCGCCCGGCTGACCGCCCACCAGTATCTGGATGAGCTGCGGCAGGCGGGGGTAGATTCGCTGGTGTTGGGCTGTACCCACTACCCGCTGCTGAAAAAGATTATCGCCGAGACCATGGGGCCCCAGGTGGCGCTGGTGGATTCGGCCGAGGAGACTGCCCGCACCGTAGCAGCCATCCTGCAGGAAAAAAAGCTGCTGCGGCCGGCAGCCGAGCAGGGTAACCACCACTACTATGTGACTGATGTGCCGGCCGGTTTTATCCGGGTCGGCAATCGTTTTCTGGGGGGCAAGCTGGGGGATGTCTATCAGGTTTCCCTTGAGGATTGCCGTCTGACAGACAAGGAACAGGAATCATGAAACACCGTCGGCGGATAGGGGTTGATGTCATTGTGCCGTTTGTGCTGGTGGCGTTGGTGTTTGGCGGGCTGGTCTGGCAGAAGTACCGCGAGGCTGGCCAACTGCCCGACGTGCCGCCTGGACAACAGGGGCCCGCGCTAGTGCAGAAGGTGGTGCTGTTCTATGCCAACGACGAGGGTAAGCTCGTCCGTGAGGCGCGGCAGGTGGAGCGTTGTGGCGATCGCAGCACCTGCTTGCGTTCCCTGTTGGATGAACTGTTCAGCGGTCCCATATCGGATCTTACCAATGTCTACCCTGAGTGGACCACGGTAAATGATGTGGTGTTTGAGAACGGTCTGGCCGTGATCGACCTGGGTAGCGACTTTGCCGAAGGGTTGGCGGCCGGTAGTTCGGCCGAGATGCTGGCGGTGTACGGCATCGTCAACACGGTCTGCACCAACCTGCCCGAGATCACCCAGGTGCAGATCACTATTGACGGCAATCGCCAGGCCCGCCTGCGGCACCTGGATCTGTCCGATCCCCTGAAGCCGTACCGTGACCTGGAGGCCTCGCAGGATCCGTCTGGCCAGGAAAGGAACTAGCCGTGCAACCGTTTGTGAAGGCACTTGCCGAGCGCACCCTGATTCTGGACGGTGCCATGGGCACCCTGCTGCAGGAACGAGGGCTTAAGCCGGGCCAATCGCCGGAAGAGCTGAACCTGACCATGCCCGAGGTGGTGGCCTCGGTGCACCGCGCGTATCTGGCTGCCGGCGCCGACATTATCGTCACCAACAGCTTTGGCGGCAGTCGTTGCAAGCTTGAACATTTCGGACTGCAAGACAAGCTGGTGGCGATCAATGCCAAGGCGGTGGCCATCGCCCGTGAGGTGGCTGGCAACAAGGCCTACGTGGCCGCCTCCATCGGGCCAACCGGGCAGTTTGTGGAGCCGGTGGGCGAACTTACCTTTGACCGGATGGTGGCGGTGTTTGCCGAACAGGCCCAAGCCCTGGCTGATGCCGGCGCCGACCTGTTTTCTTTGGAGACCTTTCTCGATATCAAGGAATGCAAGGCGGCGCTGATGGCCTGCAAGCAGGTGGCGCCCCAGCTGCCGGTGATCGCCATGCTGACCTTCGAGGATAACGGCCGTTCGGTTCTGGGCACCTCGCCTGAGGCGGCCGCCATCACCCTGACCGCCGCCGGCGCCGATCTGGTCGGCACCAACTGCGGCTTGGGGGTGGAGGGGATGTACGACCTGCTGCGGGCCATGCGGCGGGTGACCCACCTGCCGTTGATCTGTCAGGCCAATGCCGGTCTGCCGCAACTGGTGGACGGCAAGACCGTTTTTCCGGCCAGTCCGGCCGAGATGACCGCCTACCACGATCGTCTGTTGGAACTGGGAGTGCGGGTGATCGGCGGTTGTTGCGGCACCACCCCGGCCCATATCACGGCGATGCGGGCTGCCCTGGATGGTCGTCAGCGTGCCTGGCAGGCTGATCAAAGCGGTATGCCGCTTTTGCTGTCCAGCCGTTCCGGCTGGGCCGCCGTGGGACAGGGCAACCCCACCGCTCTGATCGGTGAGCGGATCAATCCCACCGGCAAGAAGCTGTATACCCAGGAACTGCTGGAGGGCAAGACCGCCTATATCCGTCGCGAAGCCATGGAGCAGGCTCAGGCCGGCGCCCATCTGCTGGATGTCAACGTCGGCGCGCCCGGTATTGATGAACCGGCGGCCCTGGAGCGTGCCGTGTTCTGCGTTACCACCGCCGTCAATCAGCCGCTGGTGCTGGACTCATCCAGCCCCAAGGCGCTGGAGGCCGGTCTAAAGGCGGCCGACGGTAAGGTGCTGATCAACTCGGTCAATGGCGAGCGCAAGAGTCTGCGACGTATTCTGCCGCTGGCCAAGAAGTACGGCGCCGCCGTGCTTGGGCTGACCCTCGATGAAACGGGTATCCCCGACACCGCCGAGGGGCGGCTGGCCATTGCCCGCCGTATTCGCAATGCGGCCCGACGCTTAGGTATCGCCGATCGTGACATCATCATCGACTGTCTGACCCTGACGGTCAGCGCCGAGCAGAAGCGGGCCATGGAGACCCTGCGGGCCATCCGTTTGGTCAAGCAGAAGCTGGGTCTGGCCACCGTGCTGGGGGTTAGCAACATCTCCTTTGGCCTGCCCCAGCGGCCGCTGATCTCCTCCACCTTCTTCGCCATGGCCATGGAGGCCGGTTTGGACGCCGCCATCATCAACCCCAAGGAAAAGGCGATGATGGATGCCTGGCGTTCGGCCCAGGTGCTCTTGAACCGTGATCCCCAGGCCGGCGGCTACATCGCCGCCTACGCCGGTGAGCAGGCCGCTGCGCTGGCGCCGACAGCAAGCGACCAGCCCCTGGCTATCCGTGATCTGCTGGCTCGATCCATCATCAACGGTGACCGTGAAGGGGTGGTGTCGTTGATCGAACGGGCCTTGGGCGAGGGGCTGTCGCCGATGCAGATCAGTAACGAAGGTTTGCTGCCCGGCCTGGAAGAGGTGGGCCGGCGTTTTGAAAAAAACATCGTCTTCCTGCCCCAGGTGATGCAGTCGGCCGAGACCATGCAGGCCGGCTTCGGCCGTCTCAAACAGGAGCTGTCTGG
>DIKW01000084.1:5842-8043 GCA_002424705.1 Geobacter sp. UBA5608
ACCCTGCTGGAAAACCACGGCTTTGAGGTGTTCGATATCGGCAAGAACGTCTCGGCCGCCACCATCATCAAGAAGGCCCAGGAGCTTAAGGTGGATGCGGTGGGGCTCTCGGCCCTGATGACCACCACCATGGCCGAGATGGAGCTGGTACTCAAAAAGCTCAAGGCCGCCGGTGTGCGTACCTTCACCATGGTGGGTGGCGCGGTGGTTTCACAGGAGTACGCCGACCGGATCGGCGCCGACCTGTACGCCAAGGATGCCATGGAGGCCGTGGCAAAGATCAAAGTGTTGCTGAAAAACTAAGGTTTGCGGGGATACCACCATGCTGCTCGGCTATAACCACAACATCACCTATAAGGGCGAGGTTTTTCATATCCAGACCGAAGACAGCGGGGTCAAAAACCCCCACGTCATCACCCTCTTGTACCGTGAAGGGGTGATTCTCTGCTCCAAAAAGACCAGCTACGCCGACATCCTCAAGATTGAACAGCTGGAGGCGGTGGTTGAAGATCTGATGAAGGAGCAGCACAAGGATATGATGCGCCGCCTCAAAAGCGGTGAATTCGATGAGCGGGCCTTCCCGGACAAATCCAAGCCGGAGCCGGTTGCCGAACTCAAGGAAGAGGCGGTTATCACTGAACCACCCGCACCTGCGGCATCTCCGCAAGAACCGGATACCAGCATCGATCTGTTGTTTCAGGAGCCGGTCACCAGCGGAAAGCCTGCTCCAGCGCCACAAAAGGCCCCAGAGCCCAAAAAAGAGCAAGCGGTCAGCCTGGATGACGCCATCCTCAACTTCTTCGGCGCCTCAAAATAAGGCCCTGTCAGCGGCATCAGCAAAAAAAATATTGACAGCCACAGGGCCTGTTTGGTATACAATCCATCTCTTCACGCGGGAATAACTCAGTGGTAGAGTGCAACCTTGCCAAGGTTGAAGTCGCGAGTTCGAATCTCGTTTCCCGCTCCAAAAAAATACATGGGCCAGGTCAAGTACCTGGCCCTTATTTTTTAGGCCTTCGCGGCCTTTTCATCTTTCTTTGCATAACGCCTGCCAACTACTATTCCTTACCAATTCAGTCAAGCCTGTGCCTTGTCTGTGCCTTAACTGTGCCATGCGATTTTTGTGGTCCACCAAAGCATGACTGCAATCCCTTGTGCCAAAATACTCAATTGATACAGAATGTTATCGCGTAGTCTTTCAAGACGGACTCATGGAGGAGCCATACTTAAAAACTTATTGTGATATCAGGCCCCAACGTTTCCAACCGTGGTGTGCTATTAGTAAAAATCTCTGTTGCTGCCTGCATCAATGCATTAGCAGTAACAGACTCGAAATTCTTGAGCAGTTCAGCCCTTGGCCAGATGAATCCTAGATTGCCCATCTCAGCCGCCAAGGCAAAGGCCTGATTCAGGTGGTTGTTATAATCGAGCAGGAGATCTGTCCGCAGCTGGCGCTTTGCATGGCGTAACTCCTCATCACGCATCTTTTCCCGTGCTAGTCGTAGTGCCTCAGCGTGACAAAGCTCAACCGTTTTTTGGGCATCAGAGGCATCACAACTGCCGCCCAGCATGAAGATTGATCCTTCTATAAACTCACTGAGTGATGCGCTGACACCGTATGCAAGCCCTTGCTTCTCCCTGATTTCCTGAAACAGTCGAGATCCTGCTCCCCCGCCTAAAATCTGGCGAAGTAACAAGACCGTCCAAATTTTAGGGTCACACTCCCCTACTGCTGGATAAGCAAGGCAAAACATGGTCTGCTGAACATCCCGCAGGTGGTTGCGCACAACACCTACCGCAGGGATGATAGGGCTACTGTCTTTCACCGGCGTTGGCCGGTCTTCAAGCATTCCAAGCTGCCTGGAAACCATCTCCACAATATCGTCATGCCTGATATTCCCTGCAGCCGCGACAATAGTTCGGGAAGGGACGTAGTGAGCCTGCTTGTAATCAAGAGCCTGTTGCCTGCTGATGCCCCGCAGCGAATCAGCAGTACCGACAGCTGACCTTCCTAGCAAATGGCCATTCAGGTATCCCTCGAAAAACTGCTGTGAGAAAAAGCTGTCATTATCATCTTCGCAGGCCCTGACTTCGTTCAGAAGAACCAAGCGTTCAGTTTCAAACACTTCCTCCGGGAAGGTGCTGTTCAGGTACATATCGGCCAACAGATCGAACGCATCTGGAATATCCTCAGATAACGC
>DIKW01000087.1:0-45318 GCA_002424705.1 Geobacter sp. UBA5608
CGGTCGCCCCCAGGACGACTTCTACAGGGCCCAGCCGGAGCTGTTCCAGCGGATCAAGGGCGAGGCCCTGACCACCCTGGAAGGGGGCCTGCACAGCCTGTTTCTTGACCGCCACCAAGAGGCGGTCCGCCCGGCAACCGCCTTCATCGCGCGGCGCATCGGCGTAGACCCCGACTAAGCGACCAGATCCGGTACCGACACCATGCGCTTTGCCTTTATCCTCAAAATAGCCACCCTGATCCTGCTGCGTTCCTGGCGGACCACCGCTGTGCTGTCGTTCATGGTGATCACGGCCGTGGCGGCGCTGGTCTTTCTCTCGGCGCTGGCGGTGGGCACCAACGACGCCATGATCCGCAACTCCACCGGCCTGTTTTCCGGCCACATCAGCGGCAGCGGCATCAGCGAAGACGAGGCGGCCCGTCTGCAGGTGGCCGGTGTGGAGCAGGTGTTGTTGAGGCGGCAGCAGCCGGTGATCCTCAGCAGCAGCAGTTCCCTCGAAGCGGTAAGCCTGCTGGGGATCGACCCGCTCCAGGAACAAACAGCCACCGCCTTCTGGAAGAAGACCGTGCAGGGCCGCTACCCTGCAACCGGCAGCCAGGAGATCTACCTCAGCCAGGAAAGCGCCAAACGCCTTAAATTACAGGTCGGCGACAACGTCACCCTGCGCACGCACCAGTCCGTTGCCTTAAAACAGCTCACCGTCAGCGGCATCTACAAGACCGGCATCTCGCAGCTCGACCAGGGGCTGGCCTTCTGCCCGGCAACGGCCCTGCCGCCGGGAGGACAAGAGCTGTCGGTGGCCCTGTTCCTGTCGGCCGAGGCACCGATTGACGAGGTGCTCAGCACACTGCGCACGCGGCTGCCCACGGCCAGCTTCACCCCCTGGATGGAGTTCATGCCGGACTTAAAGCAGCTGATCGACCTGGACTATATCTGCATGGCGATCGTGATAGTACTGGTGTTTGCGATCGTCTCGGTTGGCATCTCCTGCACCTTCCTGATCTTTACCCTCAAAAACCTCCGCGAGCACGGCATCATGAAGGCCATGGGTTTCATGGCGGGCGACACCGCACTGCTGCTGGTATCACAGGTCAGCCTGCTGACGGTCTTTGCGGCTACCGTCGGCACCCTGCTGGGTATGCTGACGGTAGCCATCTTCGCCCAGGTCGGCATCGACATCGGCGCCTTCACCTCTCACAACCAGTATTTTTCCGTCTCCGGCATGCTCTACCCGCGACTGACCCGGCTGGCGCTGTTCACACCGCCGCTGGTGGCGATGGTGTTCGGGCTGGCTGCCGCCATCTGGCCGATCGTCACCATCATCCGCAAAAACCCGGCGGACATCCTGCGGAGCGTCTGAGCCATGATCACGATCTCGTCCCTTTCCAAGCAGTTTGTCTCCGGGCGCGGCCATGTCGCGGCGCTGAGCGACATCTCCTTTTCCGTAGAACACGGACGGGGCGTGATCCTGGCCGGCAGGTCGGGATCGGGCAAAACCACCCTGCTGAACTGCATCGGCACCCTGGAAACACCCGACAGCGGCTCGATCATCTGCAACGGCACCGACATCTGCGGCCTCAATGCACGCCAGCGGGCACTCTTCAGGCGCAGAGAGGTCAGCTTCGTCTTCCAATCCGGCAACCTGCTGCCCTGGCTGACGGTGGCTGAAAACCTACAGCTGCCGCTGGAGCTGAACGCCATCACCGGCGCAGACCAGCTCTACCGCATTGAGGAGCTCTTGGACACCTTCGGTCTGGCCGGCTACGAAAAGGCCATGCCGGCTGAGCTCTCCGGGGGCGAAGCGCAGCGGATCGCCTTTGCGCGGGCCATCGCCCATACCCCTTCGATCCTGCTGGCGGACGAACCGACCGCCAGCCTCGACTCGGACAACGGCCGCCAGCTGATTGAACTGATGTTCTCGCTCTGCCACACCAAGGGGATGTGCCTGCTGATCGCCACCCACGACCAGGAGCTGCTGGGCATGGCCGAGACCGTGATTGCCCTCAAAGACGGCAAGCTGCTGCCACCTGCGCCGGCACCGATCGGCTGACCGCCCATGCCGCTCTTCCACAACGAGATCTGGCGACAGCAGATCGGCGCCACCCTCTTTTACTGGGGGCTGTTGCCGTCACTGGTACTGGGGCCAGGGCTGATGCTGGACCGGCTGCTGGAACTTCAGCGTCTGCCGGGCTCTCCGTGGCTGGTCGCGATCAGCCTCCTGCTGCTGGCCGCAGGCCTCGGGCTGGTCTGCTGGTCCACCAGCGACCTGCACAGATTCGGCGCCGGCACCCCCAGCCCGCTACGACCGGCCAAACGGCTAATCATGGAGGGCAGCTACCGCCTCTGCCGCCACCCGATGTTCCTCGGCTATGACCTGATGCTGCTGGCGGCCATCCTGCTGCTGAGATCTCCCACGGCGCTGGTCGTCAGCTATCCGTTGTTTCTGGTCTGGTCGCTGCTTCTGTTGCGCACGGAGGAACGGGTCTTGGCGTTGCGCTTCAAGGATGACTATCGACGCTACCAGCAGGAGGTCCCCTTCCTGCTGCCGCGCCTCAGACACACTAAACCCTAAACCAACCAGCAGCAGGTTGCGTTTGACAGCCAGACAACACGGGATAGACTAAAGGGGTACCAGGTATACCTGTCAGGGAGGTAACCATGCGCAAACTACGCGGCATTGTGATCGCATTCGGGCTATTGCTCTGCTTGACGGCAACCAGCGTCTCGGCCGAGGTCAACGTCGGCATCGGCATCAGCCTGCCCAACGTCAGCATCGGCATCAACCTGCCGCTGTTCCCACAGCTGGTGGTGGTGCCGGGCTACCCGGTCTACTACGCGCCCGACGTGGCAACCAACTACTTCTTCTACGACGGCCTGTACTGGGTCTACCAGGACAACTCCTGGTACGCCAGCAACTGGTACAACGGCCCATGGTGGACGGTGGACCCCTGGGATCTGCCGGTCTTCATCCTGCGCATTCCGGTGCGCTATTACCGCTATCCGCCGCCCTACTTCCGCGGCTGGCGGCATGACGAGCCGCCCCGCTGGGGCCTACACTGGGGGCCGCAGTGGGAACAGCAACGCAAGGGATGGAACCGCTGGAACCGTCAGGCCGTTCCGCCACGGGCGCCGTTGCCCAGCTACCAACGCCAATACTCGGGTGAGCGTTATCCGCAGCAGGCAGAGCAGCAACAGCGGCTGCATCAACAGCATTACCGCTACCAACCCCGCACCAAGACGGTTCGGCAGCAGTATCAGCAGCAACAGCAACAACGCGATGAGCAGCAGCCGCGCCGGTACGATACCCAGCCGGAAAGCATACAGCAACCCCCGACCCGTCCTGACAAGGTCTGGCAGGAGCAGCCTCAGCCACGGAGCCCGCAGCAGCAACAGCCACCAGCCGTAAAACAGCCGCCACCGGTCAAACAGGGTCTGCCGGCCGGCCCGGAGGTGCAGCAACGCTACCCTGCCCAACCCAGCTATCAGCAGCGGGGACCAGCGCCGGCCGAACAACGTCCACAGGGCAAGGAACAACGTTGGCAACCTAACCAGGGACCGGAACAAAAACAAGAGCGGGGTTTTGGTCGGTAGTGCTGCAGGCTGCTTTCTTGTTTCCAAACACAACAAGGCGGCCGATCGGCCGCCTTGTCTGTTACCCTGCATAGGCTACGCCCTATTTCACGCTAAAACCTTTATACGTGGCGAATTCCTTGTGATACCCCTCGCCAACCTCGCGTTCGTAATCAGTAACCGCCTCCTGATACTCGTGCTCCGTCAAATCCTGGGCCCGGTCAGTAGGATCAATCCCATAAACAACACAACCGTCGCTACCTATTTCTTCAACCAGATGCTCTGGAGTCACCGGTGCCAGGGTCACCCGTGCCACCACCCAGCCAATCCGTGGTGACTCCTGAACATAGTAAATCTTGTCCGGCTCAAACTGAATCTTGCCGGTCTCAAGGCTCTCGGTCCGGGCGATCAGATACTTAAGGCCCGGCTCGACATCCTTCTTGACGAAGCAGCTTTTCCCCCGAGTAACCCCGATGAAGGTACGATCAAGATAATTGAAAAAATTGACCGCTCCACCGAAGTTGGTCGTCCGGGCAACGACCAACGCCGCCTTGCCCGGTTCAGGCTTCACCGTCATGATGTTGAAATTATCCTCCTGCTTAACCATATGTGACGGCGAACAGGCCGCCACGGCCATACCCAACAACACAAGCAGCAACAACTTGGCAGCACAAAGCGGGGAGACACATCGTTTCATAACTTCCTCCTGGTCGTGCGGAGAGTATGCCTGGATGACGTATCGCACCGCGTTACAGCAGCCAGGCTAAAAGATCTCCTTGATGAACTCAGCCAGCTCCTCACCTTCATCCTCAGCCTGCACCACAAAGGCCCTGGTCATGTTGCCGCTGCCCATTGACGTGCCTTCGCCACCGGAACGCACATCCTTGATCCTGACCAGCACGGCGCCGGTTGTGGCATCTACCAGTTCGGCATCAATCGATATGTTGGTCTTGGCACCCTTGGGCGCCATCACCCCCAGAAACCACTTGGCGGCGCCAACCCCGCCGTTGAAGCGGGTGAACTTGCCGCGCAAGATCAGCGCGTTGGCCTTGGTGGAACCGTTGGCCTCCACCTTTTTGAAGATGCCATACTCCTTGAGATGTTTGACCGTGCTGTCGGTAAGCGCCCGCACGATATCCTTTTCCGCATCCTGTAAGAGCTTTTTCTCCTCCTCGTCGATGTTGACGATCTCAGCCCCTTTGGTGGAGAAATCCTTGACAACGATGGCAGAGTATTTGGTCCCGAGACGTTCGGTGATCAGGATCTCTTCTTCGTCGAAGTTTCCGGGTTTGGGCAGCGCATCGGCAGCCAAGGCGCAGGTGGCGGACAGGCTGAATGTAACCAACAGGGCCAGCAGGGTGAAGATTCGTTGCATGGATACCTCCAGTGGTGGATGATGACGTGTCGGAAAACACGTCTGCAAGTAAGTATACCGGGTTGTGACAGCTTGGCAATTGCCCACCGGAAAAACTCGAACTGTGGTCGCTGTCCCTACCCCTCCTCAGCGATGTGTTGAAAACGCGGCACCTGCCGGCCGTCCAGCTCCACACTCTCCATGAACATCGCCACGGGGCGCACCCAGAGCGAGTTGTTGTCGTACAGGCAGCGATAGACCACCAGCAGTTCATCGTTCTCGCTGTGACGGGCCGTACCCAGCACCTGGTACTGGCCCCCCTTGTAGTGCCGGTACAGCCCCGGCGCAGGTTGCAGGAGACTCATCAGATCACCGCCGGTTCTTACGTTTTTTGGGCGCTGCCGGCACTGATTTGAATTCAGACTCGTAGCCCACCGTGAACATGGTCGCGCCATCGTTGCGCATACTCAAAAAATGGGCATTAGTGGCATCAAACGGGCAAACCGGCTGGCTGCAGGGTTCAAAGCCGAAACGTTGGTAGTAGGCCGGCTCCCCCAGCACAAACAGCGTCTGGTCCTTGATCAGCTCCTGGCGCAGGGCAAAATTAAGCAGTTCCGTCCCCACCCGCTGGCGCTGAAAATCCGGCGCCACCGCCATCGGCGCCAGGTGCAGCCCGCAGACCTGCCTGCCGTGGAAGGCGTTGGAAAAGGCGACGTAGGCGATTACCTTGTTGGTATGGATGCAGACCCACTCCTGCAGCGGCTTGTTGTGCTCGTGCAGTTGCTGCACCAGCGTCGCCTCGTAGGCGCTGCCGGCAAAGGCCCGCTGCAGCAGGGCGTAGATCTTGGGATGATGATCGCTGGTTACTTTCTGAATCTTCATGGTTCCATGACTCCTGCGGCTTGGTGGCGCTGCTCAGGTATGTAGCACAAACGCCGTCTCAGGGCATGTAAAACCATTGTGTTGCGACCTTCGGTTGCCATAGCCCGGCGATTCAGCTAGTATCACGCCAGTTTTTACCTCAACAAGGAGTCCCTATGCCTGCCAATGCCCGCCACATTCTTGTGGCTACCGAAGCCCAGTGCCTGCAGCTCAAGAACGAGATCGAGGCCGGCGCCGATTTTGCCGAGGTTGCCAAACGTGCATCATCCTGTCCCTCTGGCCAGCAGGGGGGTGATCTTGGCACCTTCAACCCGGGCCAGATGGTGCCCGAATTCGACCAGGCCGTCTTTACCGGCGAGGTGAACACCGTAATTGGCCCTGTTCAGACCCAGTTTGGCTACCACCTGATCGAGGTAACCAAGCGTTGGGAGAACCCGAAGGCCGAGCCCCAGACCGCCGACACCCTTGATCAGGCGCTGGCCATGCTGCGCCAGGATATGACCAACGCCGCCAGCCAATCGAAATTCTACGACCTGTTCCTGAACACCACCTTCTGCGTGCCGACCCTTGATCCGAAGGAACTGAAGGGCGACGTCACCCTTGAAGAAGGCCAGGTGCTGCCGCTGATCGTTGAATCCGACGGCAACGATTACCTGATGGTCTTTGACAGCCCTGAGCGCCTGAAAAACTGGACCGGCAAGGAGACCACCTGGATCGGCGTACCGGGCCACGTGCTGGCCGCCACCACCATGCCGCCGCTGCACATCGCCATGAACGTGGGCAGCGATTACTCCAAGCAGTTCCTGCCCGATGAGATCGCCTGGCTGCGTGAGGTGGTGGAGCAGTGCAACCAGTCCAGGGCCGAGCAGCCTGCCGCTTGAGGTAACTAAACCAGCCAGTCGGCGACTGCGAACAGACAAAAGGCGGCCAATCGGCCGCCTTTTGTCGTTGTTTTTATATCTGTGCTGCTCAGCCCTGCTGTTTGGCCAGCAGGTAACGGCCGACGTAGTTCTTGGAAAACTGGTAGGCGGTGCGGCCGCAGCGCTTGCTCTTGTCGTGGGACCACTTGATCGCCTCCTGCTCCAGCTCCTTGGTGAGGGGGATCTCCACCTTCCGCTCCCGCGCCTCACGGCTAACGGCCAACCGGACCACATCCAGATAGCGATCCTGGGAGAAGGCGTAAAAGGCGACCCACAGACCGAACCGGTCCGACAGGGAGATCTTTTCATCCATCACCTCGCTCTGCTGCAGCTCACCATTCACAAACATACCACCCCGCTGGTCGGTCTCATACTCCGGCAGCAGGTGACGACGGTTGGAGGTGACATAGATCAGCACATTCTCCGGCGGTGAATAAACCGAACCGTCCAGGGCGCTTTTGAGCATCTTGTAGCTCAATTCGCCCGGTTCAAAGGTCAGGTCGTCACACAGCAGAATGAAGCGGTAGGGCTGATCCTCAACGGCGCTGAAGATCTCGGAAAGATAGATCAGATCCTCTTTCTCGATCTGGATCACCCGCAGCCCTTTGGGCGCGTACTCATTGAGCAGCGCCTTGATGATCGAGGACTTACCGGTGCCGCGGGAGCCCCACAGCAGGGCGTTGTTGGCAGGCAGGCCAGCCAGAAACTGGCGGGTGTTATGCTCCATCACCTCGATCTGCTTTTCCACCCCCAGCAACTCCTCCAGCCGGGTGGTATCGGTCACCCGCACCGGCTCCAGGTAGCCGGAAAAGGAATGGCGGCGCCAGTTGGCAGCATAGCAGCTTGACCAGTCCACCGGCTTGACCGTGCGGGGCAGCAGCATCTCCACCGAGCTCAGCACACGCTCCAGCCGGGCAACAACCTCAGGTTTCAGATTCAGCATCGTAAGTCTCGATTCACAGAGTAAGGTGCACCGCAGGCCCGGCGCTTAGACGGGTGCAGGTGTAAACAGGTTGATGGCACGGGAAACGGTGCAGCTTCGAAGGGGAACAGGTAGAGCCGGGCAGCCGCGTGCGGAGCGACCCATATACCCCACCTGGCGAAGGCGTGTCAAACTGAAAGTATGCTGCTTTCATATCGCCGCATTGGTCGTCAACGCGGCCGTTTGAGACCCGGCGCCGAGTTGCGCCCCAACCGGGCATCCAGCTCGTCGATCCAGCCGGCTTTTGAGCCCGGAAAGGCATCGGCATAGGGCACATAGGGTTTGATGTCCAGCACCGGGGTGCCGTCTAAGAGATCCACCCCCCGCAGCTGCAAGGTGCGCCCCTCCACCTGCAGCAGTTCCACCGCCGACAGGCCGATGGCGTTGGGGCGATGGGGCGAACGGGTGGCCAGCACGCCACGCTTCGGGCCGCCCCGGGGCGGCTTGACCATAGGTTTCCATCCCTCGCTGAGATGGAAGGCAAAGATCAGCCAGACCCGCTCAAAGCCTTGCAGATCCTGCAACACCTGCTCATCCAGCCAATCGGCCAACTCAAGGGTGGCGATGACGGCCTCACCACTCTCGGTCCCTGCCACCACCGTGCTCTGGTGGGGGGCATCGATCCGGCGGGTGTAGGGAGAATGCAGGATGCCGATCGGGCAATAGCGGTAGCGGCTGTCGCAGGTCATGCCGCAGATGCTAACGCAAGCGCCGGTGACTGACAATCATAAATAACCGGGACGTTTGTGATGGGTCACAGAGAGGTGTTGCGCCGAACCGCACGAAAATGCTACATAGATTAATCCATATCTCTACACAGACGAGGTTGAAACGATGACACACTTTGGTCCAACCAAGCTGGACGCAGCGTTGATCCCGAACATCGCCCAGCAATGGGGCACCCCGATCTATCTGCACGATCAGGCATACATTGAAAACAGCTGCCAACAGCTGCTGGGCATGCCCAATGCCTTTGGCCTGCATGTGCGCTACGCCATGAAGGCCAACTCCGACCGCACCGTGCTGCGGGTGGTCACCAACCAGGGACTTGATCTGGACTGCTCCTCGCTGGACGAGGCGGCCCGCGCCCATAGCGCCGGCATCCCCTACAGCCGGATGATGCTGACCACCCAGGAGGTGCCAAGCGGCGAAGAGCGCGCCGAGCTGGAGGCGATGATCACGGCCGGTCTCAAGTACAACGTCTGCTCCATGCTGCAGTTCAAGCTGATTGCCGACTTTGCCAAGGCCAACCGGGTCGACCTCTCGATGCGGGTCCACCCCGGCGCAGCCGGCGGCGGCGAGAGCGCCACCCGCGACACCGGCAGCGAGTACTCCTGCTTCGGCGTCCACCTGAACGACGTGCCCAAGGTCAAGGCCATGGCCGACGAGCTGGGCCTGCGCTTTACCCAGGTGCATGTGCATATCGGCTCCGGCGGCGACCCTGAAAAATGGCGTCAGAACATCGACCGCGAGCTGGGCTTTGTGAAGACCTACTTCCCGGATGCCGTCACCGTCAGCTTCGGCGGTGGACTTAAAGTGGCCCGCATGCCGGGCGAGAAGCAGGCCGACATCAATTCACTGGGGGCCTATGCCAAGCAACGGATCGAAGAGTTCAAGGCAGAAACCGGCCGCGAACTGGTGATGGAGATCGAGCCGGGCACCTTTGTGGTGGCCAACTCCGGCCATATCGTCACCCGGATCATCGACAAGAAGCTGACCAACGAGCTGAACTTCCTGATCGTGGACGGCGGTATGGAGCTGTTGACCCGACCGCTGCTGTACGGCTCCGAGCACCCGATCGCCATCGTGCGTCAGGACGGCACCCTGCTCTCCAGCGAGTATGACCAGACCCCGGCCGGGGGGCTCAAATCGTTCGGCATCGTGGGGCGTTGCTGTGAAAGCGGTGATTCGGTCCGCCTGGACAATGACGGCAACATCGTGCCGGTGCTGATCGCCGAGCCGGAGATCGGCGACTATGTGGTGATCGGCGGCACCGGCGCCTACTCCGAGAGCATGTCGCCGGAGAACTACAACTCCCACCGCAAGCCGGGGGCGGTCATGAAGACCAAGGGTGGTGAACTGGTGCTGATCCGCAAGAAGCAGGTCCGTGCGCAGCTCACCCAGAACGAGCTGGATGTGCAACTGTAGCAGATCGATCAGAGCTGAAACATCAGAGGCCAGGGGATGCGTCCCTTGGCCTTGCTTTATTGTAAAAACTGACGCAGCACAAACGGCAGAATGCCGCCGTGTTGATAATACTCCAGCTCGTTTGAGGTATCGATGCGGACCAGTACGGAAAACCGCCTGAGCGAACCGTCACTCGTGTGCATGGTTACCGTGAGCTGTTGACCAGGGCCAACCAGAGCAAGCTGCTCCAGGTCAAAATGCTCCGTGCCGTCGATGCCGATGCTTTCAGCCGATTCCCCCGGCAGAAACTGCAAGGGCAGGATCCCCATCCCCACCAGGTTTGAGCGATGAATCCGCTCAAAACTCTCCGCCAGTACCGCACGCACCCCCAGCAGCTTGACCCCCTTTGCCGCCCAATCCCGGGATGAGCCGGTCCCGTACTCCTTGCCGGCCACCACGATCAGTGGAGTTCCGTTCTCCTGGTAGCGCATTGCCGCATCAAAGATCGAAAGCTGTTCGCCGTCACCGGCATCTGACGGAAAGTATCTGGTCACCCCCCCTTCCACACCGGGCACCAGCTGATTCCTGATCCGGATATTGGCAAGAGTCCCCCGGACCATGACCTCGTGATTGCCACGGCGCGAACCGTAGGAGTTGAAATCAGACGGCTGAATGCCCAGCGACTGCAGATAGAGCCCGGCCGGTGAGTTTTTGCCGATTGAACCGGCCGGAGAGATATGATCGGTGGTGATTGAATCGCCCAGCAGAGCGAGGACGCGGGCCCCGCTGATATCGGTTACCGGAGCGGGCTGTTGCGGTAACTCCCTAAAAAATGTCGGTTCCTTGATGTAGGTAGAGCCTTCCTGCCACGGGTACAGTTCGCCAACCGGCAGCTCCAGGCTGTTCCACTGGTTGTCTCCCTGAAACAGATCCGCATAGCTGCGGACGAATGCTGCTGGCGTAACATAGCTGGCAACCAGCTGCGCCACCTCCCCGGGATCAGGTAGCAGGTCGTTGAGGTAGACCGCCTGCCCATCGGCATCAGTGCCGATCGGGTCACGAGTCAAATCGGTGGTGACGTCACCGGCCAGCGCGTAGGCGATCACCAGCGGCGGTGAGGCAAGATAGTTAGCTCGCACCGCGCTGTGGATGCGCCCCTCAAAGTTGCGGTTGCCGGACAGCACCGCGGCAACCGACAGATCACCATCGACCACCGCTTTGGCGATCTGATCGTCAAGCGGTCCGCTATTACCGATGCAGGTCGTGCAGCCGTAACCCACCAGATTGAAACCCAGCGCTTCCAGGTAAGGCATCAGCCCGGCTGCGACCAGGTAATCGGTCACCGCTTTTGAGCCGGGGGCCAGGCTGGTCTTGACCCAGGGCTGCACCTGCAGCCCCCGCAGGACGGCATTGCGTGCCAGCAGGCCGGCGGCGATCATCACCGATGGGTTGGAGGTATTGGTGCAGCTGGTAATGGCGGCGATCACCACGGAACCGTGGCAGAGCTTGTAGCCACTACCGTCCGGTTGCACCACCGGCACCCCTAGCGACTGCTGGTCAGCAGCGCCGGCGTGCCTGCGTGTGGCCAACTGAGCTTTGAAGGAGCTGGGCACATCGCTCAGCACTACCCGGTCCATCGGACGGGTCGGGCCGGCCAGGCACGGCTCTACCTCACCAAGGTCCAGCTCCAGCGTGTCGCTGTAGAGCGGTTCCGGCCCTTCAAGACTTGGCCAGAGCCCCTGCTGCCGGTAATAGGCCTCTACCAATGGAGCGATTGCCGCCCTGCCGGTCAGTTGCAGATAGTCGATGGTCTGCTGGTCAACCGCGAAGATGCCGATCGTGGCTCCGTACTCCGGGGCCATATTGCTGATGGTGGCCCGGTCGGCAACACTCAGCGAGGTCGCGCCGGGGCCGAAGAACTCCACGAATTTGCCGACCACCCCCTTCTTGCGCAGCATCTGGGTAATGGTCAGCACCAGATCGGTGGCGGTGGCGCCCGGCTTGAGCGCTCCACTCAACCGGAATCCGATCACCTGCGGCAGCAGCATGGAACAGGGTTGCCCCAACATGGCGGCTTCAGCCTCAATACCACCCACCCCCCATCCCACCACCCCCAGCCCGTTGATCATGGTGGTGTGGGAATCAGTGCCCACCAAGGTGTCGGGATAAACCCATCGCTGGCCATTCAGCTCTTCCACCATGGCAACAGGGGAGAGATACTCCAGATTCACCTGATGACAGATGCCGGTGGCCGGCGGGACAACCCGGAAATTGGCAAAGGCCGACTGCCCCCAGCGCAGGAACTGGTACCGTTCATGGTTGCGCTCGAACTCAAGCTTTGAGTTGGTTTCCAGTGCTGATGCTGTCCCGTAGCTGTCCACCTGTACCGAGTGATCGATGATCAGGTCAGCCGGTTGCATCGGGTTGATCCGGGAGGGCTGCCCCCCCCATTGCGTAAGGGCTGAGCGCATAGCAGCCAGATCAACGACCGCCGGTACGCCAGTGAAGTCCTGCAGCAGAATACGGGCCGGCATGAACTGGATCTCGTGCCGAGGAAGACCCAACGCATCCCAGCGGGCGATCGCCTCGATATCGGCTTTTGTGACGGTCACCCCGTCTTCGCGCCGGAGCAGGTTTTCCAGCAGTATCTTCAGGGAATAGGGCAGTCGCGAGATGTCCAGACCAGCGTTGTCCGCAAAGGCCTTCAGTGAGTGATAGCGATAGGTTGCGCCAGCAACGGTCAGACTGCCCAGTGAGTTGTAGCTGTTGGATTGTTCGGTAGCCATCAAAGTTTCTCCTGCGCTGCAAGGTTATCGACCAGCCTCGAATCGCTTACATGAATTGCGCGTTGATCATATCCAATGCGTCTTGCGACGGGCGCAACCGCTCGTCCGGCAGCTGAACCAAGGGCAGATCCATCAACTGCGCCTGTTCAACCAGCGTCCGTCGCTCCTCATTCACGTACAGCAAACCTGTGGTAAAGGTCTGTCCGGCCCGCTCCTCTTCCAGCAACCTGATGGCCGCCATCCGATCGGCTGGATCATACTCCTGGCCGATCTTCTTCAGGCGGACCACTGATCCGTCGTGCAACGCCACTTCGCGGATATCACCCGGCTGATAGTCGGCCCGGATCTCGTCATGGTCCAGCGGGATAAAATCCAGCTCATGCAGCGGCAGCCCATGTTCCTTGCCCCAGACGTAGCTTTTGGTCGAATCCGGACCGTTGTTGAAGGTGACGCAGGGGCTGAGTATGTTCAACACCGCTGTGCCGCGATGGGAGAAGGCAGCTTTCAGCAGCGTCTGCAGCTGCTTGGGATCGCCGGCAAAGGATCGGGCCACGAAACCGCACCCGGCAATGATCGCTTCCAGGCAGAGATCCAGCGGCGGTGTTTCGTTCAACCCGCCGTGCCTTATCTTCTGCCCCAGGTCGGCGGTTGCCGAGAGCTGACCCTTGGTTAAGCCGTAGACGCCGTTGTTCTCGATCAGGTAGACCATATCCACATTACGGCGCAGCAGATGTTTGAACTGTCCCAGACCGATTGAGCCGGTGTCGCCGTCACCGCTGACACCGATGGTCACCAGATTACGGTTGACGGTGGTGGCGCCGGTGGCCAGCGATGGCATCCGTCCATGCAGACCGTTGATACTGTGGGATTGCCCCAGGAAGTAGGCCGGGCTTTTACTGGAACAGCCGATGCCGCTGATTTTAGCGATCCGGGTCGGGTCCAGCGACAGTTCATAGGCCGTGTTAATGATCACGTTGGCGATTGCGTAGTGACCGCAGCCGTTACAGAGCGTTGAGGGTGAACCGTTGTAGTCGGCCTTGCTTAAACCAAGCTTGTTGACAGGAGGAGTGGTGGTCATGATTGCCCCTTTGCTTCGTGCTGCAGAACAGCTGCACGGATCCAGTCTGCGGTCAACGGCAGGCCGTCACACTTGGCGATGGAGATGATTCGAGCCGCATCGGATGGGGCATGCAGCTGCATCAACCCGTGCATCTGCCCGTCCAGATTGTTTTCGACAACGTACAGACGCCGGTGCTGCCTGATGAATGACACCAGACGATCCTCCAACGGCAGTGCTCGCAACCGCAGGTATGATGTCGGTACGCCGGCCGCAGCCAGCAGATCGCGTGCCTCCTGCACAGCCGGGTCGCTGGTGCCGTAAGCGATGATCCCGACCTCCGCACCCTCCACCAGCTCAACAACCGGCCCAGGCACGATGGTCCGGGCGTGATCATGTTTTTTGGCCAGGCGGATCAGGTTGGCCGACCAGTCATCCGGCCGTTCACTGTAGCCGGCAGCCTGATTGTGACCGGTGCCGCGGGTGAAATAGCCGGCTGCCGGATGTTCGGTGCCGGGCAGGGTGCGGTAGCAAACCCCATCGCCATCAACATCGGCATACCGCTTCCAGCCCCCCCCCACGCGGGTCAGCTCTTCGGCCGACAGGACCTTGCCCCGATCGAGGGGCTGGGAGGGAAATGCGAACGGCTTGGTCGGCCAGAGGTTCAGACCCAGATCAAGGTCGCTCAGCACGATCACCAGGGTTTGCAGCCGTTCGGCCAGATCAAGCGCCATGCCGCCAAACTCGAAACACTCAGCCATCGAGCCCGGAATCAGGCAGACATGTCGGCCGTCGCCGTGTCCCAGCGTATAGGCTGCCAGGATATCGTCCTGGGCCGTCCGGGTCGGCAGGCCGGTGGATGGCCCCATCCGCTGCACATCCCAGATCACGGCGGGTATCTCGGCAAAGTAGGCGTACCCAGCAAATTCGGCCATCAGTGACAGGCCCGGTCCTGAGGTGGCCGTCATCGCGCGGGCGCCGGCCCACCCTGCCCCCACCACCATGCCGATCACCGCCAGCTCATCTTCCGCCTGCAGGATCGCATAGCTGGCCTTGCCGTCGTGGTCTTGACGCAGCCGGGGGAGATACTCGCTCAGATTATCAACGATGGAGGTGGACGGCGTGATCGGATACCAGGCCACAAACTGCACCCCGCCGAAGATCGCACCCAGCGCGGCGGCCGTGTTGCCGTCAACCATGAAGGTCCCGTCTGTCAGCCCCATCCGTTCGACCCGGAAGGGAGCCGATTGGGTAAGGTGTGTAGCTGCCCAGTCGTAGGCAGCCGTGACCGTGGCATAGTTCAACGCCACCGCTTTCTGCTTGCCGTTAAAGTGATGTGACAACCCGGCTTCGATCTCCTGCAGGTCGATCTGCAGCAGATAGGCCAGTATGCCGACGTAGACCATATTGGCGACATAGGGCCTGAGCTTGGCATCGGCCCCGGACTGCGCGACCAGGTCCTGCACCGGCATCGGATAGAAGGTTACATCCTCACGCATAACCGGAGGCTGCTCGTCCATCGGATAGAGGCAGATGCCGCCTGACGCCAACTGTTGAATATCCTCCTTGAACGAGGCCCTGTTCATCGCCACCAGGATCTCGGCCTGCTCGCGCCGGGCAAGGTAGCCATCCTTGCTGACACGGATGGTGAACCAGGTGGGCAGCCCCTGAATATTAGAGGGGAAGATATTCTTGCCGCTGACCGTGACGCCCATCTTGTGGATGGCGCGCAGCACCGTGTTGTTGGCCGTCTGGCTGCCGGAACCATTGACGGTGGCAATCGTGATCGAAAAATCGTTTACGACCATGCTGTTACCTCGCAGAAAGCCTCATGTGTCCAGCCGACCTCAAACAGCAGCGCACGGGTGCTGAAACCACTCAAAGGCTACGTTGACTATACCCACACCCATCAGAAACGTAAGCGCAGTCCGCCAAGCAGGCGCAGCTCGCCGCTTTCCCCTTTAATGTCTCTGGTTTCGCCATACAGGCCGTGCCACTCAACCCCCAGGTACGGCGCCACCTCCCGGCTAAGCTCATAGCGCAGCCGTAGGCCGGCTGCCAGTTCAGATAACCCGGAGCCGGTCTCTCGATCGACATCACGCCTGCTGTGCAGCTTCAGCTCAACCCTCGGCTGCAACACCAGCCGCTGGGTCACCAGCTGCTCGTACTCCGCCTCCAGCTTGGCCGCCACCTGACCGGTGTGTCCCAGATACAGACCGGCCTTCAGCTCAATCCAGTAGGGGGTCAGCCCCTGCAGACCCAGCGCCAGCCAGCTCTGCCCCGGCTGGTCCCCCAGGTCGGCCCGCAGACCGATCAAGGCATCCCAATAGGCCGACACCGCCTGGGCCCAGTACAGCTCGGTGCGGGTCATCTCCAGCTCACTGCCCGCAAACTCCCCCTCCGACCGGAGCAGCAACCGGCCAAAGGAGCGTCCGTACCAAGCCTGCAGATCATAGAGCCACACCGGTGGGCCATCCTGATGCCATTGGCCTTCCAGGCGGTTCAGCAACAGGCCGCCGAACAGGTGCTGATCGCCCATCACAAGCCTGGGCAACGGGCCGTAGCCAACCCCCTCGGCATAGGCATCGGGATCCCTTAACGGTTCCGCATCACCGACAGCGCCCTGATCCGGCCGGGCGGGTACCGCTGTAGCCGCTCCGTGACCGCCATGTCCAGCATGGTCGGCATGCTCATCGGCGACGGTTGCCGCTGGCGGCTCAGCAGCAGCCACCCCCACCGTGACCAGCAGCAGCACCAGGCAGCAGAACGCCGCAGCTCGGCCCCTGACCGTGCCGCACCACCCTGACCGGCTCATAGGACCACCACCTCCCGGAACATCCCGGCATCCATATGGTACAGCAGGTGGCAATGGAAAGCCCAGCGCCCCGGCGCATCGGCGGTCACCAGAACACTGATCCGCTGGGCCGGCTGCACCACCACCGTATGCTTGCGGGCCATGAAGCGTCCCTGGTCATCCTCCAGCTCGCTCCACAGGCCGTGCAGGTGCATCGGGTGGGTCATCATGGTGTCGTTGTGGAGGATGATCCGCAGCCGCTCACCGTAACGGAGGCGGATCGGTTGGGCATGACGGTACTCGACCCCGTCGATGGACCAGCTGTAACGGTGCATATTCCCGGTCAGGTGCAGCTCGATCTCGCGGCCGGGCAGCCGCCGGTCCAGCGGGCCGCCGATGGTATGCAGGTCGGCATAGGTCAGCACCCGCCTGCCGTTGGTGCGCAGCCCGATGCCGGGATCATCGAGGTTGGTGCGGGGCTGGTCCACCCGCATATCAACAGTCGGGCCGAACTCTGTCCGGGCATGCCGCACCATGCGTGAGGGCTTGGCCAGATCAACGACCGCTCCGTGGCCGGCATGACCGCCACCGGATGGTTCAGACTGATGCCCGCCATGTCCGCCATGGCCCCCGTGATCCATGGTCCCCATCATGTCGGTCATGGTCAGCCATTCCGGCCGGTCCAGCGCCGGGATGACACCCTGCAGCCCGTACTGCTCGGTCAGGGTGCCGCAGGCGAACCCGCTGCGGTCCATGGCCTGGGCAAACAGGGTATAGGCCCCTTCGCGGGGGGTAACCAGCAGGTCATAGGTCTCGGCCACCCCGATCCGCAGCTCATCCACCGTCACCGGCTCGACATCCTGGCCATCGGTCTGCACCACCGTCAGCTTCAGCCCAGGAATGCGCAGATCGAAAAAGGTCTGGGCAGAACCGTTGATACAGCGCAGCCGCAGCTCTTGGCCGGGACGGAACAGGCCGGACCAGCGGGCGCCAGGCGGACAGCCGTTCAGCAGGTAGGTGTAGGTCGCACCGCTGACATCGGCCAGATCGGTGGGGCTCATCCGCATCTGGTTCCACATCTCACGCTTGGCAACGGCCCCGGACAGGCCCGTTTCACCCAGATCCTTAAAAAAATCCACCAGGGTGGGCTGATTGAAGTTGTAATAGTGGGGCATCGCCTTCAGCTTGGCCAGTATCCGCATCGGGTCCTCGTCGGTCCAGTCCGACAACAGCAGCAGATGCTCCGGTGTTGTTGTTGTGGGTTGATCGGCGGCAGGGGGGTCGATGATGATGGCGCCGTACATGCCGGTCTGTTCCTGCATGCCCGAGTGGGAGTGATACCAGTAGGTGCCGGTCTGGTTGACCCTGAAGCGATAGACGAAGCTGCTGCCCGGCGCAATGCCGTTGAAACTGATGCCCGGCACGCCGTCCATCTCAAAGGGGAGCAGGATGCCGTGCCAGTGGATCGAGGTGGGCACCTGCAGCTGGTTGGTGACCCGGATGGTCACCAGATCACCCTGACGCCAGCGCAAGGTGGGGGCCGGCAACGATCCGTTGATGGTGGTGGCCATCCGCTGCCTGCCGCTGAAGTTGACCGACGTCTCGGCCACCGTGAGGTCAAAGTCGATACCGCGCAGCTCCGGGGGGCTGCCGGTACGGGTTACGGCAGTCGAACTGAAGGCCCAATGCGGCGTACAGAGCAGCGCAGCGCCGGCTGCAAGTCCCTGCACAAACCGCCGCCTGGATTGGCCGTATGTCGACAGCTGTTCGAGGGTGGCCATCATTTGGTTCTCCTGGGTCTGGTGAGACCAATCGTCACATCACACCGTGACAACCATGCTACTCACAAAGAACAGACGCAGCCGAGACGAGGAGTAGCAGGCATGGAGATAGGGTAGCCAGATATTGCAGAATGTCAAACCTGGCAGCTGGGGAGTGCAGGCTGACTCAAGGGCGGAGGTGTCGTACTTGTTGTCCGGCAGGCACACCGCGTGGGGGTCGGCGCGGTGGGCATGCAGGGCTGCGGCGGTGAACAGCTCCTGATTGGCATTCAGACGACAATGATGGTGTCGATCAGCCCTTGCTTGGTCATGGTATTCGCAGAAGCGGTTCCCGGCAATTCAACTATCGGTACACTTCGTCATGGCTGCCGATATCGAGCAGGATGATCTCGTGTTCAGTCACCATGACGGTGAGGGTGATGCGGTAGCTGTGGGTAAGGCTCACCGACTGCATCCCTTGCAGCTTGCTGGTCAGCTGATGATACTTCAGGTGGGGCTGGAACGGGTCGGTTTCCAGGTCACGCAGGGTCGCGGTGAATTTGCGTTTCAATTCGGGATGGTACTTCACGAACTTTTCAGCAGCACGGGTGAAACAGGCGGTCCAGACCAGGGTATACATGCTAACCGTCCAGGCCCAGCTCCCTGATCAGGTCGGCAGCGCTGCCCCGCCGCACCCGGCCTGCCTTCACATCCTCCAGCGACGCCTTGACCCGTGCCACGTAGGCCTCTTCAGCCTCGGCCACCAGCTCCTGATAACGTGCCTCGGTCAGCACCACATACTCAGGCCGGTTGTTGCGGATCACATGCACATCGCCCTGGGCGATCAGGCTGTCAACCGCGGCAATGCCACGGCGCTTAATCTCCTGGGCAGGGACGGTATTCATGGAGGCACCTCTTTAGATACTTAATAAAGTACCCATAGCATGCCACGCCGCGTTGCATGTTACCACCACATTTTGCAAAAACAGGCAAGGCGGCCGTTTGGCCGCCTTGTGAGTTGGGAATGGTCCCCCATGAATTTGTGAGCGGTATCTGGGCAGCTATTTCTGCAGCACAAAGAAGGTATACCCATAGCTGGCCGAATACTTCCGGAACATATCTATCTCGGTTTCCAGCCTGGCATAGACCTCTTCCGCTTCAGTAATGCCGACGTTGCGCTGTTTCAGCTCCTCCATCCGCGCCATCATCGGCGTGTAGTAGTCATCCCACCAGGCGCTGTCCGGTAGATTATACCTGTCCACAACCCGGTAACCGCAGTCTCTTGCCTCCTGACAGACCTTGTCTGCACTTCTGATGTCCGGGTACTCGACAGCAAAGAACTCCGTTACTTCAGCAGGAGGATCATCAACGAACCAGCACAGCTCGGTAAAGGCAAGGTAGCCGCCCGGCTTGAGGTAGCGGAAAAACTCTCTCAATCCACGCTCAAGCCCAATGATAAAGATAGAGCCTTCAGCCCAGAGCAGATCGAAACGTTCTCTGGCAAACGGCAGCTCCATCATGGACAGCTCATGGGTTTCAATGTTCAGTCCGGCCTGTTCTGCCGACAGATGCAAGGCATTCAGCAGCGGTCCATGGTTATCGATCGCCACAATCTTTGTCCGCAATTCCTCTGCAAGGACAAGGGTCTGCAGACCGGATCCGCAGCCGATATCCAAAACATTTGGATTCTCCGGCAGATCGTCCAACATCCCCAGCGCACGCAGGGTTGCCTCCCTGCACCCCGGCCCTTGCCGGGGCAGTTTTTCAAACAGATCGTAAAAGTATTTCAAGGTCATACTGTTCTCCATAGGAACTGACCACTTGCGGATCAGCAGAGCTTCTTTTTCGGATATGCCCAGGGAACGTAAAAATGCGTGGTGGGCCTCAGGCTCACGCAGTTCGAACTCCTGATGCAGCTTTCGCATGGCAGCGTCATCCATCCCGGCGGCGCGCAGCATGGCAACAAACATCTCCTTGTTCACGGAGGCAGCCGGGCCGCCCGCTCCCTGCACCTTCAGCATGCCGGCCAGCAGATGCTGCTTGGTCCGCAGCGCTTCAATCTCCGCGCCGATCTCATCCAGACGCCGCCGCAGGACCGTGGTCGAATCATCTCCAACCGTGGCAAGGATCGCCCTGATCCCCTCAATATCCATCCCGGCCCGGCGCAGGGAGCAGATCGATTCCAGCCGGGCACGGTCAGCGGGTGAGTACTGGCGATAGCCGGCCTCGCTGCGACCCGACGGCGACAACAGGCCGATCCGGTCGTAATAGAGCAGCGTGCTGCGGGAGAGCCCGAACGAACGAGCCAGTTGGGTAATATGGTACATGCTCCCTCCGGAGACTCCCCCGGCAGAGCCGGGGCGCGATGCTATCAGGCGTACTTTGTTCTGATCTCAACGATCTTATTTTCCGGCAGCCCCAGCCACTCCAGAAAACTCTGATGCCCAGCCGGGTTCTGCTGCTCGAACAGGCGGTGCCATTGCTCCATCGCCGCCTGATCCAGACCGATCCCCTTAAAGCGGGCTACCCACTCCTCCACAGTTACGGTTGCGTTCATGCGTATTCTCCTTTTGATCTGTAAGTGTATCATGGCCATGATTGAAACAACGCTAAACTGTGAAGTGGTAGACGGGTCAACAGATTTTACACTAAAAAAGGCGGCCGATTGGCCGCCTGGTGAATTAAATATGGTGTCCCCGGAATCAGCCAGATCCATTGCTAATTTCAGTATGCTTTCCGACAGGCTGACGGTATACTCTCCCCCGACTGCATCGACCGCCCCACCCCGACCAGGAACCAGCCATGGACCGATCATCCCGCAATTACCTCAACACGCGCCACCTCGACCGGTTCGCTGGCGATTCTCTATTCGACCGTATCGCCCGGTCCGTCTGCGGGGCCGGCTGTCTGCCGCGCAAGGAGCTGTATGAGGCGTGGGAAGTGGCCCGCCGGGTGCGGCGACGTTTCCGTGGTGGTCGGGTGGTGGACCTGGCGTGCGGTCATGGTCTGCTGGCCCAGATGCTCCTGCTGCTGGACGACAGCTCATCTGAAGCGCTGGCCGTCGATCTAAAGATCCCGGAAAGCGCCGGGACGCTGGCCGCCGCCCTGGAAACCACCTGGCCCCGGCTGTGGGGGAGGGTCCGCTTCGAACAGGGGGACATGGGACAGGTTGCGCTGACCTCGGACGACCTGGTCGTATCCGTGCACGCCTGCGGTGGACTGACCGACCGGGTGCTGGACCGGGCGATTGAAGCCGGGGCCCGGGTTGCGGTGCTGCCCTGCTGCCACAACCTGGACCGGGGAGACCAGGGGGGACTGGAAGGGTGGCTGGACGGCCCACTGGCCATCGACGCCACCCGGGCGGCGCGGTTGCGGGCCCATGGCTACCGGGTCTACACACAGACCATTCCATCGGATATCACCCCGAAGAACCGCTTGTTGCTGGCGGAGCCGACATGCCGGTAGACGTGCTGAAGGTGAAATGTTACGTCTGAACAGTAGCGGGGATAAACAACAAAGGCGGCCAGTTGGCCGTCTTTTGAATTAAGTGTAGTGTCCCTGGAATTCCTAAGCAGAAATATGGGAAGTGTACCTCATTTTAAGGAAGTGTCCCTCATTTTAAGGGGGGGCGTGTAAACAGCTAAGGCGGCCGATTGGCCGCCTTAGGAAAAATGCTATCCACAGAGGCTTCAGCCAAAAATCATTTTCAACCTATATATAGTGATGGCCAAAATGCAGGGTTAACAGTATAACTTAATTTATTTTCAGCTAAAAGCTTACTAATTATTGAAGTTATAACTTTCATATTATAGTTTGTGTCGAATATGTAAACAGGATCGCTGTCGTACTGATATATGCCTAAATAGCCATGCCATAATAATATTTTTAACACAATTTCAGTTTTATCCATATTACTTAACTTATTGTTTATTATACTTATTACATTATCATGCGTAATTATTTTTTCTGATCCAATAAATTCATAGATTATATCTTCAGCATCCGAATAAATATCTCTAATTTCATATGAGATATCAGATATTATATCATTTGAGTAAGCAGACAAACCTTTAATAATATCACTGTATTGTATTTTTTCGTGTTTTAGATTTACTGAGAAACTCTTGCAATGATTTATAAGGTTTATTAAAAATCTGGGCCTCATAAGAGACCTGTCAACTAAATACTGAAAACTATCTTCACCATCAATATGGGAGACACAAATTGAAGGCCATATCTCGTCAAATGTTTTATTAACATCAAGACCATTGTAGACTATTCGCCTCCTTATGAGCTCCTTTAGCATGTCAGAATCAGTCCAATCGATCATGACAGTTGTTTCTTTTCCTCTATCAGGCGTGGAATCTACAAGTAATTCATAAACATCATTTCTTAAAAAAACAATTGTATGCGCTTCAAGCGATTTTTTCTTGAATGAGCGTTCAACCTTTCTTGTGGCTTCGAGAAGTGTTCTGATAATCATCAAATCACTTTCCTCTATCCCATGTGTAGGCCATCCCTTATCAATATTGTCGATCAATAGCCACAATACTTCTTTGTATGACATGTATGAGTTGAGTTGATCTCTCAACTTTACAACGTCATGCTTATAAATAATTGAAGATATCTCAGGACTTGACAACGATTGTTTATCTCCGCTGACTTTTGCAGAATATTCTTGTGAAATTCTAGAAATTAAATTTCCAACTCTTTCAGAGAAATCTCCTTCAGATATATAACTATCGGATGCATACGCTTGTTTAAGTTGTTGGTATGGTTCTCTAAGATCATGATCATGCATATGGTAAGTGGCATCATCTATTATTATTTTTCTGCATATTTCGAGCAACAATACATATTCCCAAAATATTGTTATCGTATGCTCATAACTTCCTGCAGTCATCAATTTCGATATAAGTTCCTTAAATTGCAGAAATTTATAACCGTCTGGTTTTAAATCTAATACTATTTTTTTCTTACTTGATCTTTCTTTGTCACGAATTTGAAAAAATATTGCTGTCTTTCCTGATCCTTTTCTACCAACAACTAGACGGATCTCACCTCTTGCAGCTCTTCTAAATTCATCAGTTTCAAGATAATAATCATTTAGCATCCTCAATTCGTTTTCTGCTGAAGATGCTCCAAGGTCAAGTCTTTCAAGGAATGATCCATATTCTTTGATTATCGGTGCATATGCAGATTGCAATGCCTCTGTAACTGCCGCTGCAAAATCATTTACAATTTCTGACAAATCAGACGGGAAAATCGTTGTTTTTGTAAAATCACGATAATCAATTGGAACTGGGTCGTGACCATTTTGGATGATCGTGAGGACTCGATCCATACCATTGGCAAGACCAGCAATAAAAGAAGCCCATATATTGTGTTTCTCATGATCTTCATATACATCGCTCAACAAATGGACCAGCACACCATAAGATTGTGCAACTTGCTTAATAGCTTCGTAAGCTGACAACCTTGGTTGTTCATTTGGATCAAAATTTCTATATCTCAACCTTGCTTTTTTTATGCGTGATATAAGTGTTGTAATCCAATCATTTTTAATCTTAGCTTCATTCAAATAAACAGGGTGCTTGATATTTTTATCGAAATCTATTACAATTGGTCTAGCTTGATCCACTTTTTCTAAAATGCTATATAGTTCGTTTGAATTAGAATATTCTTTATAACCAATCGTATCAAATATCCCCACATCGTTAATAGTAGGTTTACCCGAGGTAATTGCTTTGTTTTTCACCAATATTATTCTTTTTTTCTTTCCTATCGCATATCCAACTTCATAAGTTACATTAAAATTTAACCTTGAAATATCAGCGACTAACACATCACAAGTATCGATTTTTTCCAATATTTCAGTTACTATAAAGTGGCCTGGTATATCAAGTTGCTTCCATGAAACGATATTAATATTTTTTTGACTAGTTCTCAGACTTTCAACTGTCTGCTCGATTGAATTTCCTATTTGCGGTGGGCTTGCAGGATAGGCAAAAAAAGCATTAATCGCTGTCATATGCTTCCCTCGAAAATTGATTGTTGTGAAATCCATTAAAAAGACATTAATAATTTCGGGGACAGTACACTTAATCCTCCGCGTTCCCCACCAAACCACTAACCAGCGTCTTGATTTCCGGTAGCCGTTCTTTTGCGACCTTCCAGACCGTCATCAAGTCCACCCCCATGTAGTCATGGATCAGCACATCACGCATGCCTGCCATCTTGCTCCAGGGTATAGCAGGGTGCTTGTTGCGAAACGAGGCGGGGATATGCTTGGTGGCTTCGCCCAGAACTTCCAGGCTTCTGATTACGGCATTGATGGTCTTGCGGTCTTCTTCAAACTGATCAAAGGTCATGCCGACGGTAAACTGATCAACCTCAATGATGGCTGTGAGGATGTCGGCGAGATAATCGGCAAGCTCTCGACCTTTAGACATACTCAACCTCAGCCAGAATCCGTTTGCCGATGGCAGGCTTCAAGGCCGACTCCATCACCAGATCCACCTTATGCTGAAGGCGAGCCTCTAAGTGTTCACGCAGGTCGACAAAGTCAAACAGATCGATCTCACGATTGAAGGAAACCAGAATATCGATGTCGCTGCGCTTGCGCTGTTGTCCACGCACATAGGAACCGAACAGCCCTAGTCGCTCGACGCCGTAGCGGGTAGCCAGCTCAGGCTTAGTATCCCTGATTATGGTTATGATTTCCTGTTTGCCCATGTTCACCTAGTACCACAAAAAAAGGGGCGCTGCAATCAGCGCCCCTTTTCGTTCAACCTACTTCAAATTCTTCTTTATCCTCTCCACCGCCTCAATCACATTCTCGCGATGGCCGAAGGCTGACAGGCGGAAGAACCCTTCGCCTGATGGGCCGAAGCCACTACCGGGCGTACCGACCACGTTGCATTCGTTCAAGAGCTTGTCGAAGAAGTCCCAGGAGCTCATACCGCCCGGGGTCTTGAGCCAGATGTAGGGGGCATCCACCCCGCCGTAGCAGGTGACACCGGCCGCAGTCAGGCCTTCACGGATGATGCGGGCGTTCTCCATGTAGTAGTCGATGATCTCTTTGGTCTGCTTCCAGCCCTCGTCGGAGTACACGGCAGCAGCGGCCTTCTGCACCGGGTAGGAGGCGCCGTTAAACTTGGTGGTGGTGCGGCGCAGCCAGAGCTTATTGAAGCTGTACTTTTCACCTTGTGCCGTGGTGCCCATCACCTCTTCCGGCACGACCACCAGGCCGCAGCGCACACCGGTGAAGCCGGCGGTCTTGGAGAAGGAGCGAAACTCGATGGCGCACTTCTTGGCCCCTTCGATCTCGTAGATCGAGTGGGGGATCTCCGGGTTGGTGATGAACGCCTCGTAGGCGGCGTCGAAGAAGATCACCGCGTCGTTGGCCAGGGCGTAATCGACCCACTTCTTCAATTCTGCTTTCGTAGCAACAGTGCCGGTGGGGTTGTTGGGGAAGCAGAGGTAGATGATGTCGACCTTCTGGGTGGGCAGCGAGGGGATGAAGTTGTTGGCCTCGTTGCAGGGCATATAGACGATGTTCTTATAGTAGCCCTTGTCATCGGCCTCGCCGGTGCGGCCGATCATCACGTTGGTGTCGTTGTAGACCGGATACACGGGATCGCCGATGGCCACCACGTTGTCCAGGGCGAAGATATCCAGGATGTTGGCGCAGTCGCACTTGGAACCGTCGGAGATGAACATCTCCTCGGTCTTGAGGCTGACACCCAGCGGCTTGTAGGACTTCTCGATGATGGCGTTGATCAGCCAGTCGTAGCCCTGCTCCGGGCCGTAGCCAGCAAACTTGTCGGTGGTGGCCAGATCGTCCACGGCCTCGTGAAAGGCCTTCAGCACGGCCGGGGCCAGCGGGCGGGTCACGTCGCCGATCCCTAAGCGGATCACCTTGGCATCCGGGTTGGCGGCGGCAAACTCACGCACGCGGCGGCCGATCTCAGGGAACAGGTAACCGGCCTTCAGCTTCAAGTAATTGTCATTAATCTTTGCCACGTTCTATCCTCCAGATAGTATTTTAAGTGTTCGGGGACGACAGTTTTTGCTCCCTGCCGATGAAGTAATACAGGATCACGCCGATCAGCGGCAGGAAGATCACCAGCGCCAGCCAGATCAGTTTATTGAGGCCGACAAACTCACTCTTAAGGATATCGACCAGGGCCCAGACCCAGGCGGCCAGACAGGCCAGCGCCAGGATACCGCTGCCAACCACTGCAAACATGACCAATATGCCAGCTTCCATGGGGTATACCTGCTTTCTTGCGGGCGGTTAGCGCAGGCCCAGCACGTCCTGCATGTCGTACAGGCCGGGGGCCTTGCCCACCACCCACTGGGCAGCGCGGACGCTGCCGCGGGAGAACATGTCGCGGGTCATGGCGCGGTGGGAGATCTCGATCCGCTCACCCATGCCGATGAAGTAGACGGTGTGCTCGCCGATGATGTCACCGCCCCGCACGGTCTGCATGCCGATCTCTTGCTTGGTACGCTCGCCGCAGATCCCCTCGCGGTGGTAATTGGCCACCTGGTTGTAGTCGCGGCCCAAGGCCTCAGCCACCACCTCGCCCATCCGCACGGCGGTGCCGGAGGGGGAATCCTTCTTCTTGTTGTGGTGCAGCTCCACGATCTCTACGTCGAAATCGTCACCCAGGGTCTTAGCCACGTCTTTGAGCACCTTAAAGCAGACGTTGACGCCAACCGACATATTGGGGGCCAGCACGGCCGGGATATCCTTGGCCAGTTCAACGGCCAGGGCACGCTCTTCAGGTGTGAAGCCGGTGGAGCCGATCACGATCGCCTTTTTCTTCAGACCGCAGACCTCCAGGTTCTTCAGCGAGACCTTGGGGGTGGTGAAATCGATCAGCACATCGCAGCCTGCCACCACGGCGTTCAGATCATCACTGATGGCCACGCCCAGGGCGCCGCACCCGGCCAGCAGACCGGCGTCCTGCCCCAACTGGGGATGACCGGGACGCTCTAGGGCGCCGGACACGGTGCAGCCCGCCTCGACAGCGGCGACAATAATTCTCTGACCCATGCGGCCGGCGGCGCCGCAGACGGCAATTTTTATCATAACAAACCCCTATTGAACAAAATTCATAGAAACGAGGATTTTTTCGTACTGGGTCTGGCAAGTAAGGAATGGCGCGGAGGCGTACCGGACAGTACGCCGCACAAGACATTCCGCAGCTTGACGGGGCCAGGGCGGAAAAAGACCGTTTCGGTTAAATCAGCTTGTACTCTTTCATTATTGCTTCAAGTTTTGCTTTATTCGCAGCACTCATCGGTGCCAGCGGCAGGCGCACCTCGTCGGAGCACTTGCCCATCAGCCCCAGGGCGGTCTTGACCGGCACCGGGTTGCTCTCGATGAACATGGCGTTGCTGATCTTCAAGGTATCCAGGTGCAGCTTGCGGGCCGTGGCCAGATCACCGGCGAAGTAGGCGTCGGTAAGGCTCGCAACCGCCTTGGGCATGATGTTGGCCAGCACCGAGATGACCCCCTTGGCGCCGCAGGCCATCATCGGGAAGGTGATGAAGTCGTCGCCGGACAACACATCGATCTGGTCGCCGCACAGGGCCAGTATCTCGGAGGCCTGTTGCAGCGAGCCGGTGGCCTCTTTGATGGCCACGATGTTCTTGATGACCGACAGACGGGCCACGGTCTCGGGCAGCAGGTTGACGCCGGTGCGGCCCGGCACGTTGTACAGGATCTGCGGGATAGCCACGGCCTCGGCCACCGCCTTGTAGTGCAGGTACAGCCCTTCCTGGGTCGGCTTGTTGTAGTAGGGGGTCACCAGCAGGCAACCGTCGGCGCCCAGCTGCTTGGCATGCTCGGTCATCTCGATCGCTTCGCGGGTGGAGTTGGAGCCGGTGCCGGCGATGACCGGGACCCGCTTTTTGACCTGCTCCACCACGATCTGGATCACCCGGTCATGCTCTTCGTAATCCAGGGTGGATGACTCACCGGTGGTGCCGCAGGGCACGATGGCATCGGTGCCGCCCTCGATCTGAAACTCTACCAGTTCCCGCAGTTTCTCTTCGTCAACCGCGCCGTTTTTAAACGGTGTAACGATCGCAACAATACTCCCCTTGAACATGACCGCCTCCCCTTACAGCTTGAATAGAACATATTGTATTACTGTCCGGTAATCTTCCAGTAGTAGACATGATAACCCGGCCCGTTGTCGTCGACCGGTGCCGGACGCAGCTCCCACAGCAGATCCCAGGCCCGTTTGGGATTGGCGCTCTGAAAACGACCCGGCTCCCCTTTCAGCGGGAACATCCGCCAACCCAGACGTTTTGAGGCGGCCAGCAGTTCCCGCTGCACCTGCCGGTACGGTGTTGCACTACGGTAGCGCATTCGCAGGTTGGGCGATTCGATGCAGGGGGTGTCATCCTCACCCGGCCGGCAGAGCTCGATAGTGGCACCGGGCAGCACCGGAAACAATTGCTCGGTAACCGCCAAGGCCGGCACCGCACCGGCCAGCACCAGCAACAAGGCGCAGCCGGCCACTGGGCTCATCTGATCAACCGCTGTGCGCAATAGCGACCTAATATACTGAAAATCGGTAGGTATAGCAAAAGTGGAATTATTTACCATGCTGCCCGGAAAATGTCAAAACGTGTTTATACGGTGGATAAAGGCGATCAACAGGCCGTAATGAAAGTGGTTGAACGGGAAGCGCAACCGTGGCAGCTGGGCCAGGTCGGGCTGGTCGCTTTCACACTCCAGCGGGCCGCAACACTCAATCCGCCCCCCGTCGAGGATAAGTTCGGGGAACTCCTGCTCCAGGGTACGGATCTGCTCGTCCGACAACGGGCTGTTGAGACGGATGATGGCCAGCTCATCATGAAAACGGACCGAGTGGTACACGCGGTAGAAGTTCTCGATCACCTGGGCCGCCTCGTGCTCGTCCTTGGTGATGGTGAAGATCGAGAAATCCTCGCCGGAGATCAGCCCCTTGATCAAGAGCTGTTCCTTGACGAAATCGAAGAACTGCTCCCAGAAGCCGTCGGCGTCGTCCACCAGCACCAGCGGCTTGGGCGAGGTCTTGCCGGTCTGCACCAGGGTAAAGACCTCCATCGCCTCGTCCAGGGTGCCGAAACCGCCGGGAAAGACCGCCACGGCATCGGCCTCCTTGACAAAGGCCACCTTGCGGTTGAAGAAGTACTTGTAGGTCACCAGGCGGGGGTTGCGCTGCATGATCGGGTTGGCGCCCTGCTCGAACGGCAGCTTGATGTTGACCGCAAAGGAGTTCTCGCTGCCGGCCCCTTCGTTGCCGGCCTGCATGATGCCGCCGCCGCCACCGGTGATCGCCATCCAGCCCTTGTCTGCCAAAAGCCGGGCAAAGCGGACGCAGGTCTGATAAATCGGCTCGTCCGGCTTGGTGCGAGCCGAGCCGAAGATGGTGATCTTCTTCCGGTCGCGATAGGGGGCAAAGACCCGGGTGGTGTAGCGCATCTCCCGCAAGGTGCGGTTGATCAGCTTAAGATCAGGGATGTAGTCGGTCTCCTGCCCGATCTTGAGTGCTGCAATCAGCAGCTCCCGCACCAGTTCGGGATGATAGATGTCACCGCTGGCAGCCAGCAGGCGATCGATCAGGCGGTCAACTTCTTCGTTGGTGTGGGAAAAACTGAGATCCATGGTCCCTCCGGACGCAGACAGCGGCAACGTTGTGTGGGGCGCACCCTACCACAGTTCAAAGGTGCTGTAAACCGCTGGTCAGCCGGATTCACAGCTTGCAATTATGCCTGTGTCCGTAGTAGTATGCACACCTTTCCGGCACGCGCCGGAGCCACGTCCAAAGGAGCCTGTCATCCATGCTTGACCTGATTCGCAAAAAGAAGGAATCGCTCATCATCAAGGTGGTTTTCGCGGTTATTGTGTTGTCGTTCATCGGCACGATCTTTCTGGTCTGGGGCAAAGGCGAGGAGGGCTTCGGTACCGGGGGCAGCGGCTACGCCGCCAAGGTTGACCGGACCACCATCACGCTGGAGCAGTACCAGAACTCCTACCAGCGGCTACGCGAGATCTACCTGCAGCTGTTCGGCCAGGCCGCCGGCGGCCTGACCCCGGAGCTGGAAAAGCAACTCAACATACGCCAGGCCGCCCTGGATCGCCTGATTGAAAGCGTGCTGCTGACCAAGGGAGCCAAAGAGCTGGGTGTCAAGGTCAGCAAGGACGAAGTGGCTGCAGCAATCGCCGCCATGCCGGCTTTCCAACGCAATGGCGCCTTCGACCTGGGCCTGTACCAACAGACCCTCAAGATGTCCCGCATCACCCCCAACGACTTCGAAGATTCTCAGAAGACAGACCTACTGATTGCCAAGACCCGCAAGACGATCATGGACAAGGTCCAGGTCAGTGACGACGACGCCAAGGCCCAGTACCACAAGGAACGGGACCGGATTGAGCTGAGCTACGTCTCATTCAGCCCTGCCGAACTGGCCGCCAGCGTCAAGCCGAGCGAAGCAGAGTTGGATGACTACCTCAAGAGCAACGCCGAAAAATTCAAGAGCCCGGAAAAGGTGGCCATCAGTTATCTGCTGCTGGACCCCTCCTCACAGGTTGCCAGCCAACAGGTGACCGCTGAAGAGCAAGAGAGTTTCTACCGCAAGAACCTGGACCGCTATCTGGGCAGTGACAACAGCCCGATCCCCTTCGAAAAGGTGAAAGACCGCGTGCTGACTGACGCCAAGCGCAGCAAGGCCAACAAGGCGGTTTTTGAGAAGGCGGCCGACACCCTTTACCAGAACATCAACAGCGCTGATCTGCAGCTGGTGGCAAGCAAACTGGGCGCCAAGACCAGCGACACCGGCCTGTTCACCGCCGCCACCCCGCCCCAGGCCCTGGCCGGAGAGCAGACGCTGCTCCAAAAGGCCTTTGAACTGAAGGCGGGCGAGCTGGGCGGCCCGCTGGAGACCGCCAAGGGGATCTACATCTTCAAGGTGAAAGAAAAGAAACCGGCTGAGCTGCTGCCACTGTCCCAGGTACGCGCGACCGTGGAGCAGCAGGTACGCGCCGCCAAGGCGGCTGAACTGGCCAAACAAAAGGCGGTCGAAGCGCAGAAACAACTGGCCACGACCAACCAAAGCGGCCTGAAGCTGCAAAGCACACCGGCCTTCGGCTACAGCGCCAAGGGCGATCTACCCGGCATCGGCAACTCACAGCCGATGATGGAGGAGCTGTTCAAGCTGACCGCTGCCGCGCCGGCCTTGAGCGAGCCGATGATGATCGGCAACCGCTGGTATGCCGTGCGCCTTAAGCAGCGCATTGCCGCCACCGAGGCCGATTTCGCCGGCCAGAAAGAGGCACTCAAGCAGCGCATGCTACCCCAGCGCCAGGAGGATGCCCTCAAAAGTTGGTTGAAGGAGCGGCGCGACAAGGCCAAGATCGTCGTCAACCAGGCCCTGCTGGAGCAGTAATTCACCTACTACGCAATCAGACCACGCTACTGTCTTGTTAAGGAGAGGCGCCATGACACAACCCGTAAAGCAGACCGATTTCCCAGGCCTGAAACTGATCAGCCGCGGCAAGGTGCGCGACATTTATGACCTTGGAGAGACACTGTTGATGGTCACCTCCGACCGTATCTCGGCCTTTGACGTGATCATGAACGAACCGATCCCGGATAAGGGCGCGGTGCTGACCCAGATCTCCAAGTTCTGGTTCTCGCAGATGGAAGATATCATTCCCAACCACATCATCTCCACCGATGTGGCCGACTACCCGGCTGAGTGCCAGCCCTACGCCGACGTGCTGGCCGGCCGTTCGATGTGGGTCAAAAAGGCCCAACCGCTGGCTGCCGAGTGCATCGTGCGTGGCTATGTCTCCGGTTCTGGCTGGAAGGACTACAAGGCCACCGGCGCCATCTGCGGCATCAAGCTGCCGGAAGGACTGAAGGAGTCTGACCGCCTGGCTGAGCCGATCTTCACCCCCTCCACCAAGGCCGATCTGGGTTCCCATGACGAAAACATCTCCTTTGACGAGATGGTCGCAATCTGCGGCAAGGAGCTGGCCGAACAGGCCCGCGAGGCCACCATCAAGATCTACTGCCGGGCCCGCGACATCGCCGCCCAGAAGGGGATCATCATCGCCGACACCAAGTTCGAGTTTGGCCTGTTTGAGGGCAAGCTGATCATCATCGACGAATGCCTGACCCCCGACTCCAGCCGTTTCTGGCCTGCCGACCAGTATCAGCCCGGCGGCCCCCAACCCAGCTTCGACAAGCAGTTCCTGCGGGACTACCTGGAGACCCTGGATTGGGGCAAGACCGCTCCGGCCCCGCCCCTGCCGGAGGATATCGTGCGCAAGACCGGCGAAAAGTATAAAGAGGCCCTGTTCCGTCTGGCCGGCATCCGACTATAAGCCGACAGGAACATATATTTTACAGTAGGGCATGGCACTAAACGCCATGCCCTTTTTTTAACGATACAACACAGCGCTGCCAGTCATCGCCATAAACACAATCAGCAACCCACCGGATATCCTCCCCAGACGCCCACTTAATCAATTAGTTAATTATCTGATTTCATTGAACTATTATAATTAAATAAGTTGACAACCAGCCACATTAGAAGTATCTGGCACAAAGCTATCAATCTAATTAAAATTAAAATACTCTCATCTTGGTGCGTACAATTTTCGCTGCGATCTATCCGAACTGTGTGGGCGAAATGAAAGGGGACAGGGAGGCTGCTAAACAACTTAGTGAGAGAGTATAAATCTGCTGTCGATCTTTGAGTTTACACTCGTGGCCCTAGGCCGCCCACAACTCGCGGGAAACCGCACAAGGAGATGAAGATGAAGAGATGGTATGCATTGTTAGCAGCCACCTGCACCCTGCTGGTGACAGCCCTAGCCTCTGCCGACACATTGACGGTCACCACCGACAAGGCTACGTATGCCCCGGGCGAGCAGATCAAAATCACTGCCGTTTACAAGAAAGACGACGGCACAGCTATTACCAGACCCACCTTAAAAGAAATTCGCCTCAGTGACGCCGTTAACGGCACCGTCTTGGTAACCGCCAGCATGAGCGGCGGCACCAACGGCATCTACACCTACAACTATACGCTGTCCTCCACAGCCAAGAGCGGCACCTACGAGGCCCGTGCCAGATTCACTTTTAACAAAATAACCACCATGGGCTACGCCTATCCTGCGGTATCCGGCACAACTCCTCCTCCTACCGGTAACCACACCAGCCTGACCTACACAGGTCCAACCATGTGTCTGGCCTGCCACTCCAGCCAGGCAACCGCCATGGCCGGTGCAGTCCACTACAAGTGGGAAGGTGCCTACACCACCGAAATCAGCAACAAACCGACCGCCATCGGGGGGAAACGCAACACCGCAATGAACACCTTCTGCATCAACACCTTGGGCAACTGGAACGGCTGCGGTTCATGCCATGTTGGTCTTGGCGCACAACCAGGCACAGTAGCTGACGCTACCAAGAACATCGACTGTCTCATCTGCCACCAAAAAGACTATAAGCGGATACGCAACGCCACCACCAACCTGTTCGAACCCGACACTGCCAAGATGACCATCACTATGGATCAAGCGGTACGCACCGTGCACAAGCCGGTCAAGTCGAACTGTCTGCAGTGCCATGCCAAGGGCGGCGGCGGTGACGGCCTCAAGCGGGGCGACATCTCGTTGATCAACGGCACCACCACCGACCGCAACTTCGATGTGCACATGGCCACCACCGGCGCCAATCTGACCTGCCAGAGCTGCCATACCTACACCAACCACAAGGTCAAGGGGCGCGGCGTTGACCTGCGCCCCACCGATGCAGCTGGCGAAGTTGGTTGCGCCACCTCTACCTGCCACAGCAACAAGGCAAGTATGTCTGCAGGACACGTCACGGCCGCCATCAACACCCACATGAAACGGGTTGCCTGTCAGACCTGCCACGTGCCGGTGGCCGGCAAGAAGGCTGCCGACGCCGTGCTCGACCCGGTCACCGGCTATGGCGACCAAGCAACTGAATATGACCGTACCTGGCAAGTACCGGAGTGGTCAGTGGCCAACAACCGCTGGGAGCCAACCGTCCACAAGGCCAACAACATCAAGCCGGCCTACAGGTTCTGGGATGGCACTTCCTGGGTATCCGACTTGAATGACATACCGGTCGTTGATCCAGCAACCGGCAGGATTAAGATTAGCCGGCCCAACGGCGGCATCAACACCGCCAACACCAAGATTTTCCCATTCAAGTACAAGACCTCGCTGCAGCCACGTCATATTGCAACGGGCAAGCTGATCGCGCTGAACACCTCAATCTACTTCAAGACCGCCGATGTGGCCGGTGCTATCCAGTCAGGCCTGACAAACATGGGACTAAATGCTGGTGATGCCTACGATTACGTCCAAACCGACGAATATCTGCTGCTGACCCACACGGTATCACCCAAGGCCGCCGCGTTGGCATGTACTGCCTGCCACGGCACCACCAGCGCACCTGCTACGCAGATGAACCTCGCCAGCATGGGCTACAGCATCAAGGCACCACTTACAACAATCTGTGCACAATGCCACAGTGTAAAAAACAACAAGGGTTTTGATGCGGTTCATAGCCGCCACGTTGCAACGCAAAAGATTGACTGTTCAATGTGCCACAACTTCACCCGGGCCTCTGAGCGTGGCCTGATCGTTGGAGTACAATAACTAACGGAACAGCTCTACCATAAAAAAGCCCCGCCGGGACACCGGCGGGGCTTTTTTGATGCCTGACATTTGACTGTAGCCGATCATGCGCTATACTAGATTTCCTAGAAAATTAGCGGAAAAAGGAGTCTTCCATGAAACTCGACGAGGTCAAAAAAATAGCTGAGCAGCATGGTATCAAACCGGGCAAACAGCGCAAGGCGGACCTGATCCGGGCCATCCAGCAGGCTGAAGGCAATCCGGCCTGCTACGACACCGGCCAGATGGAACAATGCGGTCAGTACAGCTGTTGCTGGCGAGATGATTGCGAATGATCACAAGTCGCACCTGGCGCAAAGACTCTCAATGGCCCACTGACCGCCCTGTCAGCGGGCCATTGCAGTACAATAGCATCGTTACCAGCACCGTCAGCTCAGCTATTTTTGCTGGAGAAACTGCCCCAACTCACGGTCCCTGGTGGAGATATGCTGTACCAGCCAGTCCAGCAGCATCTTGTTGGTGGTCAGCACATGGTCCACCTGCACCTCTCCCTCGGTGACGATAGACTGTTTCAGCTCGTGCAACCGCTTGACAAAACCGAGGTGCTGCAGCTGGTGGCTCTGAAAATCAGGAAATCCGCTGGTCTGCTGCAACTGCTCTTCGTCGCCAAAATGCTTGACTACGTACTCATCCAGAAAATCAAGCAACCGTGTTAGTTCGCCCCGCCCCTCACCGCGCCGGCAGGCTGACAGCAAGGTGTCAAAACGTTGCAGCAGTTCACGGTGCTGGTCATCAATCCGCTGATTGCCGATAGCCAACTCTTCCCGCCAACTAATACTCATCCTGTTTTCTCCCCGGCTTGCCGCCCTTATGCTTGGCGGCGCCTTTTTTGTGCTTGGCGTCCTGCTTCTCTTCATCACTGTGGTGCATCCGGCCGTACATCTTGCGCAGCGCCTGGGCCACCTGATGGTAGACCGTTCCCTTCGGAAAACGCCCATTTTTGTCCGGTTCACCAGCCGGCATGCCGGTCAGCAACTCGATCCCCTGCTCAATGGTTTCAATGCTCCAGACATGGAACTGGCCCTTTTTGACCGCCTCCAGCACCTCTTCCTTGAGCATCAGGTGACGTTCGTTGGCCTTGGGAATCATCACCCCCTGGGTACCGGTCAGCCCCTTGGCCTTACAGACCGCGTAAAAACCCTCGATCTTATGGTTCACGCCGCCGATCGGCTGAATCTTGCCACGCTGGTTGACGCTGCCGGTAACGGCGATCCCCTGGCGGATCGGCACACCGGACAGGGCCGACAACAGGGCGTACAGCTCGGTTGAAGAGGCGCTGTCCCCCTCGACCCCTTCGTAATTCTGCTCAAAACAGATCGATGCAGAGAGTGACAGCGGGTGCTGTTGGGCAAACAGACCGCCCAGCCAAGCGGTCAGGATCATGACCCCTTTATCGTGGATCGGCCCGGACAGTTTGACCTCGCGCTCGATGTTGACCATGCCGGCCTGGCCCAGATAGGTGCGGGCCGTGATCCGAGACGGACGGCCAAAGGTGTGATCACCCAGTGAGATCACCGATAGACCGTTGATCTGGCCCACCACGCTTCCATCAGTGTCCACCATGATCGTGCCATCGTCGAACAGCTCCTGCATCCGCTCCTCAATCCGGTTGACCCGGTAGAGCTGCTCCTCGGCGGCCCGCCGCACATCGGCGCATTTCACTACCTTGTGTCCGTCCCGCTTGGCCCAGAAGCTGGCCTCCTGCACGAAATCGGCGATCTCCATGAAACGGGAGGAGAGTTTTTCCTGATCGTCCACCATCCGTGCGGTGTATTCCAACAGACAGGCCACAGCACTGCGGTCAAAGTGCAGCAGCTTCTTGTCACGGCAGAGGGTAGCCACAAACAGGGCATACTCGTGCATTACCTCCGGCGTGCGGGCCACGCGACTGTCAAACTCGGCCTTAACCTTAAAGAACTTGCGGTAGTCGGGGTCCTGGTAATACAGCAGGTAATAGATCCAGGGGGTGCCCACCAGGATGATCTTGGCCGAAAGCGGCACCGGCTCGGGCTTTTGGGTGACCATGGTCATAAAGCGGTACTGCTCGAGCACATCCTCGATCCGGATCTCGGCGGTGCGGATGCAACGCTTCAAGGCGTCCCAGACAAAGGGGTTGATCAGCACCTCCCGGGCGTCGATCACCAGATAACCGCCGTTGGCCCGGTGCAGGGCCCCGGCCTTGATCATGGTAAAATCGGTGGCAGCCACGCCGCCGTACTGCATGACATGCTCGATCCGGCCGAACAGGTTGTTGTAGGTGGGGTTGGGCTCAAAGACGATCGGCGCGCCGTCGGTCTCCTTGTTATCCACCAGCAGGTTGACTTGATAGCGTTCGAAGGTCGGCTCCTGACGGGGGATGCGCAGGCCGGGGATCTGGGGCTGCACCGGTTGCGGCTTGAAATCCTCGAGGTTTTTGAGGATGTCCTCCTGCACCGCCTCCAGATACTCCAGCACTTTGGGCTGACCGGCGTACTTTTCACGCAGCGGGTCCAGACGATGCCCCAGACAGGACATACCCAGATCGCGGTCAGCCTGGGAGAGGGCGTCCTTGGTTGCCTTTTCGTTCTCGCGCACCTGGCGCAGCACCTCATTTAAGCGCTCGGTCAGCTGCTTGCCCAGCTCCTCGATCTTTTCCCGCTCCTCTTCGGCAAGGGCCTCGTACTCTTCCTGGGTGAAATTGTGATCATCCTTCTGCGGAACAATCACCAAACCGGAAACCGTCCGTTGCAGTGCAAAGCCCTTTTCCTCGGCATCCTTTTCCAGTCCCTGAAACAGCTCGTTATTGTTGATCTGATACTGCTCCAGGATCTCGCTGCGTCGGGTCTCGTATTCCCGGCTCTCCAACGCCTTGGGAATATCCTTACGGAAGGCCTCCACCAGCTCCTGCATGTCGGCAGCCAGTTCGGTGCCCTGGCCGGCCGGCAGTGATAATGACAACGGTGCATCGGCATCCTTGAAGTTGAAGACATAGACCCAATCGCAGGGAGGTGCCTCATGTTTGGCCCGCTGTTTGAGCAGGTTACGGATGGTGGAGGTGCGACCAGTGCCGGTCTGGCCGGAGATATACAGGTTGAAGCCGGTTTCCTGGACACCCAGGCCGAATTCGATCGAACGCAGGGCACGCTCCTGCCCGACCGCATCCACCAGATCCGGCAGCTCCTTGGTGGTCTTAAAGGCAAACTGTTTCGGATCGCAGCTCCAGCGTAGTTTTTCAACCGGCAGGCGGCTCTCGTGATGTACGGGCATGGCCCCTCCTTGGGTCGTACGTGTCTCGTAATAGTCTCGTGAAGGCGGGCCAGCTGACAAGCTAGCGGCGTCCATGCAGGCTGACCTGGTTGCGACCACCGTTCTTGGCCTTGTAGAGGGCCTGGTCGGCAGCCTTGATCACCTCAGCCGGCGTGCTGAGGTTAGGGCTCGACTCGGCCACACCGATGCTGACCGTGACCGACACATCGCGCTGTGAGCGCAGATTGCTGCGGCGCCCCTCTCCAGCCTGATCATTTTTGGGGCGATCGTCGCCGCGCAGGCTCATCACGTAGTCGGCAATATCCTGGCGCAGCCGCTCCAGATGGGGAGCTGCATCCTTGGCGGACTTGCCCGGAAACAGCACCGTAAACTCTTCGCCACCGTATCGAAACGAACGGCCGCCCCCGGTAACGTACATCATCCGTTGGGCCACCATCTTCAACACCTGGTCACCCACATCGTGGCCATAGGTATCATTGAAACGCTTAAAATGATCAACGTCAACCATAGCGATGGCGTAACGGCTACCCAGACCGGGCAGTTGCTCGTTCAGGGCCCGACGCGAGGGCAGACCGGTCAGATCGTCGCGGAAGGCCATGTTGTGGGATTCCTGCACCACCGCCAGCTGCATGATCAGCAGCGCAGCCCCGCTGAAAAGTGCCGGCACATAGGGCAACCAGGACCAGTTTAGCAGCACAAAAAAGGCCACCCCTACGCCGAACAACCCGCCCTCGATCGGCGAGCGTCGCGTGATGCCACGAATAGACGCCAGCAGTATGGCTGCTCCCAGCAGCAACAGACTGGCCTGAGGAACTTCCAGATAGTCGTGCAGCGGCAGGTTCACCAGTGGTCGGGTCAACTCCAGCCAAAGGGTCTGACTCTGTTTCTTCAAGGTCAGCCAGAGCACAAACAGCTGAAATCCCAGAAAAATAAAACGCATCCTGCTGGCGCTGCTGAAGATCCCCTTTTCCCGCATCAAGACCACCAACAGCAGATTGAACGGGAGCAGCACCGCCAAGGCGTTCGTTACCAGGTAGGCCTGGGGGGTATCGGCGGCGCCGTCCAGGTAGGTGGTCATCAGATAATAACTGAGAGCAGTCAGCAGCAACAACAGACAGATACGGCCTCGACGGAAGTGAAAACTGAGCAGCAGACCGCCCGCTGTCAACAGGTAGGGAGACAGCATCAGCAGGTCCTGGCGGGTGGGCGTCAGCAAAGGGACGCGTGGAAGCAGCCACCAGGCCGCGACCAGAATGAGACTCGGAATAGCAAGTGGTGAGATGGCTCGGAACATGGGAGGCAAACCTTACCACAGAATCTACGGTCAGGGAATGGGTATCAACCCGCCATCAGGCTGACATGCCGAACAGCGCGATCAACCGCTTCGTTGAGGCCGTCTACAGCAGGCAACAACGCCGCAAGTTTGGACAGATAGCCCCGCTGCTGCAGCAGAAGGAAGGCGGTGGGAACATTCAGGTCATAGGCCCAGGACAGCTGCAGCAGTATGAAGTCGTTCAAGACACGTACCGTTTCCAGCCGGACCACTTCTCCGGCCAGCAGCGCGGCCAGGCAATCGGGGGTGATCTCGTCAGGCCGATCAGGCAACCCTAAGCCCACCGCAGAGGCTCGCTCAGCCGGTGGCTGACGAAAATACTCGTCGAACACACGCCAGATATCGAGTTTATCGGCGTCGCGAATCAGGCGAATGTAGCGGTCTGTAGGAGATTTGAACTGCGATGGCAGGTTCAGCTGGTTGTGAAAACGAATCGCCTCTTCAATCAGCAGCTGCTCGTCCGGGCTGAGCTGGTGCAGCACCAGCTGCTGGCGAATCACCTCCAGTCCCAGGCGGGCGTGGTTGTCAGACTCGCTGTCGCGAAAGGTTCGCCAGCGACGGTACTGGGGAAAACGGCCAACATCGTGCAAGAGCGCCACGGTACAGGCGAGGCAGGTCTCGGATGCTGTCAGCCGCTCGCCGACGGCCAGCTGCTCCATTACCGCCACCACCTTGGCAGTATGCTCTTCTTTCAGGCGGATATTTTTCAACCCTTCGGGGTCGAGATCCAGGTAGCCGTTCAGATAAGCGGCAAACCAGGCCTGAATCCGCTCAAGGTCTGCCTGCTGCACTAGTCCTTGGTTCCGGTGTAGATAGAGGCGATACCGAAGGTCAGCGGCTGGCAACGCACGTTTTTCAGCCCGATCTCGGTCATGGTGCGGCAGAACTCTTCGCTGGAAGGAAACTCCAGCACTGAATCCGGCAGATACTTATAGGCGTTGTACCTGGAAAACAGGCCACCGATCACCGGCAACACCCGCAGGAAATAAAAATGGTACAGGGCACGAAACAGGGCCGAACGAGGCACGGAAAACTCTAGGATCACCATTCGGCCGGCCGGCTTCAACACCCGCCACATCTCCGCCAGCCCCAAACGGCGGTCCACCACATTACGGATGCCAAAGGCGATGGTCACCGAATCGAAGGTATCGGAAGGGAACGGCAAGTCTTCACAGGGGGCCACCCGCAGGTCAATCCGCTTGCTGAAGGGCGAGGCAGCCACCTTTTCCTCGCCCAGCCTGACCATCTCAGGGCTGAAATCGGCGCCGGTGATCCTGACCGAGGCTGGGGTCGCCTTGGCTATCTCCAGCGCTAGGTCGCCGGTTCCGGTAGCCACATCAAGCACTCGCCCGTTTTCGGTGGTCTTGACCAGCCGGACAGCGGCCTTACGCCAACGTTTGTCTATGCCAAGACTCAACAGATGATTAAGAAAATCATACCGCGGCGCAATGGCGCCGAACATCTGCTGAATCTGCTCACCCTTTTCGGAAAGTCTGAACATGGTTTTTCACTATCCTTAGCCGTGAATTACTGCTATATAATCAGCCTTGTTTCCTAGCATAGTTCCTGCTTCACGCCAACAGAATTCCAGCTGCCATGCCCTCAATCAGCCTCAAAGACATACTCGACATCCTGATCATGAGCGTCCTGGTCTACCAGCTCTACAGCTGGTTCCGGCGCAGTCGCGCCATCCAGGTACTGGCCGGTCTCGGCGTGGTTATCGCCTTCTTTTTCGTGACCCGCCAAACCGGTCTGCAGATGACCAGCTGGGTGCTTCAGCAGCTGGAAACGGTGATGATCGTGCTGGTGGTGGTGGTGTTCCAGAACGAAATCCGCCAGGCCCTCTACCGCTTCAGCCTGTTGCGTGAGCTGGTTGGCAACGCCACCCAGCCACCCAGCAGCAGCACCTCAGTGATCAGCGAAGCGGTCTTCGAACTCGCCGCAGCACGGACCGGCGCCCTGCTGGTTTTTGAACGCCATGACCAACTGGACGAACATCTGTTGCACGGCGTTACCATCGACGCCCAAATCTCTGCCCCCCTGCTACGCAACCTGTTTCACAACGGCAGCCCGCTGCACGACGGTGCGGTGCTGATCCGCGACGAGCGTATCGTACAGGCTGCCTGCCTGCTGCCGCTGTCCGACTCATCCAACCTACCCCAGCAGTACGGCACCCGCCACCGCGCGGCGCTGGGGATGACTGAGCGAAGCGATGCTGTGGCACTGGTGGTGTCTGAGGAGCGGGGACTGGTTTCACTGGCCATTGGGGATCAACTGCAGCCGATTCGCAGCCCCGAACTCCTGAAAAAGCGCCTTGAACAGCTGTTAACCCCCCAAACCGCGCACCAACGACTACCACTAGCCAAACGCCTGTTCGGCGACCTGGTGCCAAAAATCGTCACCCTGCTGGGGATCACCGCCATCTGGCTGGTGCTTGCCGCTCGGCCCGGTGAAGTAGCGATTGTGCCCGCCACGCTCACCTTCCACGGCCTGCCGGACGGTATGGCGCTGGTACGCTCCCACCCTGAAGAAGTGACTGTTCGTGTTCGCTCCAGTTCAGGTCTGGCGCCATCCCCCCGACAGCTCGACCTGACTGCAGACCTGGATCTTTCCGAAGTTATCGCCGGCAACAACACGCTGCGGCTCACTATTGCACAGGTCCGAGCCCCGTCCGGAGTATCCGTGGTGGGCGTCGAACCCTCCACCGTCAGGGTTACCATCCGTTCCGCCCCCACAAAAAAATAAATTTACCGCAAATTGGCATGCTTGATGCTTACACGAATCATGTTTTTTGCTTGACCCAAAGCAGGACTTTGTTGTATTAGACAAACTGTCGTTTTAAAAACAGGCCGGACGGAAAGGAGGAACGATGAAGCATACTGTACGCATGATAGTCGCTGTGTGCCTGCTAAACCTGACCCTTCCGCTCGCTGCGTTCGCCTCAAAGACCCACGTTGTTACCCGCTCCGGCGAAACGCTGCAGGGCATTGCTCGCAAATATCACGTCTCTGTCAATGAACTGAAATCTGTCAACTCCCTGAGCAGCAGCAAACTACGCAAGGGCGACAGTCTGATTATACCCACCCAGGCCGACGCAGGGTCCAAGGCGATCGAAAACTGCAGCACCTATAAGGTAACCAAGGGCGACACCCTGTTCTCGATTGCCCGTAAGACCGGCGTCAAGGCCGATTTGCTGCGCAAGGTTAACCGCTTGAAAGGCAACCGGATCAAGCCAGGACAGATTCTGGCACTCGGGAGTACCGACAACAACATTCAATGCGATCTGCCCACCAAAACAGCAGCCGTCCAACGCCTCCGCCTGATCAACAAAGACCTGCTCAACGATTATGAGATATCAAACACCCTGGCAGAGCTGACCGATATTGACACGGAACAGCCTGTGGATCTGGCAAAAAACCTGGAAAGTTCACAGGCCTTTGCCGATCTGCAAAAATCAGCTTACAGCTTTCTCGGTGCCCGCTACCGCTTCGGCGGCAACAGCACGACTGCCCTGGATTGCTCCAGCTTTACCCAGCAGGTGTTCCGCCTGCAGGATATTAACCTGCCGCGTACCGCCCGCGAACAGTTCCAGGTTGGCGACGAGGTCGGTCATGGCGACCTGCGGCGTGGCGATCTGGTTTTTTTCAGAACTTATGCCCGCTATGCGTCACATGTCGGCATCTACCTGGGTAATCGCAAGATGATCCATGCCTCCTCAAGCCATCGCCGTGTCGTGATCTCCTCAATGGACACCCCCTACTACCTGTCACGCTATCTGGGCGCGCGTCGTTTTGACAAGATCTCACCGGCAGCTCTGGACCTTGATAGCCTGATCCTGGAAGCTGACGAAGAGCTTGATGCCGATTCCCTGACCAACGACCATCTGGGCGTGGGTCTGCCGGCAGCGCGCCTTAACTAATCACCATGCCGCACCCAACCTCCGGGCTCCTGCGTGAGCCCGGATTTTTTTTGCCCAATGACATATGACTATTCTGCTGGCCTATAGCTCAGGCACCAAACTGCCGGATGCATCCACCACCTTCACTGATCTGCTACCGATCGGTCTCTGTTCATTGCACGCAGTGCTGCGCAGCGCGGGAATACGGTCTCACCTGGCCAACCTGTCGGGCATGGACGAAACGCAGATTATCGAGCTATTTCGGCGACTGTCACCGGACATCTTCGGGTTTTCCCAGTGGACCCACAATCGTCACATCACGCTGCAGCTGTCGCGATTGGCAAAACAGCTCTACCCGCAATCGCTGGTTATTGCCGGAGGAGGACATGCCACCCATCAGGCTGAATCTCTGTTGGCGGCCCATCCCGAACTGGATCTGATTGTGGCTGGCGAGGGTGAAACAACCCTGATCGACCTGATTGAGGCTCGAAAATCCCAGCGTCCATTCACCGACATACCCGGCCTGGTGCTGCGTCAGGGACAGGAGCTTATCAGGACACCAGCCCGCAGTCGGATCAAAGAGCTCGATAGCCTGCCCTACCCCAGCCGCTATCTTCACGAGGCGACCGGGGTAGACCTTGAGCTGCAACCCCAGTTCATCAGCACCTCACGCGGCTGCCCTTCGGCTTGTAGCTTCTGCGCCTCACCCAGCTTCTGGGGACGGTCCGTCCGCACCCGATCACCGGCCTCGGTGGTGGACGAGTTTCTGTTCCTCAAGAACCAGTTAGGCATGCTGTACCTTTCGTTACGCGACGACACCTTCACCGCCGACCGCCGGCGTACGATTGAGCTCTGCCGGCTGCTGCTGGAACGCAAGGCCGGCATGTTCTGGAACTGCCAGACCCGGGTTGAAACGGTGGATGAAGAGGTGCTGAGCTGGATGAAACGGGCGGGCTGCGAGTGCGTTCAGTTGGGGGTCGAGTCAGGCTCTCCACGCATCCTGCAGCAGCTGGGCAAGCGAATCACACCGGATCAGGTGAAGGCAGCCTGCGATGCTGTGCACAGGGCAGGACTGCAGTTGTCGGTCTACCTGATCGCCGGCGTGCCTGGTGAAACGGACCAGGACCGGCAGGCGACTCAGCTGTTACTGCAGCAAATCAGGCCCCACGATCTGCAGGTGGCTCCGCTGGCCTACTACCCAGGTACGTCACTTTTCAGCGACGCTTTACGTCACCACACGGTGGATCCCGACCTGTTTGTTCATGAGCGGCATGATGCCCTGCTGGCACTGCCAGACGGAAACCAGCGGGCAGCCCGCCTGCTGCGTTCTGGTGATGGCTTGGCACCAAGGCTAACTATGCACGCCATCAAGCAACAGAAGGCGCGACTTGGCTACTGTGCCGTAACCTGTCTGCAGGCCGGAGATTACCACCTGCAACGGGGTGACTGGCAACGCGCCGAACAGGAATATCGAGAGATAACGAAGCACGACCCCGAGCACCCCTGGGGCTGGCTGCTGCTGGCGGAGCTGTACGACCAGCTTGGTCAACGGCAGCAAGCCCGTTCCTGCTATCGCAAGGTCGTGCGGCTGGTACCGCACCACCGTCAGTCGCTCCGGGCGCTTGCCGAATAAGAATGCACAAAGGCGGCAACCAGTTCTGGTTGCCGCCTTTGTTTTGCGTACAGCCTGAACGACGGAGCTACTTGACCACCTCGACTGCCGAGGAAAGCACCAACGCATCAAAGGTGCGGTTCAGCGTCTTGCTGGGGAAATTGGACAAAGCCGGGGCGTCGGCATACTTAATCTTGTCACCCTTGGCCACCTTCATCGGCAGGGCAGCCACCCAGACCTTTTTACCATCATT
>DIKW01000087.1:45350-46555 GCA_002424705.1 Geobacter sp. UBA5608
ACCTTGCCACTCTTGGTGGGGGCGCCGGCCGGGATCGGCATCGGCTTCAGACCGGCATGGGGATCTCCCTTGGCAGCGTCAGCTGGCATGGCAGCTTTCCCGTCAGCAGCAGGCATACCACCTACCGGCGGATGACCGGCCGGCAGGGCGCCAGCCGCCTGCTGATTGGTGGGGGCTTCGGTCTTCGGTTTGTCCTGGCAGCCGGCCAGGGCCAGAGCGGCAATCATCATCGCAACAACTGTCGTTTTCACCTAGATTCCTCCTCGTATGTGTAAAAAAGTAATGTACATACGCTACCACACCTCGCCATGCCAAGACAAGACAAAGCAAAAAAGTCACGCAAAGCCTGACGGCATTGTCAGCCGTCATTTTTGTGGTATATCCATCTGAAGGCGTCAGCCTGGCCAACAGGAGGAGGCACCTGATGTTTGAATCTGCCGAATTGGGACACTCGATTACCAAAGAGGTCTACAAACGTGAACTGCCCCCTCTACGCGAGGCGCTGTTGGATGCGCAGCTTGACCTGCTGCAGTCCCAAAAATTCCCGGTGATTATCCTGCTGGCCGGGGTTGATTGCGCTGGCAAGGGTGAAACCATGAACCTGCTGCATGAGTGGATGGATCCCCGTCACATCGAATCCCATGCGTTGCGGGAACTGACCGACGAGGAGCAGGAACGTCCACCGATGTGGCGTTACTGGCGCGACCTGCCTCCCAAAGGTAAGATCGGCATCTTCATCGGCTCATGGTATTCAGCCCCTCTGGTGGGCAACGTCTATGGTGAGACGAAGAATGCTGAACTGGACCAGCAGCTGGACCGGATCGTCAGATTTGAGACCATGCTCTGCAACGAAGGAGCCTTGATCCTCAAATTCTGGTTGCACCTTTCGGAGAAACAGCAAAAAAAGCGGCTTAAAAAACTGGAGTCAGACCCCAAGACCCGCTGGCGCATCAAAGAGAGTGACTGGAAAAACTTCAAGCTTTACGACCGATTTCGCACGGTATCGGAACGGATGCTACGCACCACCAGCACCCCCGAGGCCCCCTGGACCATCGTGGAAGGGGGCGACGAACGTTACCGCTCGCTGACCATCGGCAAGGTCCTGTTGGAGGCGATTCGCAACCGGCTTGATGCTCCGGAGCCCCCTAAGCAGGACGAGCCGCTGCCGCCGATGCTGACATCCATTGACGGCCTGCATATCCTGC
>DIKW01000102.1:0-6170 GCA_002424705.1 Geobacter sp. UBA5608
CCGCTCAACTGGCCAGCGATGCTGCCCTGGCCTACTTTGCCGTGAATGTCATGCAGACCGATCCGCAGGAATTCCTCGTTGCGATAGCGGCGCAAAACATCCAGCCGTTCCTCGAAATCCTCGGCCTGCTGCAGCAGACTGCCGAGCTCCTCGTGCATCACCTCCCGCGGCTTGAGCATCGAGGCGTAGGTCCGAGCCACCATACTCTCCAAAAGCTCGGGATGCCCGATCAGGATCTTGGACAGGAACTCCGAGGTGCCGAACAGGCTGGCCAAGAGCCGCAGGGTCTCCTTGTTCTCGGCCAGCAGGGCGTAAAACGACGAGCGACCGGCCACCACCCCCAGAAACCGTTCGGCATTGGCCAGTGCCATATCCGGGTCCGGCGATTCCAGCAGGTACTGCAGCAGTGGCGGCGCGATCTGGGCCAGCACCCGCCGGCTGCGCTCGGTGATGTTGCCCCGCACCTTGCCGCCCCGCAACAGGTTCAGGTTGTCGAAGGCCCGGTCCACATCCTCCAGCCGTCGCTCGGCCAGCAGATCCTTGACCAGATCGGGATCGGCCTTGGCGTCCAGCAGACAGAGCACCTCCGGCGGCACCGCCTGCTGCAGCTGCTCGTCACGGCTGTGGAACAGCCCGCCATAAATCATAGAGACCCGCCTACGGTGCCCCTCCAGGGTCTCTGCAAAACGCTCCTGGCCATTGTCCCGCAGGAATCCGCATCGCCGCGCCAGGGCCTTCATCTCCTCGGCACTGGTGGGCAGACTGTGGGTCTGGCGCTCCTGCACCACCTGGATGCGATGTTCGACGGTGCGCAGAAAACGGTAGGCCTCACTCAGTTGGCGGCTGTCATCCTCACTGATGATGCGGGCCTCGTGCAAAAGCTGCAACGCCTTGAGCGAGTTGCGCTCCCGCAGGCGGGGGGTCTTGCCGGCATAGACCAGCTGCAGGGCCTGGATGAAGAACTCGATCTCGCGGATACCGCCCCGCCCAAGTTTCAGGTTGAGCTCCCCCTCACGGTTACGGGCCAGGGAGGCGTCGATCTTCTGCTTCATCAGCTTCATATCCTCAATCAGGTTGTAATCGAGGTACTTGCGGTAGATGAAGGGGGACAACAGTTGCAGCAACTGTTCGCCCAGTTCCAGTGATCCGGCCACCGGTCGGGCCTTGAGCATGGCGGTCCGCTCCCAGGACTGACCCCAGGACTCGTAGTACACCTCGGCCGAGCGCAGCGAAACCGCCATGTCGCCCGACTTGCCCTCCGGCCGCAGCCCCACGTCAACCCTGAACACGAAGCCGTCTTCGGTGACCTGATGCAGCGCCTTGGTGACCTGTTCCGCCAGCTTGTTGAAGAAGCTGTGCAGCGACACCACACCCTTGCGGCCACCCCGACCGTCATCAACACCGCTGGTTTCGCCCTTGTCCGATTCGTAGAAGTAGATGATGTCGATGTCGGAGGAAAAATTCAGCTCCTGGCCACCGAACTTACCCATGCCGATGATGGTCATCGCGGCGGCACGGCTGCCGGTGTCGCTGGTCATCAGCGGCGTGCCGTACTCCCGCTCCAGCAGACGGTGGCAGGTTTCATAGGCCACCTGCAGCGCAACCGCCGCCAGGTCGGCCAGTTCACGGGTCACTTCCTCCAGTGAGGCCAGACCGCACAGATCACGGGCGGCGATCCGCAGAATCTCGGCCCGCTTGAAGCAACGCAGGGTCTTCATCAGGACTGCCAGATCGGCGTCATTGGGCAGGGCCTGACGCAGGACTGCCAACTGTTCGTCGTAGCTGCGGGCTTGGTCCAGCTCCTGCTCCAGCAACAGACGGGATAACAGACCGGGCGACTTGTAGATCAGGTTGACCAGAAAGGGGGAGGAGCCACACAGAAACAGGGCCTGTGCCAGCCGCTTGCGGTTCTTGAGCAAAGCCGCCATCGTCTCCGGCTCAAGCACCCCGGCCAACCGTTCAAAGCCGTTCAGCGCCAGATCGGGCGAAGGGGCATGCAGGGCCGCCAGGCTGATCTTGAGCAGGCTTTCCACCGAAAAACTGCTCTGCAACAGCAACAGGTTCGTGGCCGAGCGACCGCCGTAGGCAAAGCCGGAGGCCTCCAGCAGGTCCGCCAGCCCTTGCTCGCGGGACGGCTCGTCCAGGGCCAGCAGCCAGGAAAAACGATGTTCAAACCGTCCGGGCATACTTACCCCCTACAGGGCCGCCAGACCCTGGCGATAGTCGCCTCGCACCACCCCGTGCTCGGTGATGATCGCGGAAATGTACTTGGCCGGTGTCACGTCAAAGGAGGGGTTGCGCACCCGCACCCCTTCCGGCGCAATCGGCAGTCCACGGATATGGGTCACCTCCGTCACCGGCCGCTCTTCGATCGGAATCTGCGAGCCGTCGGCCAGGGACAGGTCCAGGGTGGAGACCGGCGCAGCCACGTAAAACGGAATGCCATGTTCCTTGGCCAGCACGGCCACACTGAAGGTGCCGATCTTGTTGGCGGTGTCGCCGTTGGCGGCGATCCGGTCGGCCCCCACCACACAGCAGGTGATCTCGCCCCGCGCCATGAAGAAACCGGCCATGTTATCAGAGATCAAGGTGACCGGGATGTTGTCCTTCATCAGTTCCCAGGTGGTCAGCCGGGCCCCCTGCAGCCAGGGACGGGTCTCATCGGCCAGCACTTGGATCTGCTTACCGGCCTCGTGTGCGGCCCGGATCACCCCCAGGGCGGTGCCGTAGCCGGCCGTTGCCAGACCGCCGGCATTACAGTGGGTCAGCACCGTTGCGCCGTGGGGGATCAGCTCGGCGCCGTTGCGACCGATGGCCTTGCAGATCTGCAGATCCTCCTGCTCGATGGCGACCGCCTCGGCCTGCAGGGCGGCCCGGATCGCATCCAACGACTGACCCTTGAGTCCTTCGGCAGTCCGCTTCATCCGCTCTATGGCCCAGAACAGGTTGACCGCCGTGGGGCGGGTGCGGGCCAGCAGATCGCAGACGTTGTCCAGTTGGCGGAAGAATGACTCCTGGGTGTCGGCGATGATCTCCCGGGCACCCAACGCCACCCCCATGGCGGCGGCCACACCGATGGCCGGGGCACCGCGCACCACCATCCCCTTGATCGCCTCGGCCACCGAGGCGTAATCACTATAACTATTGTAGCGTTCCTCAGTGGGCAGCCTGGTCTGGTCAAGCATGATCACGGCGTTATCACGCCACTCGATGGTGCGGAACGACATAGGCGCAACTCCCTGACAGCAAAAGTTTGAATGATTCTTATAACCTTCGCACGCCACCGATTCAAGCTCAAATAGCGCGTAACATCCGGTTGACTTTTGAATTTAAGACCATTATTATCTTCTTAAGCATACTCCATACGAAAGGAGAACCTGCCATGTGGACTGAGCACTTTAGAATCCGTCCGGTTTCCCACTGCAAGGAGGGTTGCCGAAGCTAGCCTGCCGTTGAACGGCAGGCGGAACAGCAAGCCCCGTGTCGATTGACACGGGGCTTTTTTCTGCGTAGTCTGTTGACCCTATGAAAAAACTCATCATTTCAGGCATAGTTGGCCTACTGCTGGTAGGTGCACTGCTCTGGTTCTGGCTGAGTCGCCCAGCGGCGGTCAGCTACAAGACCGCCAAGATCGAACGGGGCTCGATTGTATCCAGCATCTCCGCCACCGGCACGGTCAACGCCGTCTCCACCGTCCTGGTCGGCTCCCAGGTCTCCGGCACCATCCTCAAGCTGCATGCCGATTACAACTCTCGTGTGCAGAAGGGGCAGCCGATCGCCGAGATCGAGCCGGCCCTGTTTCTGGCCCAGGTGGAACAGGCCCGCGGCAACTGGATGAACGCCCAGGCCTCACTGTTGAGGGCCAAGGTGACCCTGACCGATGCAACCCGGACCCTGGAGCGCAACCGGCGGCTGCTGGCCCAGGGAGTTGTCTCGCAGAGCGATTTTGACGCCTCGCAAACCGCCTACGAATCGGCTCAGGTCGGCATCAAGGCCGCCGAGGCCAGCCTGACCCAGACCAGGGGCGCCCTGCACCAGGCCGAAACCAACCTAAAAAACGCCACCATCCGCTCCCCGGTGGATGGGATCGTGATCTCCCGCAACGTGGATGTGGGGCAGACCGTGGCGGCCTCGTTCCAGACCCCGACCCTGTTCACCATCGCCCAGAACCTGACCAAGATGCAGATCGAAACCAGCGTCGACGAATCAGACATCAGCCGCGCCCAACTGGGACAGCCGGTCAATTTCACCGTGGATGCCTACCCGGAACGGACCTTCAGCGGCACTGTCACCCAGATCCGCAGCGCCCCGATCACCGTGCAGAACGTGGTCACCTACGTGGTGGTGGTGCAGGTCGACAACCGCGAACTGCTGCTCAAACCGGGCATGACCGCCAATGTCTCCATCGAGACCGGCCGCAAGGAGGGGGCGCTCAAGCTACCGGCGGCGGCCCTGCGCTTTAGGCCGCGCGATGGCGCCGATACCGAAAAGCGCGCCGCAAAACCTGGTATGCAACAGCGCAAAGGCGGCGGTGCAGCCCCCGGCCCAACGGTCTACCTGCTGAAGGCCGGCAAACCGGTGGCGACAACGATCCAGACCGGCATGAGCGACACCGGCTTTGTTGAGGTCACTGATGGCCCACTCACGGAAGGTGACGAAGTCATCGTCGAACAGCTGGACAAGGGCAAAAAGAAGAAGGCAAACCCGACTAGCTCCCCGATGGGGCCGCGCTTCTAAGCACAAGGAACCCGCTGATGAAAAAACCTTTAGTCCTGATGATCCTAGATGGCTGGGGCATCAACCCCTGCCCCGATAAAAACGCCGTCGCCATGGCCACGGCCCCCAACCTGGCTGGCTACCTGCGCGATTTCCCTCATGTGCAGATCCGCACCTCTGGCATGGCGGTCGGTCTGCCAGAGGGGCAGATGGGCAACTCCGAGGTGGGGCACTTGAACCTGGGGGCCGGGCGGATCGTCTACCAGGACTTCACCCGCATCACCAAGGCGATCCAAGACGGCGACTTCTTCACCAACCCGGCGCTGCTGGACTGCATCACCAAGGTCAAGAACCGCGGGGGGCGGCTGCACCTGGCGGGTCTCTTGTCCGACGGTGGGGTCCACTCCCACAACACCCATCTCTATGCCTTGGTCGAGCTGGCCAAGCAGCAAGGCCTCAACGAGGTCTACATCCACTGCCTGCTGGACGGCCGCGACACCCCCCCCCAGAGCGGCGCCGGTTACCTGCAGCAACTGGAGGCCGAGCTGCAACGTATAGGTATCGGCCGGATCGCCACGGTGATGGGGCGCTACTATGCCATGGATCGTGACAACCGCTGGGAGCGGGTGGAGAAGGCCTACAACGCCATGGTGCTGGGCCAGGGGCAACCGTATGCATCATCAAGCGAACTGATCAGCGCCAGCTATGCCGCCGGGGTGACCGACGAATTCGTGCTGCCGGCCGTGATCAGTGCCGATGGTCAGCCGGTCGGCACGATCAGCGACAACGACGGTGTGATCTTCTTCAACTTCCGTTCCGACCGGGCCCGCGAGATCACCCGGGCGTTGACCTTTGAACCGTTCGACGGCTTTGAGCGGCAGCGGCTACCAAAACTGGCCGACTACGTCTGCATGACCGAGTACGATGCCACCTTCGGCCTGGCGATCGCCTTCGAACAGCAGGCATTAACCAACCTGCTGGGTGGGGTGCTGTCCGCAGCGGGTCTCACCCAGCTGCGCATCGCCGAGACCGAGAAATACGCCCACGTCACCTTCTTCTTTAACGGCGGGGTGGAGACCCCCTTCCCCAACGAGGAACGGGCACTGATCCCCTCCCCCAAGGAGGTGGCCACCTACGATCTCAAACCGGAGATGAGCGCCTATGCCGTGACGGACGAACTGATCGCACGGCTGGAACAGAACCGCTACGACGTGGTGATCCTCAACTTTGCCAACTGCGACATGGTGGGCCACACCGGCATCCTGCCGGCCGCCATCAAGGCGGTGGAGACCGTGGATGTCTGCGCCGGACGGGTGGTGGAGAAGGTGCGCGCCCTGGGCGGCACGGTGTTGATCAGCGCCGACCACGGCAACGCCGAACAGATGGTGGATGAAAAGGGCGAGCCCCACACCGCCCACACCTGCAACCCGGTCTGGCTGATCCTGGTGGATGAC
>DIKW01000102.1:6213-7532 GCA_002424705.1 Geobacter sp. UBA5608
GGCCTGCCCCAACCCAAAGAGATGACCGGAGAGAGCCTGCTATGAAGACCGTCTCGATACCTGCCAGCGGCAATGAGTATATTATCGGTAAGATCCTCTGCATCGGCCGCAACTATGTCGACCATATCAAGGAGCTGGGCAACGAGACCCCGTCAGCGGCGGTGGTCTTCATGAAACCGACCACCGCCGTGATCTACAGTGGCGAGCAGGTTCGCATCCCGGCCTTTAGCCAGGAGTGCCACTACGAGGCCGAACTGGCGGTGCTGATCGGTAGCGACGGCAAGGATATCCCCGAGGCAGAGGCGCTTTCCCATGTGGTCGGCTATGGCGTGGCCATTGACATGACCCTGCGGGACGTCCAGGACAACCTGAAGAAGAAAGGGCTGCCCTGGGAGATCGCCAAGGGGTTCGACAGTTCCTGCCCGCTGTCCGATTTTGCGCCGGCCGAGGCCGTGGCCGACCCACAAAATCTGACCATCAGACTGAGCCTGAACGGCGCAGAACGCCAGCACGGCTCCACCGGACTGATGATCAACTCAGTGGCCAGGATCATCAGCTACCTCTCCACCATATTCACCCTGGAAGAGGGGGATATCATCCTGACCGGCACCCCGTCCGGGGTGGGACGGGTGGCGGCCGGCGACCGACTGGAGGCCGAGGTGAGCGGCGTGGCGCGGCTGTCGGTACTGGTTGCCTAAACATAGCGTAAACCCTATTGATTGACTTTTAACCTGCCAGCGGGATACAGTAAGGACATAATCAGAGCACCGGAGGCAGTCATGCAGAACGAAAAAGAATGCCCGGAATGTAAGGGCAAGATGATCCTGATGCCCGGCTGAGGCGGACTCTTCTGGCGGTGCCAGAAGTGCGGGCTGCGGCTTTCCTACAACAGCGATCAGGCACCCAGCTGTTGCGGCTAATCCGGACCAACGGGGCAGGTCACGGGCCTGCCCCGTTTTTTCTCTATGCAGACTGAAAAAAGACTTGACGGACCAGGCCCCTTTGGCTATAGTCCACAACTCTGTAAAAACCAAAGAGGTGGTACACAGCTATGTACGCAGTTATCAAGACAGGTGGCAAACAATACAAGGTCGCCGAAGGCGATTTTCTCAAGGTCGAGAAGCTCGAAGGCCTGGTAGGCGACACCATTGAATTCGGCGAAGTGCTGATGGTTGGCGGCGAGGCCATCAAGGTCGGCGCCCCGCTGGTGGCCGGCGCCAAGGTAACCGCCAAGGTTGCCGTACAGGGCCGCGACAAGAAGGTGCTGGTTTTCAAATCCAAGCGCCGCAAGAACACCCGCAAACTGATCGGCCATCGCC
>DIKW01000102.1:7661-9941 GCA_002424705.1 Geobacter sp. UBA5608
TGCAAGAAGTTCGGCGGCGAGCCGGTCAAGGCCGGTAACATCATCTACCGTCAGCGCGGCACCCAGATCCACCCTGGCAACAATGTAGGCTGCGGCAAGGATTACACCCTGTTCGCCCTGATCGAAGGCGTGGTGAAGTTCGAGCGGATGGGTCGCGACCGCAAAAAGGTCTCGGTCTACCCGGCCTAAGTAAATTTCAGCATAGTTCAAAAGCCCGACCGGTCTACCGGCCGGGCTTTTTTTATGCCTGATCCAGCACCGAATGACGTTGGAATTAGGGCGCCATCTGTGCTATACAGAATGCTGCTGTATGCCCGCCAGCACTGCCGGCAGCACAAGTGCACAACGAAAAAGGGCTTACGGTAACACCGTAAGCCCTTTTATTGATGATGGTCGGGATGACACGATTTGAACGTGCGACCCCCTGCTCCCGAAGCAGGTGCGCTACCAGGCTGCGCTACATCCCGTGGAATTGTTCTTATAGTCCCATTGCTGATATTTTGTCAACAGGCAACCGCCTGAAGGAGCAAAAATGTCGTCGCCCGAACTGACACAGGCCATACGTGACCTTTTGAAACAGCGCAACGCCGTACTGCTGGCTCACAACTACATGCGTGACGAGGTGCAGGCCATTGCCGATATTACCGGCGATTCGCTGCAACTCTCGATGGAAGCGGCTAAGACCGATGCTGCGGTAATCGTCTTCTGTGGCGTACACTTCATGGCCGAATCGGCGGCGATCCTCTCGCCCGACAAGACCGTGCTGCTACCCCGGCCCGACGCCGGCTGTCCGATGGCCGACATGGTGGATGTCACCGGACTACAGAAGCTGAAGGCCATGCACCCTGGTGTGCCGGTGGTGACCTACGTCAACTCCAGCGCAGCGGTCAAGGCTGAATCCGATATCTGCTGCACCTCTGCCAACGCCGTGTCAGTGGTCAGGTCGCTGCCTGAAAATGAGCTGATCTTTGCCCCGGACCGCAACCTGGGCCGCTGGATCGCCCGTTTTGTGCCGGACAAACAGTTCATCTACTGGGATGGCTACTGCCCGACCCATGAGCGGATGCAGCCCGAGGCGGTACTGGAGAAAAAGGCCCAACATCCGGACGCCCTGTTTATCTGTCACCCGGAATGCGCCCCCGCGGTCTCCGATCTGGCCGATCATGTCTGTTCTACCAGCGGCATGTACAGCTATTGCAAGCAGAGCCCGGCCAAAAAGTTCATCATCGGCACCGAGGCCGGCATCCTGTACAAGCTACGCCGGGACAATCCGGACAAAGAGTTTATCCTGGCCACCCCGGCCCTGATCTGCCCCAATATGAAGCTGACCTCGCTGGAGGACGTACTGTTGGCGCTGCAGACCATGCAGCCGGTGGTACGGGTGCCTGAAGAGGTGCGGCTGAAGGCCAAGGCGGCCCTGGACAAGATGTTGGCCGTACCGAGGGATTGACATGGTTTCCTACGACGAAGCGCTCCGCACCATTCTTGATAATGTCTCCCCGGTAGGCAGCGAACAGGTTCCGCTCAGCGAGGCGGTTGGCCTGGTGCTGGCCGAGGCGGTCACCACCCCCTGGGACCTGCCGCTGTGGGACAACTCGGCCATGGACGGCTATGCGGTGCGGACCGAGGACTGCCAGCAGCCGTCCTGCAAGCTGCGGGTCACCGGCTACCTGCCGGCCGGGGCCTCGGCCGAGGGAATCAGCGTGACTCCTGGCTGCGCCGTCAAGATCATGACCGGCGCTCCGCTACCGGCCGGAGCCGATGCCGTGGTGCCGGTGGAAGAGACCGAGGAAACCTCCGGCGAGCAGGTCACCATTGGCGCGACGGTCAAGCAGGGCCAGCATATCCGTCGCCAGGGCGAAGATATCCGTCAGGGCGAGACCATCCTGCAGGCCGGAAGTCATCTGCGAGCAGCCGAAATATCACTGTTGGCCTCCTGCGGCAAACCGCTGGTCAACGTGCAACGCCGCCCGGTGGTGGCGATCCTCTCCACCGGCGATGAGCTGGTAGAACCGGGCACACCACCCGGGCCGGCACAACTGATCAACAGCAACTCCATCGCCCTGGCGGCCGCAGTACGTGAGGCAGGCGCCGTGCCACGCATGCTCGGCATTGCACGCGACAACCGGCTGAGCCACCTGGAAAAACTGCGGGCCGGCCTGACTGCCGACTGCCTGATCACCTCGGCCGGGGTCTCGGCCGGGGACCGCGATCTGGTGCGCGCGGTTCTGGAAGAGCTGGGGGTCAAGTTTCTGTTCTGGAAGGTGGCCATCAAGCCGG
>DIKW01000066.1:0-409 GCA_002424705.1 Geobacter sp. UBA5608
ACCCCGCCGCCGTCCCGCTGGTTTCCGGCAGGGCCGGGCGTGGTGTTGCCCTCTATGCTGCGGAATCTTACCGGGGACAGTTGCGACTGAATCAGGCCGGTGTGACCGTTAAAGTCCCCGCCTTTGATCGTGCCACTGGCCCAAATTGGCAAGTCCCCCGGTTGCAGCCGGACAGACCCCAGCCGGACCTGATCGGCGGTGATAGCGCGATACTTCAACGGGTTCCGCTGGCATGCGTTCCACAACATAGCCACGCGGCCGTAACGGGGGAAGGGCTGCTTGACGTTCAGGGCGTCGGCTGCTTCCTTGTAATTGAACAGGGAAAACGCGGCGCACCATGCAAGCCCTTTCGGTAGCCCCAGGTATGCAAGGAATCGGTCAATCTCCGGCGCATCGTTTTTGTTGGTGG
>DIKW01000066.1:464-16525 GCA_002424705.1 Geobacter sp. UBA5608
AGGATCAGGACCACCAGCAGACGGAGCAGGATCACTTTGCCACCAGCGCCAGGGCCACCAGCAGTAGTCCGACAAAAATCGCTCCGGCAGTGTTGTCTTGATCGAACACCTCGACCAGCACGTTGTACTTTACGCCCCGCAAGGCATACAGCAGGCCAACGGCAGCGGCCATGAACACGGCCACCGAAACGATCTTGACGAGCACGATATCGGCTAGGGCCAGCTCGCGGCCTGGCGCGAAAAAATACCCTCCGGCCAGGGCCAGTATGATTAAAACTGCTGTGTACAGGGTTTCTGTTTTCATCCCAACACCTCCGTTGTCTGATTGTCGCCGCCCTCAAACACGCTGCGGCAGTGATCCTGTTGGCCGAATAGCCTGAATATGCCGTCGATCAATTTTACCGATGCCGCTCCGGCCCAATGGTCGCGGTGCTGATAGGTTCGGTAGCTGATAGTCCTGTCCGGGGCCCCGCCGAACACCACGTTGGCGAACTGGTCCAGCCCGATCAGCAGGTTGAGGATGTAGAGTTTCATGCAGCTCTCCAGGCTGTTGTAATAATGGCCGGGTTCCGGACAAACGCCGTATCCCATTGCTGACGCAGATAACACAGCATCCATCGCAGGCTGCATGTGTGTTTGGCGTGACCCAGCAATGAGATAATGCCGTCACGCTTACCCCTGGCTACAAACCTGCGGAATTTGTGCAGGCTGTACTTGCGGATGAACCGTGCTGTGCGCCAAGTGCGGTAGCCAACAAAATTGACGCCGCGCTTAACCTTTTGGATGCTCCACTTCGACAGTTCCAGTCGCAGATGTTTTGCTAGAAATCGCTCTATCTTTATCTGACATGCCTCGCACTGCTCGCGGGTTAGGCCAAACAGGATGAAGTCGTCAACATAGCGACAGTATCTTTTGACCCGCAGTTGCCGTTTGACGTAGTGATCAAGCGCGTCCAGATAGATCAGCGCATAGGTTTGCGACAGCAGGTTGCCGATGGGGATGCCTACCGGTTCGTCGGTCTCCGCAAACAGCATCATCACATCCACCAGCCGCTTGTCTTTGATCTTGCGCTCGATCAGCCTGCGCAGCACCACGCGGTTGATCCGGTAGAAAAACTTGCGGATATCCATCTTCATCGTGTAGCTGTCTGGATCGCTCTGTTGCAGCGCTGCCTGGGTATAATCACTGGCGGCGTGGGTGCCCTTGCCTGCCCGGCAGGCGAACGACGTCGATATAAATACTTTCTCAAAAATCGGTTTAATAACGCGGTATATCGCATGCTGCACCACAATATCCCCGAACCATGGTGCCCGTATCTCTCGTCGTTTTGGCTCGTGGACAAAAAACCGGTAGTAGGGTCTAACCGAATAGGTGCCCTGCCTGATACTATCTCTGAGGCGAACCAACATAGCGCCGGCTGCAATATCGAACTGGTGGCAGGCTGGTTTGAGGCGCTTCCCCTTGCGTGCCTCAAGGTATGCCTGATACAGGTTCTCGGCGCTGAATACAGTTTCAAATAGATTTCCATGTCGCTTCAAAAATATCTCCTTACTGGTCTTCGGGCCTTCCCTACCAAAAAGTAACGAGCACAACCAATTCGCCGAAGCAGGATAGCCTATCCCTATGATCCACTGTGCCTGTTGGCTGTGAGGCTTAGATCGTAGTCGGGGCGCGCCCCAATGTTCGTGTTCACATTCGACCGGGCATTATTCAAATTCAGCGCAAAGACGCCCGAATTCGCACCATTATTCCAGTTGCCGCCCACAATCGGGATGCGTTGCATGTGTGTAGGCTACCCTTTCTGCTTGAGGCGTTCAGCCTCGTTCCGTATCCAGCCGCCGATCATCCGGCCCAGTTCATCCACCTTCAGACTGATGGCTACCCAGCGGTGCTCTTCCAGATCAGCCGGATTGTCGGAAGTCTTGCCGTCCTTGAACCTGAAATAGCCCAGTTCATAGGCCAGATAGAGCTGCATCCTTAGCTGTTCGTGCGCTATATCCAGTTCCGTCAGTGTCGTCTTCTTGTGGTAGCGCTTCTGACCCTCCACAATCAGGTCGTACACTGCGTAGGCGCTGTTTTTGATCCTGTTGCATAGCGCATACTTCTCATGCTTCGGGAAGTGGCCCAGGTAGGTGTTGAGCAGCTTCATGGTCTCAATAAACTTGCGGTAGAGCTTTATGTCGCCGTTCTGCATACCTGAGCCACTTTCCTTTTAAGCATCGGGGGCGGCGCTACCGCGCGCCCCGCACAACCTTACAGCACATAGGCGGGGCGCGCCCCAAGGCTCGCGCTCACATTCGACCGGGCATAAAACAAATGCAGCGCAAAGACGCCCGCACTCGCACCATAAGACCAGTTGCCGCCCACAATCGGGAAGCGTTCCCCGGTAACATCGAGTCCCCAATAGTCACCGCCCAGCCCTGAAGACGCTACCGGATACAGGCCCAGCCGCTTGCACAGCTGCAGGGCTGTTGCGCCAACCGGGGTAGTGCCAGGGTTGGTCATACCCTCAAACGACGCCCCGGATGCACGGACCAGTGTGTAGTTACTGGTGCCGCTTACGGCATAGCGCACAGAATTTGCGGTGGTGGCAACGTAGTCCCCGCCAGCAATGGTGCCGGTGAAGGTGGGGGTAACCAGTGCGCCGGTGGAACCGTCGATTGCCTTCCACAGGCTACTGGTTGCGGAAACGTCTTTGGTGTTATCCGCTGCGTTGTTGTCCTGCAGTACCTGCACCTCGCCTGCCACGATCCGCATGCCGGTTGCCCACTCCCACACGGTGCCGTTCAGGTCGGAAATGCCAAATGGGGTGTTGTCGTGCCGCCACGATGCCGGGCCGGAACCGGTCAGGCTAATGCCGCCGTTGGCGGTGTAGCCAGGGGCCAGGCCGTCTGCACGGCGTGCGGTTTCCCAGGTATTGGCTACATCGCGGCCATAATTGTTGTTGCCGCGCGGTTGAAAGCCGTTTTTCCAGCACCACAAGGCGATGGCGGCACGCTCGGCATTGCTCATCAAGTGCCAGCCTGCACCGTTGGCAGTTACCTGCGAGTTAAAGGTGACGAAGCTTTGATTGACGGTGGGGGTGACGTTCGGTATGGAAATCAGATTGCCGTCCTTCACAATACCTTGATAGGTGCCGATGAAAATCTCGCTCTTGTTGGTACTGTTGACCACAAAGGCGGGGTGCAGGCCGGTGCCCAGGCTGGCGTCGATATCTTCCAGATTAAAGGCCGGGATGATGTTCATGATGCTGGGGTGGCCGGCCGCGGTGTACAGCACGGTTTGCTTGCCACCCGATGCTGCCTCAACCGAGGCGCGGAGGTCGTCTTTTACAAAGATGCTTGGCATGGTGTTTTTCTCCTTTTATCCTAGTTTTTGAGCCATGGAATTGGCAAAATCCTGAAAACGTGCGCCGAGGATCTGTAGTCCGTTACCGGTCTGCTGCATCCCATCAGCCATTTTGGGTAGGGCCACAAACAGCACGTACCCGACCCCGATCAGCGCCAGCACGGCAAGCGCACCGACAATACAGATGGCGGCTACCATGTGACGGCCTCCACTTCTTCAATAGTGGCGCAGGCGTCAATATCCTGCTCGCGTTGCCACTTGTGGCTGTAAAGCCCGAGTCCGAAATCAACCATTTCCCCGACCACTGTTGATAGCTCGGCAACAGTCAGGGTGTGAAATTGATTTGCCTTGTCCCGAATCTGCACCGTGGTGCTGGTGGTGCCGGTCTCCAGCATCCGGTCGCGCAGCCGGGTCAAGTTGTCAATATCCTCGCGCTTGGCATCCATCACAAAACCGCCAGTAACTACGCAACCAGCCACGGGCGCGCGATCGAATGCGCCCCTGATGCGGCCCTTCTGTACTGCTTTTGCGGTGGCCAGAAGATCAACCTCCGGCATGGTTTGTTCAGCCATAATATTCCTCCTTTTATAGTGTCATTTTCCGGGCAGTCCAATTCACCACCACGTTGTCGGCGGTGCCGTTCAGGTTAATACGAAAGCCGGTGGTGGTCTTGTTGCTGATGGTGAGGCAACCGAGTTGTTGCGATGCGCCCGACAGGCTTACCAACTCCAGATCAACCAGATAATTGGCATCATCCATGCTGTACGGGAGAGTCACGCTCACATACGGCAGCGCCGACACAAACAGCGGGTAGTCTGCCTGCGTGGTGGCGGTTTTGGTTAGGGTGCAGCCGGTCAAATCTTCGGCGGTGTTGCCTGCCGGCACGGTTACGGTGTAGAGCAGCAGCGTGTTGGCCGGGGCAGCTTCGTTGAGGTTGGTGGCCTTCAGATCTCCGGTGTTATCCAGATACAGGTACACATAGCCGGTTTCCGTGCCGGTGTTTTGTGCAATGCTGGCGGTGCTGGTTTGAGCCACCACGCCCCTGCGCTGGGCATTTAGATAGATAATGCCGGACGACAGGTTTACCAGCCGACCTGTGCCGCCAGCAGTAACGTCACAACCGCTGACTACTCCGGTGTTGCGGATGGTTGCCTGCCCAGTCTGGAAGCGCTGGTTGATGGTCTTCATCACCTCGCGCAGCGCCAGGCCCGATTCGGCCACAGCCTGCATCACCACGGCGGTCAGCGCGTTCATGGTGTCGGGGCTGGTGCCAGCAACATCAGCCTCAAGCTCATCGATGCGAGCGTCAAGCGATGCGTGCGTGCCCTTTGCCGCATCCACCTGGTCGGCTCGCTCTTTCAGATATTTGGTGCGGTTGGCCAGCTGCCTGGCCTGCACGTTGGCAATACCGTTGGCACCACCCAGCACCGGGTCGGTGGTCTCTATCTGGTATATGCCGGTTTCAAATGTTGCTGTTTCGGTTACGTTCGCCATTGATTGGCCTCCTTAGAAGATAATCGTCCAGGTCCCCTCAAGGGACAGATCGGAATCCTTATTGATAACCCCGCGCACCTTGCGGGCGAACAGGGTGCCGTCGCTGCAGATCAGGCCCAGCTCGGCAATGGCCTTGCCGTTTGCCTCGGATGTGCCCAACGTCCAGCCGAACGATACCTGCCCTGTGGTGGGGTAGGTTGCAGCTGCCACATTTTTGCTGTAGCTGCCCGTCAGGCCGGTGTCTGTAGGGGTAGGTCCGGTGCTGCTGGTGCCAAAACCAATTTTTGTAATAGTCTTGCCGCTGCCGCTGCCGCCGATCAGCTTCGCCATCGCGTCCTTGGCCACGTTCATAATCATGTTGGGGTCGTGCTGCTCCTCAACCAGCAGCCCGTTGCGGTATATCCGCAGCCGGAAATCTCCGCGCATGGCGATCTGCTCTGTATCGGTCATATCGTTACCTCCTGTATGGTGTGGATGCCCTGGTATTCCATCGACGGGGCGAAACTAATGCCGCCGGCGTAGGTCTTGCTGCCGTTGTATTCCTTGCCGCTGCCGTAGGTCCGCACGCCGTTGAATAAATAGTTGCGCTTGGTAGTCACCGTCATCAGGCCGTCATAAAACGGCGGCGGTGTTGCCCCTTGATCAAACACGCCGTCATAGCTGGCCAGCCCGTCAAACATCACCGCAGCGGTGTTGGTGTCTACCTGCACGGTGGCTGCGCCGATGCGGTCAGCTTCCCATGCGTTGTTGTGCAGCACGGTTCCGCCTACGCTGTAGCTGTACGGGGTGGTGCCGTTGTAGATATCGGCGCCGTCATAGGCCAGTGCGCGCCCCGAGTTGTATGCCGTGCTGCCGTCATACCGCATACCCCAGGGCAGGGTCTCTGTCTGCCCGTCTATGGCAGTAAGCGTGGCTGATTCTGCGATGGTGGCGGTGTCGGAGGTGGCTGCGGAGAACACAATGGCGGCCAGGTGGCTGCGCACGTTTTTCCACTCGTCCACCACGGCGCGGATCAGGGCGGTTTCTGTTGCTGAAACGCCCCTGTTTTCGCCAAGGTCAAGGTTGATGTTGAAGCGTGCCCAGTTTGCCCCCGCGCCGTATTCTTCGTCGCCACTGAAAACCTGTGTGCCGTCGTAACGTAGTGACTGGATCTGCTCATCGATCAGGGCACCGCCAAAACCCACCGACCTTAGCCCTTCCTTCACGGCCCAGGGCGTACCTTTTTTGCGGTGCAGCCAGACAGCGCGCTTGATCAGTCTGCGCTTGTCGGCCTCGGTGTCACAGAGCGTCCACCCCTCCAGGCCAGTTATGTGAAACTGCTCGGCTAGGTGAGGCAAGGCCTCGGCAGAGATGTTGTCCACCAAATAGACTAGCAGCTGATCAAGCGGGACCACCCCCAGCCGGTCAATCAGCTCGTTAAAGGCCAGGGTTGAGGCATCACGTATCCCGGCAGGTATTAGGCGGCTGTCAGCCATTGACCGGCACCCCCATGGTTACGGTTATGTCGGAGCAGTTTGCGTACCCTTCCGGCGGGACAATGACATCGGCGGACGGGCTGGTGACCGTTACCCGGTACACGCCATCCACGGTGGCGGCGGCAATGATGCTGCTGGTGGTTATATCCTTGCCCATCATACCAGATGCCGGGGTGGCCAAAGCGGTCAGCGCGGCCAACACCTGCTGCTGCACCAGAGACTGATCAGGCCATTGATAAGTCTCTACCGTGACGGCTATGCTGTAGGCGGTGGCCACCGGCTGCAGCACCTGCACGTAGTCGGTCAGAGGACGCACATCTTCGGCGGTGCAGGTGGCATACACGGCGTCAAGCAGCGCCTGGTCCGGCAGGCCGTTAATCGACAGCGGATAGATGTTGACGATGCCCGGCGATGGGGATAGTACGGCCACGTCAACGATATCGGAGCTGGCGCTCTTGGCGTGATAGACATAGCTGCCGCGGCTGCCTGCCACGCTGAATGATTCAGGGGCCAGCTTGATCCGGTCGCGCAGCTGATCGTCGGTCTCGCCGTCAATCCGGTAGACACCCACCAGCTCGCCCAGGTAATCCAGCATAGGCGCGCTGGCGTAGGCCACCAGATTCTGTTTGGCCGCTTCCTGCACACCGATCCGGACCAAGGTCTCGCGGTAGGCAATCAAGTCAATCAACAGAGACTCCACCTGGCCGGGGTACAGAGTCTTGCCGGTGGTGGCCTCCCACGATGCTTTTAGCTCGGCGGTGATGGCTACCGGGTCGCGGTCTATAAATGAGGGTTCAGGTAAACTCACAGGGTCACCTCGATTTGTTGTATGCCTGCATCGTAGTCATTCAGCTTCCACTCCAGCTGCAGGGTGATTTTGCCGCTGGCGGCCTCAGTGGTTACCGGCACAACACTCACCAGCTTGGCGCGCGGCTCCCATTCTTCCACGGCTTCTATGACGGCGTTTACAATGCGGGGTAATGCCTCGGTTAATGGTTGATCCAAAAACTGCCACACGCCGCAACCGAAGAGCGGTTCGTGGGCTCGGCTCCCTTTGGGTGTTGCGAGGATCACCTTGATGCACTGGTTAATGTCGTCAAGGTTCTCCACCACGCTGCCGGGCTCACCCAGTTTGGGACTCCAGTCGGCTGCGGTTATGTCGGCGAGTGTCATTGCCATGATTATCCTAGTGCGAGTGGTGGTTGGTATTGCCGCCTGCGTCCGTTACCGACCCGCCTGCATTTACGTTTCCACCGATATCGGCGTTGCCGGGTATCACCAGATTCCCTCCGGTGCTTTGAATATCTCCGGGCGTCTGTATCTTGCCACCACTTGCCCCATATGTTCCTGTGCAGGAAATACCCCCGGCCACAATCAGGTTGCCCGTGCATTCAGTAAGCGGGGTGTCACAGACGACCTTTGTCGATGCCACGGCCTTGATCAGTGGGCTGGTGACGGTGGCGGACACGTCAACCGTGGCCTCAAGCGTACCAGCGACTACGTGTGCAGACAGCTTGTGCTCTGCGCGGTCGTACTCAACCCAGGTGCCATCCTCGAAGCGGATGTGGCGCTTGTCTTGGCTGCTTACCGGCGGCTGGTCGGCGTCGCTATAGATCGCCCCCAGGACGCAGCCGAACTCGGCGTTGTCGTCCATCAGGCAGCAGACGTGCTCTCCGGTGTCCGGCATCCAGTAGCTTTTGTCTCTGCCGGTCTTGTGATGCAGTACCGGCAACCAGTAGGATTGCACCCCATCCTGATCGGGAAACTGCACCCGGCACTTAGCGGTGACGGGGTCGATAGCAGTGACGATGCCGATCTTCATCATTTCACCACCCGCTTGTTGTTGGTCAGGTTTTTCAGGTTCTTGTTTTGGGCGCTGCTGGTGGACAGCTCCAGCTCGGTAGCATAACCCCTGCCGCGCTCCATGCTGTGCCGGGCCTTGAGGATCTGGTAGGGGCCATCTAACAGCCCCAGCCCTTGCACCTCAATGTTGCAGCCAGCCCGCAGCCTGGGGTTACCGTACAGGGATATGCTGCCCTCCACCTGCTTGCCGTTGCTGTTTCGCAGCGCGGCCTTCGCTTTGGCCTTGGCGTCGTCCAACGTCTCGCAGCGCTCCACCAGCTTCAGGGTATCGCCACTTGGTGCGCCGGGTGCCTTTTCGGTATGGCTCTTCAGGCTCTTGGTTTTCGGGTCGTGGTAGCTCACCTGGCACGCCTTATAGGTGGTGGCGGTCTTCGCGCGGAAGGTGAAGCTGCTCATCTGCTGCCTGGTGATGATGGTGACGGTCTGCGCGTCATCCAACCTGGCTTGATCGTGCCAGACCAGTTGGCCGTCCTTGATGCTGAACACAATCCCCTCGGCCTTGCCCAGCCGGTTCAGGAAGGCCAGGTCGGTCTCCTTGTTCTGTGTTACCCGCTGGTAGCTGCGTCCGGTGTTATCTCCGGCCCCCACCAGGCGCAGGGCCTGCCCGGCTGCCAGCTCATCTGCTATCTGCTTGAGCGTCTTACCTTCAAAGGCCCTGGTGTTACTGGTTCGCAGCGCGGCCTTTACACCGGCAGCCAGTGCCCTGATGCTGATGGTATCGGGGGTGCCGTTAAACTCAATCTCATCAATTTCGAAAGAGCCCATGCCGTACAGTTCGCCCACATAGCCGGCCTGCAACGAAAGTTTGTCGCCTTTGCCGGGGAACCAGCCGTTCTTCCAGCGGTGGTCACGATCCTCGATATTCACCTCAAGTTCGTCGCTCTCACCCTCCAGCGCATCGGTGTAGGTAATAGCCAAGATGAACGGGGCAAGCTCAGTGGTGACGTCCTTCTGTCCGTAGGTCAGCTTGAATTGAGGTTGGGGCACGATCACGTCAGCCATGGCGGCATACCCTCTGTTTCAGACAGCTCCGGCAACGGTTCGTCAATCACCGGTATGTTAATGATGATCCCGCTGGGCAAGACCGGCTCAATCATCACCAGGTTGTTGGCTGCCACGATCCGCTCGTACTGCGTGGCATCGCCGTAATACTGCCAGGCCAGCAGGTCCCAGCGGTCGCCATCGCGGGTAATATGCTCAATGACTTCCTGCGCAGCCATTACGCTTGCCTCGTTGACTGTCTAATGACGGTCTGCTTATCCTGCGATAGGGCATAGCCGGCTTGCCTGCTCTCGGCTGACAGCTGCGGCACCTCTTTTTTCTTGGACGGCTTTTTGGGCTTTCTGCCCGGCTTCTTTTTGGCCGGGGCCTGCTGCTGCTGCTCTTGTTTTTTTGTTTCAAGCGGCTGTGGGTCGGCATATTCCTTCAGGCTCAGCTTGCACTCAAAGCCGTACAGGGAGCCATCTTCGGCGGCATAGGTGGTGGTGCGACTGACATCGATAATGACGTACTTGCCCACCAACAGGCCGTTGCCCTGCGAAAGTGGAAACGCCTTGTGGCTGGTTGCCAGGGTTATCAGGTCATCCCAAACGGCCTGGGGGTCGCAAAAGTCGGCATGAAACAGGAAGGCCAGGTTGATCTCGCCCAGGCCGTCGCCGGTGTATTGCAGGAGCGGCTTGCCCTCAATAACCTGATGCTCGGCATAACTGATGGCCAGCTTGGCATCAAACCCGGTAGGGCTTACCAGCCTGCCGAAACCGATATCTCCCAGCAGTAGGAAGGCCATTTACACAAATCCCTTGCGTTGCTTGTTCTGCTCTGCCCGTGCCAGCATCCGCTCAAACTCCACCTGCGACAGCTTCAGGGCCTGCTCGACCTGCTGCCGTGCCTCTGCCGGGGTGCCTGGCGCCAGGTTGATGACCGGGGCATAGGTGATCTGTGTGCCGCCGCCAGGGCGGCCAACTCCAGCCGGTGCGCCTGCCATGGCCGGTGCTGCCGTTGCCAGCATGGTTGCAGCGGTAACCGTGCGCATGGCGGCAACCATCGGGGCGGGCTTCATGGTGGCGGCAATGGTCTCGATCAGCTTGATCCGGTGGATATCCTTGAGTGGGCCTTCCTTGGCCGGGGAAAAGGGCAGGAAGTTGCGGACCTTTTGAACAATGGCCTTCATTGCCTCGACAGGCTTTGAAGCCATGCGCTTGATGCCATCCACTAAGCTGGTGATTATGTTCGCACCGGCCTGACGCATTTTCCCGGCCACGCTTACGACAGCTTGCCAGATACCGGTGAAAAACCCCTTGATCGGCCCCCAATAGCGATAGATCAAGAAGGCCGCTGTTGCTATGGCGGTGATAGTCAAGCCAATTGGGTTGGTCAGCATGAAAGCGGAAACGGCCCGCAACGCTAGCAACACGCCTTTTATCCCGGTGGCAAGCAGACCAGACAGGCGCAACATTGAAGCCATGCCAGCCAGGAACGGCCCCACTGCGGCACCTATGGCGGCGACCGCCATCAGGACGCCACCGGCGGCCAGGGCGATACCTGTCAGTGACACGACAACCGTCCCTAGGACTGCGGCAATTTTCGGGTTTGCCAGAACCCATTCGTTCATTCTGCCGACCAGCGCGTTAAGCTTTTCAAACAGGCCCGGCAGGTTCATAACCTTTGAAAAGATGCCCCCCATGTTTGAAACCAGATTGCCGACTGTGCCGGTCAGTGATTCCCAGCGCATTTTCGTACTTCCCATGATCTCGTTGATCTTGGTTTGCATGTCGGCTTGCTGCTGCATTCTGCGGGTCATTTCGTCAAACCCGGCCACGCCCTGATTGATGAACACCGAAAGCGGGCGCGACGCCTCCTGCCCGAACAACTTAGACAGAACAACAAGCTGTTCCTGGGGATTGATAGCCCGCAGCTTTTCAAGCTCTGCCACCATGCCCCGGATGCCGACAAAATTCCCGGCTTCGTCGAACATGTTTAGCTTGATGCCCTTCGCGTCAAGGATCGGCCCCACAAGGTCCTTGATTCTTTTGCTGTCAAGTTTGTGGCTCATTTCGGCCATTCTCGACAGGGCTTGCGCAAAGTTGGTTCCGGCCTGTGACCCTTCGATGCTGCTTGTAGCCATCAGGCCAATGGCGGCGCTTACTTCCTTGCTTGCGTCCATGCCCTGAATTTTCAGAGCTTTCAGCGAAGAACCCATGTACTTAAACGACTCGGCAAGATCGTTGACTTCAACGCCACCGGCAGACTTCAACCGCTGCAAAACGTCCATGAAGGAAACCGCGTCTTTGTCCGCGATTCCCATCGCCTCGCTGAATTTGGCGACGTGGGTAGCAGCCTCGGCAAACGGGACTTTCATCAGGACGGCAAACTTTGCGGCGGCCTCACCCATGCCCCCCAAAATGACGTTGGTCTGTACCCCCTGCTCGCGTAACGCCGTGAACAGTTCCAGCATGTCCTTTGTGGACCCTGGCAGATCGGTTCCCAGCTTTTCAGCCAGCCGGTTCAGCTTTTCGTATTCCGGGCCGACTTTCCCGGCGGCGTCCATCAGGTTGGTTTTAAGGCGAATCTGTGCCTCTTCAAGGTTGGCAAACTGTGTGACGGTCGCAGCAATACCGGCGGCCCCGGCCACCCCTACAGCAGCAAGGGGCTTGCCTATGGCGTCCAGCTTTTGCGCCTGTTTTGCTACGCGGTCGATCTGGTTATGTAGGCGGGTGAATTTTCCGGCGGCGGTTTCGGCGGCCTTACCTATGCCACCGACAGAATCAACCACCTTTTTCAGTGGGGCGCTGATCCGGTCAGTAAGGGAAAGCAGCATCCCGATTGATAGTTGTTTTCCTGCCATGTTTGCCCCCGGTGGTTCATTGCATCTGGTCGGCTTCCTGTTTCATCACGTCCCGCAGCCGGTCCAGCCAGTAAATCAATTCATCCGGGGGCATGGCCCGGACTTCCGTCAAGGTCATGCCCCCGTGTTTCGTCAGCACGATTACTGCTTGCCCCCATCCTCCACCGTGGGGGCCACAGCGTTTCCCAATTCGGCCAGGTCGGAAGCCGACAGCCGGTTCAGTTCTTCCGCTGGCAGCTTTTGGCCGTCAAAGGTAGCCACCTGGGAAAGCAGGGCGGCAACAAAGCCGATACCATCGGCCCGGCCTGCGATCCTCTCGGCTTGAATCAGGTCGCCGACGGTGGCCTCCCTTAGTTCAACGGTTTCAAATTTCAGGCTGTTGGATTCCTGCTTGACGATCTTCACGGCTTAACCCCCGATCAGTTGCTTGTAGGTAGCCAGCATGTCGACGCCGCCTGCCTTGTAGATATTCGCCAGGGCGTCAACTTCCAGCACGGTCTGGCCGTCAATCTCCATCTTGCAGTAAGTGACGCTCATACTGGTTTCTGCCTCGACGTTGTCATTTTGCTTGAAGCCACCCATCGGAAACTTTTTGAAAGAGCCGGTCAGGTAAACCACTACCGGAACCTCGGCAGTCCGGCCCCCGTTGCCGTAGGTTTCCAGGCTCCCGCGCAACTGCAACTCGCAAGCCTTGAACGGGTTTGCGACCTTCGTCAGAACGTCAGAATACAGGCTGTTCCACTTGAAAGTGGCTTCCAGCTTGTCTATGCCGCTGGGAAATTCCAGCTTGCCCTGCATACCAAGGGCTTTATGCTCTGCCATGACGATGTTCACGTCCGGCATCTTGCATTCATCCACCTTGCCAAGCAGGCTGTTTCCGTCAACGTAAACGTTGGCGTTCGTCAGTCGTTTAATTTCAATCTGTGCCATTGTTCAGGCCCCCTTTATTGTAGTGATTTCAGCAGTTCAATGTTGATGAACGATTCAAACGTGATCCGCTCGGCTGGGGTCGGCGGCATGAACTCAATGTCGAACGTCAAATGACCGGCGGCAATTTCAGTGACAGGGTTCTTTGCCGGGTCATAAACGCATTGGCCGTCGATCAAAGCGCCCCGCATGATCAGTGTACGAATAAAGCCGTTCACGGACTCGCGGATCGTGTCAATCAGGGCTTGATTGATCGGCCGGTCGATGAATTGCAGCATGTTGTACTCAATGCTTTCATGAATAATGTCCGCAGTCCGTTGCACGTTGATGAAGTTTTCCGGGCTGGTGTTGCTGGGGAAGGCCGCCGAACGGTTGCCCCAGGTGCGAATTCCGGACCCGAACGAGTTGAACAGGGTCACTATCCCTGCCTCGTTCAGCGCGTTGGCCTCGGTGGTACTGTCATTGATCAAGGCGGTGATAGGCAGTTCCATTCCCACAATACCCTTGACCTCAGTATTGGACGGCGACCACCAGTAGCCCCGCTCTACGTCCTTCGCGGCAATTACACCGGCCAGACGTTGCGAAAGCGGCTCTAGCACTTCCGTATCAGTTGCTGTGTCGTACCGCTTTACGTGGGGGAAACACAGCACGGCCCGCTTGTTGCTGGTGTTGAAGTTGATCGTTCCGCTGGGGCCGCGCCCGGTGATTGCCTCGGAAACGGTGGTCCCGATAGGCGCGTCAATCAGGGCCATTGCTCGCAGCTTGTCAGCGACCGCGATCATTTCAACGGCCACGCTGTCCTGTGTGCAGTAGCCGGGGGCAATGATCATCTTCGCCACGTAGCCGAACAGGTTATAGGTTCCTATCAGGGCTTGCAGGCCGGAACGATTGCCGTCAACGTCAACCGCGCCGATAATGTCTGCGGCCAGCACCTTTGAAGGGTCAAGCCATGAATAATCCACCTTGACGGCGGCCCCGGCTGCAATGGCACCGGTGGTCACGCGGGTGATCTTGCCGGTGGCGGCGTTGACGGTGTAATCGGTATCAAGCACGTGAGTGGTCAGACCGTCGCTGCTCTTGACCACAACAGCCGATACCTGGGGGTGTGCCAGTGTCAGGGTGTTGTCGGTGCCGAACGTTACAGCCTCGGCAGTTACGGCGGTCACGTCGTTGGCCGGGTCAATGGTATTCACCACGATGCAGATAGGGCCGTTGCCTTGATCGAAAATGGCGTCAAGGGCGGCCGGAATGGTGAAGCCGGTCCGGTTGGTCCCGAAATACTTCGCAGCATCAACAGGGTTGCGGACAACCACCGGTGCATTAAGGCTGCGGTCGGCGGCTGCCACGTCAAGCATGGGGGCGGTTCCCACCAGGCCGATTACAGCGGTCTTGACGCCGGTAATCGGGCGGGGGCCTTTTTCAATGGTGATTGTTTCGACGCCGTGCAGGTAGTTTGCGGCCATAGTTTATTTCCTCCGTTTCTTTTCTGTGACTTGCTCTGCATCGTTATCAGTTGTCGGTTGAATTTCTTGCACGGCTGCGACCGGCTCGGCTGGCACTTCTTCCAGCCACCCCTTGCGGATCAGTCGTTCGGTGTAGCCGTGGCCGTCAGGCAGTTGCACGGCAGCGCCAGGGACAAGCATCACGTCGCCAAACTCTTTCAGGCTCACGCCAGAAAGCGGGCCGCTGTAAATGTAGGTTTTCATCCTGTTACCTCCGTATAATTGCCAAGGTTGTCAGTCGTGGTGATCTTGGTTATTACCGGCTCGACCTGTTCAGTTGCAAAATCAAGGTATGCTTCTTGCTCCCACTCGATCAGCCAGACCATGAACCCGTCAAGTCCGGGCTTGAACATATCTTCCCCGGCGCGTTTCAGGTTGATAGGTCCGATGCCTGCCGTCTGCGGTGTCCACTCTCGCAGCGCCCACCATGCAACGGCGGCGAACTCTTTCAGATCGACCCATGCGTCAGCAAGCACAGGGTCAACCAGTAAACGGGCTTCAAAGTTAAGATAAACGCGGCTCTTGTCGCGGTTGTTTCCAAAATCAGAAAACGGCTCGATTGTTGCCAGTTCAACCAGGCAGGCAGGCAAAGCCAGGTGGCGCTGCTGCCGAATGTCGGGGGTGAATGCAGCCACGGTCACGCCCGGCAGTTTGCCGGTCAGGTACATGACTATTTCGCTGTGCAGGTCAGACAGCATTTACTCCCCCAAAACCTTAAACACTTGGTAACGCAGTTCTTTTAAGGCTATTTCCTGCATTTTTGCGGGTATCTGCTCAGATATTGCCAGAAATGCTTTTTCGCCTTGTTCGTCGATTGTCACGGTTGACCGTCGCAACGGCAGGCGGTTCTTTGTGGTGCGCTCCATCAGCTTTCCGGCATACCGGCCTTGCTTTGGTACGAATGATTGCTGAAACTCCCACTTGCGGACCCTGTAGCCCCGTGCGGCCTTTTTCGGGGTGTCGATCTTGTCGGCTTTCAGCGGGTCGATTCCAAACCAGACTTTGACAGCCCGGCCCCCGTCCATGCCCAAACGCCACGCCTTGTTGTACTGCTTCAACCGATAGGCAATCACTTTGCGGGGCAGGTCCATTTCTCCCCTGACGCTTTTCGCTGTCTGGCTGCGGACCCATGCAGCCGTATACCTGACGGCCCGTTCCATTGCCCGCTGAATGTCGGCAGGCCCCAGCTTGCGGGTGAACTTCATGAACTCCGCGTCGTCAAAATCCAGCCTTACGGCGATCATGCCGACAGCCTCAATTCAAGGGCGGTGATTCCGCTACCCTCCGGCACGATAGCAACTACCTTGTAAGTCTGACCCAAGACCACCAGCACAGACCCCAGGACAGCCGGGGCCGCCTGGTTGTCGGGCAACCGGAATGCAAAGCCTTGCATCCCGGTGATTTGCCCCGACAGACGCGCCTGATCGACGGGGCTTGATAGCTCCCCCCGTACTGGTAGCCCGTCAAGCGTGGCGTCCTCACCCAATCGGGCGAGGATAGCCACGTCTGCGGCTGCGAACAGGTCGCGGAATTGCTGCATCTTTACTGCTCCTTACGGGGGCGGCCTGGCTTGCCTTTGGACGCTTCGACAGGCTCGGCGGCCTGCTC
>DIKW01000072.1:0-871 GCA_002424705.1 Geobacter sp. UBA5608
CCGCTGGTGGTGCTGGTGATGATCGTGGTCTCGTTGCTGACCCGTCCGCCATCCGATGAAATTGCCACCTTTCTGGCCCGTAACGTGCACGATGTGAGTGAGCATTGATGGCGCTGCTGCTTGCCAAGGGAGACCGGCTGGCCGACTGGCGGGGTCTTGACCAATTTGTGACCAGCTATCGCCGGGCCGCCATCAGGATGGCGTCGGTCAGGCAGCCTGATGCGATGGGCGACCTGCTGGCGGTTATCAAGGACGAACTGGGAGTGGTGGCCGCTGAGAACCAGCAGTTTATCGAACAGAGCGCCCAGTTGACGGCATGCTTGGCATCGATCGACACGCGCGACGGCTTGCGTGAACTGCTGGCCGGTTTTTTTGAACGTGCCTACGGCCATTTCCGGCGTTTTCAATCGCCGCCGGCTTTTTTTGAGGCAGCCAACAGTTTTTTGGCTGCATTGACCAGCATGCAGGTTGCAACCCTGCGCCGGCAGGATGGCGTTGAGCTGCCGCCCTTGGCCTTGTTGGCCCTGGGACCGGCAGGCCGGCAGGAATACACCCGCTTCTGCCGTGTTCAACTGGCCCTGGTCTGGGATGGGACTGGTTCGGCAGCCGAAGACCAGCTGATGGCTGAGTTCGCCGAAGAGCTGCTGGCTTGGTTACGCGCCTGCGGCATTGCCCTGGAAGAGGCAGTGTCGCCGTTGCATCCTGCCTGGCGGGGAAGCTTAAGCCAATGGCGTGAGCGTTTGGAACAGGGCATCGCAGGCAATGATGCCGGTGAACTGATCGAGCTGGTGCGCCTGGTGGATCAGACGGCCCTGACTGATGAACAGGGCCTGTCAGGTCGCTTCAGGGCGTTGTGCAGCGAACAGCTGCA
>DIKW01000072.1:1018-1433 GCA_002424705.1 Geobacter sp. UBA5608
CTGCACCATGATCTGGTCGAAGACGGCACACCGCGCCGCTTGCGCGAACTGGTGCGCCACGGCCGGCTTGACGTGGATCTGGCTGAGCGGGCCCTGCAGGCCTGGCACCTCTTCAGCCATTATCGATTGACCCTCGAATTGACGGCTGCTGCCGGCCAGGATTGTCGCGATATCCTTAACCTCGATCTTACGCGACTGAGCCATGACGAACAGGAACAGCTGCGGACCAGCCTCGAAACGGTGGCCGATCTGCAGCGTCACCTGCACGTCAGTTTTGGACAGCAGGCATGAAGGCAGGGGTCAAGCTCTCGCTCTCCAGTGGGTCGCTGTTCACCCTGCCGCTGGAACGCGCCTTCGAACTGGCCTCGCAGTCCGGTTTTGACGGGGTTGAGTTGATCATCAATCAGGATTTTCA
>DIKW01000072.1:1569-25235 GCA_002424705.1 Geobacter sp. UBA5608
CATCCGCCTTCATGGCTGGGGCTTGAGGTTGGCTTCTGGCGCTGGCTGTACAAGATACGTGATTTTCAGAAAGAGATTGGGCTCGACGGGCAGGTGCAGGTGACGCTGGAGAATATGCCCTGGGTCGGCGGCCGCCTCAAGGTCAACCCCAATATTCTCTCTGTCACGCGGGATCTGGTGACTTTTATCAACGAGCACAACCTGTATCTAACCTTCGACACCACCCACATGGGCTCGGGCAAGGCCAACTTCATCAACGATTTTTACCTCTGCTACGAGTCGGGTCGGATGCGCAACGTGCATTTTTCGGACTACGGCTTTAACCGCGAGCACCTGCTGCCCGGACACGGACGCCTGCCGTTGACCCGTTTTCTCAATCACCTCAAGCATACCGATTATCAGGGCTGCGTGACCCTGGAGGTGAGCCCCCATGAACTGCCCAAGGACGAAGAGGTGATTTTGGCCGCCTTGAAGGAGATGCAGACCTATATGCGCGTGGAGACCGGCATGCTGCCGGCATCGGCCATGGAGCAGTTTGAGCCGATCCATCCGCTGGAGATCGAAGACGAGACCCTGGCTGAGCCCTCGGACCAGTACGGTCACCAGCCCTACCGGAGCATGCATGACTGATTCCGTTTTCTGGACAACCTTTGCCCTGATCTTTGTGGCTGAACTGGGGGACAAGACTCAGCTGACCGCCATGGCCCTGGCGTTGCGCTACCCCTGGAAGCGAATATTCGTCGGGATTGCCCTGGCCTTTGTGGTGCTGAACCTGGCTGCAGTGGCGGTGGGTAAGGTGCTGTTCCTGATGTTGCCCCGTTTCTGGGTGGGACTGGTGGCGGCGCTTTTGTTTCTGTACTTCGGGGTATCGACCCTGCGTAACGCCTGTGCCGATGATAATGATGACGACGCCCCGCCCCCCACGGCAGCCAGTGCCGTACGTACGGCCTTTATCATGATCTTTATGGCAGAGCTGGGGGATAAGACCCAGCTGGTGACCGCCAGCCAGGCAGCGGTACACTCTGCGAGCCGGATCGGGATGACGGCGGTGTTTGTCGCTTCAACCCTGGCGCTATGGCTGGTCTCGTTGCTAGGGATCTTTGCCGGCAAGCAGCTGGTGCGCTATATTCCGGTCTGCTGGATTCATCGTGCCGCCGGCGGGATGTTTCTGTTGTTCGGCGGGGTGATGCTATGGCGACTCTTCTTCTGATGAATTGCCGCCGACGATCTTCTTGAAGCGGGCCAGAAGGTCAGGGTTGAAGATGGAGCGCCCCTCCCGTTCCATCAGGGTCAGGGCATCCTGGTTGCTGATGGCCGACCGGTAGGGACGGTTGGAGGTCAGTGCGCTGTACACGTCGCAGATGGCGGTGATCTGGGCGGTGCGTGGAATGGCATCTCCTCTGAGGCTGAAGGGGTAGCCGTCGCCGTTGTAGCGTTCATGGTGGAAACGGACCGCCGCCAGCGATATCTCGCTGAATCCACCCAGGTCGCGCAGACATTCATAGCCACGCTGGGCATGGCGCTTGATCATGGTGTACTCGAAGTTGCTCAACGCATCCGGTTTGTCCAAGATGGTGTTGGGGATGAAGATCATACCCACATCGTGCAGTATCCCGCCTATCCCCACATCTTCCAGTTCGTACAGTGGCAGGTTGTATATCTCGGCATGGGTCAGCATCGAGAGCGAGGCCACCTGGACGCTGTGCACAAAGGTGTAGTAGTCATGCTCGACCACCGCATGCAATGAATCAAAGGCGTTGGGGTGCTGGGTGATGAAGTTCATCAGCTGTCGCACCAGATGACGGCAACGCTCAACATCGGTCAGTTTGTCCGGGGTGGTGAACAGGTCCATCACGTAGTTCATGGCAACCTGAGAGAGGATCTGGCCCTTGACCTGAGGCTGCAGCCCCTCACTGTCCATGATCTCGGTGATGGTCTCTTCCAGAAAGTCGGCTACCGGCCCCATCTCCTCGCTGCGGATGTAGAGCGTATCGGTTCGGCTTTGATCGAGACGCAGCAGGTCCTGCTGGGAGAGGGGGCGTTCCGCCGGCTTGTAGAGCACAAAATTGGGGCCGCTTTTGACATACAGCGCCACGCTGGGGAAGCTGGCGGGGTTGATGCAAGCGGTGATGATCGGACGGTACTGGAGCTGGTTGGACATTGTAGCAATTTCTCCTCAGCGGGGAGGTTAGGCGGTGTAGCTGGCATAGAACTGCTTGACCTTTACCAGGTAGTCGCGGGTTTCACGGGGCAGTCGATCGGGGCGGCGATCCACGTTGCCAGGGCCCCAGTTGTAGGCGGCCAGTGCCGCATCCAGATCACCGTTGTAGCGATCCAGCAGTCCTTTCAGAAACCTGGTGCCACCCATCACATTCTGCTCGGGATCAAAGGAGTTGTTGACCCCCAGGCCGCGGGCAGTGGCCGGCATCAGCTGCATCAGGCCCTGGGCGCCGGCGTGGGAAACCGCGCGGGGATTGAAGTTGCTTTCGGCCTTGATGACTGCACGGATCAGCTCGGCATCCACCCCGTACTGCCGAGATGCCTTCTGGATGATCGGCTCGAAATTGCTGCTGGCGGTGGTGTCGCGCAGCAGTGAGAGCCGGCTGAGCGGCGCCGGTCCCGGCCCCTCGGTCTCTGAAACTGGTTGTGGCGTCGAGGCAGGCGTCGTTACTGAGGGCTGGGCTGGAGTGGCCTGGTTGGCCAGATAGGCCTGGATCGTTGGCAGCGGCTGCTGTGATGCGGCAGACAACGGCACGGATATCTCGTCGGACGAGGACGGTTGATCATTCAATAGCTCCAACGAGCTGCGCAGGGTGGTAAGGCGCAGCGCCTCTGCCGCCCGCTGGATCGACTCTGGCGAGCTGTCGGCCGGCACCTCCCCCCGTTCCAGGGCCTGATCAAGCCGGTTGGCAAAATCGGCCGAACTGGTCCGTCTGCCGTCTGTCGGCGATGGTGGCTCCCGCAGCATGCTGTGCAGCAGTGACAGGGTCTGGGCGGGGTTTAGCGACATGGGCGCTCCCTTTAAGGTTCGAGCTGCAGGTTCTTTTTTTTCAGCTTCTCGATCAGGGTGGTCCGTTTCAGGTTCAACAGGCTGGCGGCCTCTTTCTTGTTGCCGCCGGTGCGCTGCAAGGCCTGCAGAATCAGGCGGTTTTCAAAGGCGTCCACCGCACTGTTCAGGCAGATGCCGTCTGCCGGCAGCTCTTCAGTCTGGACTGTCACCGGTGCAGGGGCTGCCGACGCACTGCGCGGCAGCGGTTTGCTGCCGGGCTGATAGCGTTCCGGCAGGTCGTCAGGGGTGATGAAACCATTCTCCTTGAGAGTCACCATCCGTTCCACCAGGTTTTCCAGCTCCCGCACGTTGCCGGGCCAATCGTAGTTGCGCAGTATCTCTAAGGCCTCCCGTGAAAAACCCTTCACCAGTCGGCGTTTGTCATGGTTGAAACGCCCCAGGAAGTGATTGATCAAGAGCGGGATGTCTTCGCGCCGTTCCCGTAGCGGCGGGATGGTGATCGGGATCACCGACAGCCGGTAGTACAGGTCTTCGCGAAAATCCTTGGTGGCCACCAGTTCTTCCAGGTTGCTGTTGGTGGCCGCGATGATCCTGGTATCAACCTTCTGCGAGCGGGCCGAGCCCACCGGCTCGAACTCTTTGGTTTGCAGTACCCGCAGCAGTTTTACCTGGAGATTGGCCTTCATGTCGCCGATTTCATCCAGGAAGAGGGTCCCTTTGTCAGCCAAGTCAAAGCGGCCGGGCCGGTTGGCGTAGGCCCCGGTGAAGGCGCCTTTGACATGGCCGAACAGCTCACTTTCAAGCAGTTCGTCCGGAATGGCGGCGCAATTGACCGGCACGAAGTTTTTGTTGCTGCGACTGGAGAGCTGATGTATGGCCCGTGCTGCAAGTTCCTTGCCGGTTCCTGATTCTCCTTGAATCAGCACGGTTGCATTCGATTCGGCGACTTTCTCCAGCATCTCGAACAGGGTCAGCATCGTACGGCTGCGGCCAATGATGGTCGAGCACAGAAAGTGGGGGAACTCTTCCGAGGTGGACGGCTCGCCGCTGCTGGCCTGCAGGGCCTGGTATTCCCGTGCCCGCATCACCACGCTTTCCAGCTCGTCAAGATTGAGCGGTTTGGGGATCAAGAGCAGTCGCTCGTTATGCGGCAGGTTGCGAGCTGTGTCCGGTTGGTCGTAGGCGATTACCACCAGGTCAGGGCTGGACTCCCAGGCCTTGGTCAGCATGTCGGGTGTGCGGGCCAGCAGGGTTTGCAGATCAGCGATCACTATCCGGTGCAGCCTGCTGCCGATGGTGTCAAAAATATCGTCACGCTCGCCCAGTACGGTGGTGCTGTAGCCCTGATATGTCAAAAAAGCTGACACCAAATCCCTGGTCTTGCGGTCATTTTCGACAATCAGCAGTTCGCTGTGCATGGCTGATAACCTGCTTTCGTGCGTAATGTTCGGTGGTGATGGGGCCACTGGCGACGACGGGAGTATACCAGTATCAGTCCTGTGATGTCAATAATCTGACTTGCGGGGTGGGGCGGCAGGCACAGGATACCCCAATCCGGTGGAAGCTGAGTAAAAAAATGGGGTTTCCCAGGCTTGCAGACTGCCGGGTGGCATGGTAGATTACAGACCAGTGAGTACCAGCTGGGTCAGGAGTGTGCGCCGGACTCCGCCGCCTTGATGCGCTATAAAACTGACGCAAGGAGCCTTACATGTCGAATGCCTTGGCACCGATCAAGCTTGATGATGTCCGTAGTGGGGAGCAGGGCGAGCTGATCCAGCTGGTGAGCTTCAACCTGGCCCAGGAAGAGTATGGTGTTGATGTTCTCAAGGTACGCGAGATCATCCGGATGCCAACCATCACCCGTGTGCCGAACACGCCCCACTATGTGGAGGGTGTGATCAACCTGCGGGGCAAGGTGATTCCGATCATCAATATGCGTAAGCGTTTTTGCTTGGCTGACGCCGAGTATGACAAGCAGACTCGCATCATGGTCATGGATGTGGGGGGCGAATTGATGGGGTTTATCGTCGATGCCGTCTCCGAGGTGATCCGTATCTCCAGCAGCGAGATTCAGCCGTCTCCCGCCGTGGTCACCAGTGGCGTCGATCAGGAATGCATTGCCGGCGTCATAAACCAGGCCGAGCGGTTGCTGGTACTGCTGGAGCTTGAAAAGATGTTCACCCAGGACGAGCGTCAGCTGTTCAAAAATCTTTGATGGCTACTGGTCTTGTTCCGTTGTTTTACTTCATCTCAACCTAGGGGTGCACGATGCCGATTGACTGCGAAGACCAGGAACTGCTTGAAGGTTTTTTGACCGAGACCACTGAGCTGCTGGAAAAACTGGATGACGACCTGGTCGCTTTGGAAAAGGCCCCGAGCGACACCGACCTGTTGAATCAGATCTTCCGCTCGATCCATACCGTGAAAGGCGCCTCGAGTTTTCTTGGCTTTGACCTGCTGGTGCGGGTGACTCACAAGACCGAGGATGTCCTGAACCGTCTACGCAAGGGTGAATTGCTGGTGACCCCCGAGATCATGGACGTGGTGCTTGAAGCCACCGACCTGGTCAAGACCTTGGTGGCCGATATCAAGGGCGGTGACATCATCGATCGTGAGATTGACGAGACCGTCAACAAGCTGATCCCGTTGCTGTCGGAACAAGCTCAGCAGGCTCCTGCTGAGCCGGTGGTCGATCCGGCCAGTGCGGGAGCCGGCACTGAGCCGCCAGCCGCAGCTGCTCAGTCGGCGCCTTCCGAGCCATCTCCTGAGGCCGGGCAGCCGTCAGCGCAACCAGAGGCCCCGAGCCCGAACGCACCGTTGCCTCCCGCCGTTTCGGCAGCGCCTGCCGCAAAAAAAACAGCGCCGCCCAAACCTGCCGATAACAAGGGGGGCGATGATCTGTCCGACAGCTCAACCGTGCGGGTGGATGTTAAACGACTGGACGATCTGATGAACCAGGTGGGTGAACTGGTGTTGGAACGCAACCGGATGATCCAGCTGAACCAGGATCTGCAGGGCGGTAACTCAGATCATATCCTGTTTGGCGAAGAGTTCGGCAAGCTGACCAAGCGAATGAACTTTGTCACCTCTGAGCTGCAGATGCAGGTTCTCAAGATGCGGATGATCCCGGTGGAAAAGGTCTTCAAAAAGTTCCCCCGCATCGTGCGTTCCCTGTCCCGCGACCTGGGCAAAGAGGTGGACCTGCAGATATTCGGTGAAGAAACCGAGCTGGATCGTTCAGTGGTTGACGAGATCGGCGATCCGTTGATCCACCTGATCCGTAATGCCATGGACCACGGCCTGGAAACCCCGGAGGAACGTCTGGCCGCCGGCAAGCCCCGCACCGGCACTCTGGTGCTGGCTGCTGTCCATGAAGGCAACTCGATCATCATCAGCATCAAGGATGATGGCCGCGGTATCGATACCGAACGGGTCGGCCGCAAGGCGATCGAGAAGGGACTGATCAGCGAGGAACAGCTGGCCGCCATGAGTCAGCGCGAGATGTTCGACCTGATCTTCCTGCCCGGCTTTTCCACCAAAGACAAGGCCTCTGACCTTTCCGGCCGCGGGGTCGGCATGGATGTGGTCAAGACCAACATCAAGAAACTGAACGGTCTGATCGAGATCAAGAGCGAAAAGGGACTCGGTTCAGAGTTTATTTTGCGCCTGCCGCTGACCCTGGCCATCATCCAGTCGCTGCTGGTGGAGGTGGAGGGTGAGGTCTATTCGATCCCGTTGTCCTCGGTTCTGGAAACCCTGCGGGTCGACCAGCGCCAGTTCCATGTGGTGGGTGGCCAGGAGGTGCTCAAACTGCGTGAATCGGTGCTGCCGCTGATCCGTCTGGAGCAGGTCTTCAAGGTGCAACGTACGGCAGAACGGGATGATTTCTGCTACGTGGTAGTGATTGGCGCGGCCGACAAGCGGGTTGGTCTGGTGGTGACGCGTCTGGTGGGGCAGCAGGAAGTGGCGATCAAGTCCTTGGGCAACTATCTGGCCAACATCCCGGGTATTGCTGGTTCCACCATTCTTGGCGATGGCCGGGTGACCCTGATTGTTGACCCGGTTGGCATGATTGACAGTGGCGACAATGCCGCTGCCGGGCGCTGAGCGAATTTTTAAAAAGGACGTAAACGTGGCTATCTCCGATAAAGATTTCGAGCTGTTACGGGATTTTATCTATAACCTGTGCGGCATGTACTTTCACAGCACCAAGAAGTATTTTCTGGAAAGCCGGTTGACCAAACGGATGGAGGCCACCGGCGTCAAGACCGCCATGGACTACTATGCCCTGCTGAAATCCCCGCGGGGTGGAGAAGAGTTGCGCTTCCTGCTGGATGAGGTCACCACCAATGAGACCTATTTCTTCCGTTGCGTTCCCCAGCTAAACGCCATTGAAACCAAGTTTCTGCCGGAGATCGTCGAGGCCAAGGGCAAGATGGGTTTCCGTAAGCTGCGCATCTGGAGTGCCGCCTCCTCCTCCGGTGAAGAGGCCTACACCCTGTCGATGATGCTGCTGGAGAAACGGTCGACCCTGCTCAAGGACTGGATCATCGAGATCGTGGGCACCGACATCAATGAGACCGTGGTTGCCCAGGCCAAGGAAGGGATTTATAACGCCTACTCGGTGCGCAACGTGCCTGATCTGTACAAAAGGAAGTACTTCAAGGAGGAGAATGGCAAGTTCATACTCTCGCCAGAGGTCAAGAAGTTTGTCACCTTCAACAAGCTGAACCTGTACGATGATACCAAGATGGTGTTCATGAAGAGCTTCGACTTTATCTTCTGTGCCAACGTGCTGATCTATTTTGACTTGGCAGCCAAGTCCAAGGTTGTCCAGCATTTCTATAATAACCTGCAGCCCTACGGCTATTTTTTCGTGGGGCAGTCCGAGTCGCTGCACGGGGTGAACGACAAGTTCAAGACGATCCATTTCCCGGGCGGCTTCGGTTACAAAAAATAACGAGGGCGGCAAGCTATGGATAGACAGGTGATGTTGGAAGCAGCCCGTAGCATGGTGGCCACCATAGACGACCTGCCGACCATCCCGGCGGTGGCCACACAGGTGCTGCAGTTGCTGAATAATCCTGATGTGAACGTTGATGAGGTGGCTGACCTGATGCTGGTTGACCAGGTCATGACCGCCCGGGTGATGAAGATGGTCAACTCGCCGGTCTACCGGCCCAGTCAGGAGATCACCTCGCTCAAGCGGGCCCTGGTTTACCTCGGGCTGCGACATATCAAAGAAGTGGCACTCACCTCGTCCTTCATCAATGCCTTTGAAGATAAGGGCGGTGTGCTTGAGGTGGGGCCCTGCTGGGAGCATGCCTTCGGGGTTGGCATGGTGGCCAAGGTGATCGCTGAAAAGATCCACTATCCGGATCTGGAAAAGGCCTATATCGGCGGCATCATCCATGATATCGGCGAGGTCGTCTTGAGTTATTATCGGGCTGAGCAGTTTGCGGCGGTGCTGGAGATGACCAGACAGCGGCCGATCAAGCTGATCGACGCCGAGGCAGAGACCTTTGGCACCACCCATGCCGAGATCGGCTTCTGTATTGCCGAGCGTTGGAATTTTCCCGAGGCCTACCGGGAGGCGATCCTGTTCCACCATGATCCCCGCGCGGCGACCTCAGATCCAGTGCTCTGTGCGATTATCAACCTGGCCGATCTGTTCTGCACCGTGCGAGATCTGAACTATGGCGGTCGCTCTTGGGTGGTATTCAACCTGACAGAAGAGGATGGCTGGAAGATTCTGAAAGAGCAGTTCCCCAGTCTGGCCCAACTGGATGTGGAGCGGTTCTGCTACGAGCTGGACGACGCAGTGCCGGATGTCAAGGAACTGGTCAGTTCCATATTTTCGAAGGCTTGAGGGGGAGGTCGGATGCTTGCTTCCAGTGCTGGTACCAAGACGCGGGTACTGATTGTTGATGACTCTTCCTTCATGCGGATGGCGATCCGGGGAATACTGTCAAAAGAACCGAGTATCGACATCGTTGGCACTGCCAGTGATGGCGCTGAAGGGGTGGAGAAGGCGATCGCCCTTAAACCGGACCTGATTACGATGGATATTGAGATGCCCCGTCTGGACGGCATTTCAGCCCTCAAGCAGATCATGGCCAAGGCGCCCACCAAGGTGCTGATGGTATCGACCCTGACCAACGAAGGGGCGCGGGCCACCTTTGAGGCCCTGGATGCCGGCGCCATTGATTACATACCCAAGAACATAACGGATTCTTCCGAGGCACAAAATGTCTTCCGAGAGGAACTGCTCAAGAAGGTGCGTGAGGCCACCCGCTCCCGTTTCCTGCGGGCTGCCCCTGGCATAGGCACCGCCGCTACGGCTCCTCGGCCGTCAATGGGCGCGGCTACGGCGCCCCGTCCGTCCGGCAGCTCCAAGATACATGGTAAAAAGATTAGCTATGTCGGCATCGGCGCCTCCACCGGCGGCCCGGTTGCGCTACAGGAGGTTATCTCCCGTATCCCGATGAATTTCCCCTACGGCATCGTGGTGGCGATCCATATGCCCAAGGCCTTTACCGGTCCCTACGCTGACCGGCTTAACGCCAAGTGTTCAATTGCCGTTAAGGAAGCGGTAAATGGTGAGCCGGTCAAGCCGGGTACGATCCTGATCGCGCCGGGCGGCATGCACACGCAACTGGTGCGAGGCGCCGGCGGTCTGGTGGTCAAGACCGCGCCAACCAGCGACTACCCTCAGTATGTCTATATCCCGTCGGTTGATTTGATGATCGGCTCTATGGCTGAGGCCTCGGCCGGCGCCATGTTGGGGGTGGTGCTGACCGGTATGGGGAATGACGGCTTCAAGGGGATGCAGCAGCTGAAACAGAAGGGTGGCGTAACCATCGTGCAGGACGAGGCCACCTCCACCATCTACGGTATGCCCAAGGCCTGTGTGGATGGCGGCGTAGCCGACGAGGTGCTGCCGCTGGGACAGATCGGCTACGAGATCGGCAAATTTGCGGTGTGATGCCCGAACAAGCAGCAGTCATCAGAAGGGCGGTCCAGATCGGACCGCCCTTTTTTATCGCTGTGCGTAGACCATCAGCCCATCGCGGCTGCTGTCGACCCGACAGTTGGAAAACCCCAGCCGTTTCAGGCGGCGCAAGATAAAGAAGGCGGCCACACGGTGTACGCCGGGCAGTAGCAGCGGAAAGTGATCGGTGGGCAGGGCGGTTGCGGCATGCCAGGTGCGCTTCCAGTCGGTTTTCACGAGTGCTCAGACGTCGCGTGGAACTCCAGCTTCGGCCAGTTCTCAATGGTGTTGTCCAGCCGCCACTGGCTGCCGGCCATATAGGTCAGTTTGCCTTCACCGTCGATGTACAGGTTCATCTTCTCGCGCTTTTCAAACTCTTCGACCAGCTTCTTGTCGCCGGTCACCCAACGGGCCGTTGCATAGGCCACCGGCTCGTAGGCGATCTCCACACTGTACTCGAACTTCAGGCGGTGCAGCACCACATCGAACTGCAGGACACCCACCGCCCCCACCACCCATTCGGCGCCGAACAGGGGCTTGAAGACCTGGGTGGTGCCTTCCTCAGCCAGCTGCACCAGACCCTTTTCCAGCGCCTTGGATTTCATCGGGTTCAACAGGCGCACCTTGCGGAAATGTTCCGGCGCAAAGCTGGGGATGCCGGTGAACTTCAGGTCTTCGCCCAGGGTGAAGGTATCGCCGATCTTGATGGTGCCGTGGTTGTGGATGCCGATGATGTCGCCGGGGTAGGCCTCCTCGACGTTGGTACGGTCCTGGGCCATGAAGATGGTGGCGTTGCTGATCTGCACATCGCGGCCCAGGCGCAGGTGGCGCACCTTCATGCCCCGCTCGAAGCGGCCGGAGCAGATGCGGAAGAAGGCGATCCGGTCGCGGTGGGCCGGGTCCATGTTGGCCTGGATCTTAAACACAAAGCCGGAGAACGGCTCCTCGTAGGGTGAAACCATCCGTGAGACCGTGGCCCGTTCGCGGGGGTGGGGGGCGTATTCCACAAAGGTGTCCAGTAGTTGCTGCACACCGAAGGTGTTGATAGCGCTGCCGAAAAAGACCGGGGTCTGTCGTCCGGCCAGATATTCATGCAGATCGAAGGGGTGTGCGGCCCCCTCCAGCAGTTCCACGTCGTTGCGCAGTTCTTCGGCCTGCGTGCCCAGCAGCTCATCCAGCTGGGGGTCGTCCAGCCCTTTGACGGTCACGATCCGGCCCACGCCGTTCTGGGCTTCGGGGTCGAACAGCTGCACCTCTTTGTTGTAGAGGTGGTAGGTACCCCTGAATCGCTTGCCCATGCCGATCGGCCAGGTGATAGGCGCGGTCTGCATCCCCAGGTTTTTCTCTACATCGTCCAGCAGGTCCAGCGGTTCCTGACCTTCCCGGTCCAGCTTGTTCATGAAGGTCATGATCGGGGTGTCCCGCAGACGACAGACATCCAGCAGCTTCCGTGTCTGGCTCTCCACCCCTTTGACCGCGTCGATCACCATCAGGGCCGAGTCCACCGCGGTCAGCACCCGGTAGGTATCTTCGGAGAAGTCGTTGTGGCCGGGGGTGTCCAGCAGGTTGACCTCATAGCCGTCATAGGTAAACTTCATCACCGACGAGGTGACCGAGATGCCGCGCTGCTTCTCCAGCTCCATCCAGTCTGAGGTGGCGTGGCGGGCCGATTTACGGGCCCGCACCTCACCGGCCTGCTGGATCGCGCCGCCGAACAACAGCAGTTTTTCGGTGATGGTGGTCTTGCCGGCGTCCGGGTGGCTGATGATGGCAAAGGTGCGTCGTTTGTCGACTTCGGTCTGGTTGTGCAGGCTGCTCACGTTACTGCTCCTTGAAACAAGCGGCGGGTAGCGCCCGCCGAAAGAATTATCCCTTGAAGATCAGGCGGTCGACACACCACCTGCCGCCACCGGCAAGGGTCAGGTACAGGGNNCATCCCCAGCAGGGCCAGGGTGAACTCGATGCCGTGGCCGCGCCCCGGCAGACAGGAGCTGTTCATGAAAAAGCCATGGGTCCAGTGCACCTTATAGATGGCCACCGCCATCACCGAGGCGATGCCGGCTGCGGAAAAGCGGGTCAGAAAGCCGGTCAGCACCCCGATGCCGCCGCCGAATTCGGCGATGATCGCCAGCAGGGTGAAGATCGGCGGGATGCCCAGCTTCTGCTCGAAGCTGGCAAAGGTGCTGGTCAGGCCGCTGCCGCCGAACAGGCCGAAGAGCTTCTGGGAACCATGGGCCATAAAGATCAGGCCAAGGGGAATGCGGATCAGCAGCGGCGCAATGGCGTCGGACAACTCAATGCCACCTCGGGCCATGGTATACCTCCGACATGAGTAAATAAAAAGGGGACCAATGGTCCCCTGAGTGCCGATTTGGCGGGCGGCAGGAGACTCGAACTCCCGACCTTTGGCTTCGGAGGCCAACGCTCTATCCAACTGAGCTAACCGCCCGCGAACGATAACTTTTACACGAACGGTCTCGACAACTCAAGGGAAAAATCCTGTTCAAGCGGCCAGTGCTTTGCTACTATCCCGGCATATGAAGATCATTGGCCTGACCGGCGGTATAGCCACGGGTAAAACTACCGTGGCCCGATTTATGGAGCAACTGGGGGCGGTGGTGATTGATGCCGACCAGTTGGCGCGTGATGCCGTGGCGCCTGGCATGCCGGCCCTGCTGCAGATCAGCCAACAGTTCGGTGCCGCTGTGTTATCGGCCGATGGCAGCCTGGATCGTCAGGCCATGCGTAGCTTGGTGTTTAGCGATGCAGGCAAGCGTCAGCAGTTGGAGGCGATCCTGCACCCTGCCATCAAGCAGTTGGCACTGCAACGGCTGGCAGCGGCCCGTGACAGCGGTGCCCAGGTAGCGGTTTATATGGCGCCGCTCCTGATCGAGGCTGGTGCCGCCGATCGGGTGGATGAGATCTGGGTGGTGACGCTGCGGCCCGAGGTGCAACGGGAACGCTTGATGGCTCGTGACCGCTGCAACCGTGAGCAGGCAGAACAGATCATAGCCGCCCAGATGCCGCTGGCGGAAAAGGAAGGCTACGGCGTCGTGGTGATTGATAACAGCGACAGCCTTGAGATGACCCGCCAGCAGGTGCGGGCAGCCTGGCAGCAAAGGATAGCAGTATGAATGAATCATCTACCGTAATTCGGCGCAAAGGGGCAGCGGCCGTGGCGGCCAGCCGACCGCTGGCGTTGTTTGCCACCGTTGCGTTGGGGGTTGAAGAGTTGACGGCTGGCGAGCTGCAGCGTCTGGGGGCGTCCGAGATCCAGATGGTGCGGGGCGGGGTCAGTTTCAGCGGTGACCGCCGCATTTTATACCGCAGCCTGATGCGTCTGCGGACCGCCAGCCGGGTGCTGGTGCAGCTTGGCAGTTTTCCCTGTGGGTCGCCCCAGGAGCTGTATGATGGTATCCGGTCGTTGCCCTGGACGGAGCTGTTGACCCCGGCCATGACCCTGGCCGTGGACTGCACCCTGCGGGATTCCGCCATCACCCACTCCCATTTTGCCGCCTTAAAGGCCAAGGATGCCATCGTCGACCTGCTGCGGGATGCGACCGGCAGCCGTCCCAACATCGAGACCAAGGCCCCCGACCTGCGGGTCAATCTGCATATCGCCAAGAACCGGGCCACCGTTTCGCTGGATGCCAGCGGGGCACCGCTGGACCGTCGTGGATGGCGGCTGGACCGCAACGACGCCCCACTGCGGGAGACCCTGGCGGCGGCCATCATGCTGCACACCGGCTGGGACGGTAGCGTGCCGCTTTTGGACCCGATGTGCGGTTCCGGTACACTGCTCCTGGAGGGGGCTGCCATGGCCTTGGGGCAACCGGCCGGGGGCGGACGGGAGTTTGGTCTGATGCGCTGGCGGGATTTTGATCGTCGTTTGTGGGAGCGGTTGCTGCAGGAGGAACAGGCCGCAGCCGCCAGCAGCCTGACCGTGCCGGTGCTGGGGTATGACCGGGATCCCAGGGCGATCATCGCCTGCCGCGAGAATGCTCGCCGGGCTGGTCTCGAGTACGCCATTTCCTTTGATCGCCGTCCGTTTGAGGATACTGAGCCCTGCGGCCACCAGGGGGTGCTGGTGATGAACCCGCCCTATGGCGTGCGGATGGGTGACAAGTCAGAGCTGGAAGCCCTGTATCGTAAGATCGGCGAGGTCTTCAAGCGACGCTTCACCGGCTGGACCGCCTACCTTTTGGCCGGTGATCTGGAGCTTGCCCGACTGGTGGGGTTAAAGCCGGCCCGTCGTTTTGTGTTGTTCAACGGACCTTTGGAGTGCCGGCTGTTGAAGTATGAGTTGTATTGACACGCAGCGCTGCTACACGTTGGGCAGAAACAAATGCCGCCTTTTTGGGCGGCTTTTGTTTTGGTAGCGGCTTTTTAATCCACATCTGGAATTGTAAAATCAGCCCTGTGCGATAGAGTTGTAGCAACTACTTTTCAGGAGGGCACCATGAAAAATGCAGGGTTGATGGTACTGGTGCTGTTGGCTGTCGCAGGTGCGGCCTGGGGCTTTGATGCCGATTCAAGTTGCGTCAACTGCCACAGCGACCGTGCCAAGTTGAAGGAATTGGGGGCTGAGGCGATGTACCTCGACCCGGCGCAGGTGGACCGTGAGGTGGGGATGCAGGGCAAACCGACCTGTGTCGATTGTCACCTGGGAGATTCCAAGGCCGCTGACAAGACCGCTGCACACAAAGGGATGCTGGCGCCGTTCCTGGTGGCTGCCGGTAAAAATCATAAAGGACAGGCCATATCCCGTGAGGCGGCTGGCGCCCTGCAACCGTTGGCGCCGAAGGGCACCGGGATGAACAGCATGATCCCCAAAGGGGACCCCAAAATGCTCGAAGCGGCCGGCATTAAAAGGATTGTCGGCATCCAATGGCACGACCGCGACCCCGAGACCATGGCCTACGCCCCTAAGGTAGCCCAGCAGACCTGTGGCCGTTGCCATGACAAAGCAGTCAAAGCGTACAACAGCTCAGCCAAGGGTCTAACCAAGAACCAGCGTGCCTTCCGTGACTGGTCTGAAAAACAGCCCGGTCCGCAGAACTGCGGCATGTGGCCCGGCCAGAACGAGGAAGGCATCCGTAGTCAGACCAGTGTGCCGTATAGCAAGGCGATGCATGGCGCCATGGAGCGCTCCTGCAATATGTGTCATGCCTCCTGCAACGATTGCCACTACAAGCCGGTAGCCAATAAGGGCAGTCACGCCTTTGGCAATCCGGATACTCCCAGTTGCTACGGCGGTGGCCGCGCCAGTATCTGTCATGCCGGCCCGATGGACCGCCGGCGCGGCGCCGGTTTTATGCGGGGCGAGTACGCCTTCCCAGCCAACCTGGAGCCTGGTGTTCATATCAAGGCTGGCCTTGGCTGTCTGGACTGCCACAATCCGGTGAATCATGAGTTCGGTCATCTGGCTGCCGACGATGCCCGCAAGTCCTGCGCTAACTGCCACGGAAAGATCGTGAAGGCGGTACAGGGCTCGCCCCACGGCAAAGTGGATTGCGCCTCCTGTCATATCACCATATCCGGTGCCTATCAGTACACCTTCTGGGGCCAGGGGCACTATTACGGCGTGGAAACGCCCTACGGCAAGCACAAAGAGTACTACGGTACCCGCGACCTGCCGACCATTATCAAGAACGCGGCTGGTCGCTACATCCCGGTCAAGCCCTATCCGATGGCCGTGCTCAATCAGACGAAAGAGCTGGGTCCCACCGGCCTGTTGTTTCGGGCCATCCCGCAGCGAACTGTGCCAGGCAACCCGCGCATCGGCGAGCCGCTGACCTTTCAGGTGGCCCGTGCCGCCACCGATGTAAACGACGCCTACATCGTGGTTGGCACCCGCAATGACCTGCCCAGTGGCAACAAGGCCATCCTCTGGATTCAGATGGACAAGCTGAGCCATGCCATGGGCAAGCCCCGCAACTGTGGTAGCTGTCACGACAGCAAGGTCCAGGTTGGCAAGTCGGAGTGGCGTTTCTTCGAGGACCGTGATGTGACCAAGCCGTTCACGGGCAGCTACACGGTGACGGCCGACAAGAACGGTATCCGTTTCAGTAATGTGGCCTGGGAGCAGCCCTCACTGGCTCCTAACCGCAAACTGGAAGACATTGCTCCCTTTGCGGTGCTGCCCAGTACGGCCTGGGATGTGAAGGGTATCAATTTCAGCCTGTCGTACAACAAGAAGCGCACCGATGCTGCCCGTAAGGATTTGGAGCATTTCTTGGCTGAACTAGACAAGCGTAAAGATGACCCGAGTGCGGCGGAGATGCGCAGCGTGGCTTACCACAACCTGGCTATGGCCAAGAAGATGCTGAAGGCCAAGAAGCAGTAGCGACGGCATGGCGTAACAACAACGGCCGCCCCGGAATCTCGGGGCGGCCGTTTGTGTGTGACAGAGAGCGCCTTGAACTCGAACCGGGACTACTTTACCAGTTTGTGGCAGAACAGACAGCGATGTTTGGGCGGGTGGTTGGGCGGTAGCTTAACGCCGTACTGCTGGTGGCAGGGTTCGCAAAGCTGTTCGGCGTCCTTCTTGGCCGGCTTGAAAAATGCCTTCGCGAAGATCGAGGCGTCCGGGCCGGGGGCGTTTTTGTAGGCCTCCTGATAGACCGGGTTATGGATCGGGTTGTTAGGCACCGGCGTGGTCTTCTCCTTGCCTGAAATGGCGATGAAGGTGCCCACCACCACCACGATCAGGGCGATAAACAACCAGTCCCGTTTTTCAATCTTCATGGGGTCATTCCTTTATAAAACTGAAGTAGACGATCACGCCGCCGATCCCCAGGCCGAAGCCCACAAACGGCAGGATGGTTTTCATGGTCAGCTCTTCGTCGGGGGCCGGCATGGCAAAGCGCACCATGACGATCAGTGCCAGCAGAAAGAAGACCGTCAGCAGCACGGTCTTTGAGCGTTTGTAGATGCCAAAAAAGATCAGGCCGAAGGTGATCAGCAAAAAGACCCAATTGCTGAAGATCTGTTGCAGGGTCAGGCTCTGGATGGTGGTCATCAGGTTCTGGGTCTCAAAGGGCCGCAGCGCCTCGGTTGTCTTTTCCAGCAATTCCTGCTTTTCCATGGAGCCTCCCGCTGAAGAGATTCGCGTCATGCTAGATCAAAACCGTTGATCCGGCAAGTGGAGATCAGCTAGCTGATGAAATCCATCACCTTGTCCAGAAACGACTTTTTCATCGGATGGGCATCCTCGCCGCTGATCTTGGCGAATTCCTCCAGCAGATCCTTCTGTTTTTTGTTCAGGTTGGTGGGGGTTTCCACCTTGACGATCACCAACTGGTCGCCCCGTCCGTAGCCCTGCAGCGAGGGTATCCCCTTGCCGCGCAGGCGGTAGATCTTGCCGGACTGAGTGCCGTCGGGGATCTTCATCGCCACCTTGCCATCGAGGGTCGGTACCTCGATCTCACAACCCAGGGCTGCCTGGGCAAAGCTGATCGGGATTTCGCAGATCACGTTGTCGTCTTCCCGCTGGAACAGCGGGTGCTCCTTGACACTGATCGCTACATACAGGTCACCGTTGGGACCGCCCTTGACACCCTGGCCACCTTCGCCGGACAGCTTGAGGCGTGATCCGGTCTCGACCCCGCCCGGTACCTTGACCGACAGGGTCTTGGTGTCCTTGACGCCACCGCGGCCTTTGCACTCGGGGCAGGGATCGTCCACCACCTTGCCTTCGCCGTTACACTGGCCACAGGTCTTGCTGACACTGAAAAAACCCTGCTGATAGCGCACCTGCCCGGCGCCGCGGCAGGTGGGGCAGATCTTGGGCTCGGTGCCCGGTTTGGCCCCTGATCCATTGCAGGCGCTGCAGCGTTTGGCGTAGGGCACCTCAATCTTCTGTTCACAACCGAAGGCGGCCTGCTCAAAACTGATCTCCAGGTTGTAGAGCAGGTCGTCGCCCCTCCGGCCCTGGGTGCGGCGTCCGGCGCCGCCGCCGAAGATGTCGCCGAAGATGTCATTGAAGATGTCGCCAAAGGGAGAGCCGGCCCCGAAGCCTCCGAAGCCGCCACCACCAAAGCCGTTGCCGGACATGCCGGCATGGCCGAACTGGTCGTACTGGGCGCGCTTTTGGGCGTCGGAGAGCACCTCGTAGGCCTCGGTGGCCTCCTTGAACTTCTCCTCAGCCTCCTTGTCACCCTGGTTCTTGTCGGGGTGGTGTTGGATGGCCAGCTTGCGGAAGGCCTTCTTGATCTCGGTCTCAGAGGCGTTTTTGTGAACGCCTAAAACCTCGTAGTAGTCTCTTTTTTCGCCGTTTGCCACGGGTAGGGTTCCTTGTGGGTGGATGTATACAGGTGTAGGGGCGGCCCATAGACCGCCCCTACCGGTGCACGCATACTCGTAGTTGAATGGTTACTGCTTGTCGTCCTTCACTTCCTCGAAGTCCGCATCCACCACCTTGTCGTCTTTGGGCTTGGCCTCACCAGTCTGCTGACCGGCTTCAGCCCCGCCACCCTCGGCGGCGCCTTCTGTCTGAGCCTTGGCATACATCGCCTCGGCCAGTTTATGGGCGGCCTGGGCCAGCTCGTCGGTGGCCTTCTTGATCGCTTCGGCGTCTTCGCCGTCCATCACTTTTTTCAGGTCGGCGATCTTGTTCTCGATGGTCCCCTTGTCAACCGCATCGACCTTGTCCCCCACTTCTTTGAGGGATTTTTCGGTGCTGTAGATCATCGAGTCGGCCTGGTTACGGGCCTCGATCGCCTCACGCTTCATCTTGTCCTCGGCGGCATGGGCCTCGGCATCCTTGACCATCTTCTCGATCTCATCCTTGGAGAGGCCGGAAGAGGCGGTGATCCGGATCGACTGTTCCTTGCCGGTGCCCAGGTCCTTGGCCGAGACATGCACGATGCCGTTGGCGTCGATGTCGAAGGTTACCTCGATCTGGGGCACGCCGCGGGGCGCCGGCGGCAGGCCGGTCAGCTCAAAGTTGCCCAGGGTCTTGTTGTCGCGGGCCATCTCGCGCTCGCCCTGCAGGACGTGGATCGACACTGCCGGCTGGTTATCGGCGGCGGTGGAAAAGACCTGGGACTTGCGGCAGGGGATGGTGGTGTTCTTCTCGATCAGTCGGGTCAGTACACCACCCAGGGTCTCGATACCCAGCGAGAGCGGGGTCACATCCAGCAGCAGCACGTCCTTCACGTCGCCCTTCAGCACGCCGCCCTGGATGGCCGCGCCCACGGCCACCACCTCATCCGGGTTGACGCCCTTGTTGGGGGTCTTGCCGAAGATATCCTGCACCCGTTGCACAACCGCCGGCATACGGGTCATACCGCCCACCAGGATCACTTCATCGATCTCGGAGGCCGACAGACCGGCATCTTTCATGGCGGTGCGGCAGGGGCCTTCCAGCTTGCGCAGCAGCTCGTCGCACAGCGATTCAAGCTTGGCGCGGGACAGCTTCAGGTTCAAGTGCTTGGGACCGGAGGCGTCGGCGGTGATGAACGGCAGGTTGATGTCGGTCTCCATGGAGCCGGACAGCTCGCACTTGGCCTTTTCAGCGGCCTCTTTCAGGCGCTGCAGGGCCATCTTGTCGCCGCGCAGGTCAATGCCCTGATCCTTCTTGAACTCGTCGGCGATCCAGTCGATGATCTTCTGGTCAAAGTCCTCGCCGCCCAGGAAGGTGTCGCCGTTGGTGGACTTCACCTCAAAAACACCGTCACCGATCTCCAGCACCGAAACGTCGAAGGTGCCGCCGCCCAGGTCGAAGACCGCAATCTTTTCTTCTCCCTTTTTGTCCAGGCCGTAGGCCAGGGCCGCGGCCGTGGGCTCATTGATGATGCGTTGCACGTTGAGACCGGCGATGCGGCCCGCGTCTTTGGTGGCCTGACGCTGGGAATCGTTGAAATAGGCCGGCACAGTGATGACCGCTTCGGTCACCGGCTCGCCCAGGTACTCCTCGGCGGTCTGCTTCATCTTGGTGAGTACCATGGCCGAGATCTCGGCCGGCGCGGAAATCTTGCCGTCCACCTCCACCGCCGCGTCACCGTCCTTTCCCTCCACGATTTTGAAGGGACTGATCTCGATGCTCTTCTTCACCTCGGCATCGGTGAATTTACGGCCGATGAGGCGCTTGATGGCATAGAGGGTCCGGGTGGGGTTGGTGACGGCCTGCCGCTTGGCCACCTGACCCACCAGCCGCTCGCCGCTGGTGGAAAAGGCGACCACAGACGGAGTGGTCCTGTTGCCTTCCACATTGGCGATCACCTTGGGCTCGCCGCCTTCCATGACGGCAACACACGAATTGGTGGTGCCCAGGTCAATACCGATAATCTTACCCATAGTCATATTCTCCTTGCGATAACGGTACGGATCATTGCTGTTCCGGTTGCTGTTCCGTGGCCCTGCCCGTGGACACCACGACCTTGGCCGCCCGCAGCAGCCGGTCCTTGAACATGTATCCTTTCTGGTACTCCTGCAGGATCATGTTTTCGGCAACATCGTCGCTGGCCTCCATGGCCAGGGCCTCGTGAAAATTCGGGTCGAAGGGCTGCCCCACCCCGTCCAGGGGTGTGAGCCCTATTTTTTCCAGGGTATTGAGCAAGCCCTTGCAGGTCATCTCCACCCCTGCCAGCAGGGTGGAGGAGTCCGCGCCCTGCCCCTGCTCGATGGCGCGCTCCAGGTTGTCGATGGAGGGGAGCAGTTCCCGCAGGATACTCTCTTCCGCATACTTCAGAGAGGTCTCCCGCTCACGCTGCATTCTTTTTTTAAAATTTTCCTGCTCCGCGGCCATGCGCAGGATACGATCCTCCAGCTCGCAGATTTTCCTGCGAGCCCCCTCCAGTTCCTTTGCCATTTCTTCCGCTCCGCTCAGGCTTTCTCCCGTGGGCGGCATTTCACCCCCCCCGGTTTCCTTCTCTTCTGCGGAAGCGGATTGCGCAAAGCCCTCTTCCTTTTTTTCTTCCTGTTCAGACACCCTTCTCTCCTTTCAGTGCGGTCCCGTTCCCTCCGGGCCGCCTGCGGAATGCATCTGTATCCATCTGCAATGATTTGATTTTTTTGTGGAAAATCCCAAAGATGTGACCTACAATAAGTATGCTCTTTTTCATTGTCAAGGCAACGGGAACGATCAGGAGGCTGAAGTTGGAGAAAGTCCGGCCTGCCCCTGCGGCTTCGTGGGCGAAAAAAAGTTTGAGTCCCCCCCGGGCGGACCGATAGGATAAAAAACCACCATGGGGAGACCTCCTGCGCCGGCCGTGTCCGCGCAGCCAAACCAATACGGGATACCGACATGCGCCTGAAAAAATCCCTGTTTTTCCTGTTACTGTTTCTGGGGGTTGCAATAACCGCAGGAGCGCAGATGCGGCCGGTGGCAAAGATCAGGGCCGGGCTCCCTCCCTTTTCCGTGGCCGAGACCCTTGCCCGCCACAACGATCAGATACTGAAGGCAGCCGGGACTGCCGCCGGAAGCCTGAAGCCGGCGGCCACCCCGCACATGACCTGGCTGGCCGACTGCGACGCCCGGGTGCAGGCGACCCTTTTTTATCCGGATCCCGTGGACAGGATCCATGCCGTGCGCAACATGGGCAATCAACTCACCCTTTCCATCGGGGCGGTGGATTACGGGGTCAACGAACTCCATGCCCCTGTCCTGCTGATCACCGGCAACACGGACAATGCCGCTATCCGCCTCTTCAGGAAAGGATACAGGCACCTCGGCCTGGAAATGCGCCGAACCCTGGACCATCTGCACCTGCCCCTCAAGGGCCTGGCGACGGAAACCGCCGAAGGCAGCGGCGCCGAAGAGCAGGGCGATGTCCTGCTGGTGGAAAAAAACATCGACTATCAGGTGACGGAAGCAGGCAAACGCTACAGGGAGAGGATACAAAGCGGCAGGCTGGTGGTGATCGGGGCAGTGCTCGATCTCGACAACCAGTATGGTTTCGGGAAAAACCGCCTGGTCATCATCAACATCAACGGCGAAAGCGACCCGGGAAAACTGCGGGCCATGCCCCATCTCACCAGGCTGGACAAGGAGCTGCTGAAAATGGTGGGCCGCCCCGGCCGCCCGAAGCCGGCGGCCGGAAAAAAATGAGGCCCATGCCGGAGCCGGGTTCCGGATGACGGACTTCCGCAGGGCTGTCCCCCGGATTCCGCTCCCGGTTCCTTCCCGGTCCTCAATCCATCACGAATCCAGATACTGCCGGATGCCGTCGGCAATGATCCGAAAAATTTTATTGAACCGCTCTTCGTCCCGCTCGAGCAGGGTAATGCGGAACCCCTGCAGCTCGGTGGCAAAGGAAGAAAGCGGCACCACGCACACCCCGGTGGCCCCCAGCAGATAGTAGACAAAACGTTTGTCCGGGGCCACGTTGGGTCCGCTCACCAGGGACTCCACCTGGGCCCGCACCTCCGGGTTGTCGATGGACAGGGTCTGTCGATCGTTCAACCGCCCCTCCCGGAAAACAACGCTCATGTAAAACGCGCCGTTGGTGCGATTCACCAGGATGCCGTCCACGTCGCGCAAGGCCTCGTAAGCGATATTGGACATTCTTTCATAACGGCTGATCCTTTCCTTCAGGTAGGGAACATACTGCGGGTGGCTGACCAGGGCCGGAATCGCCTTCTGCGGCAGGGTGGTGGAGCAGACCTCCACCATCTTGGCATTGAGAATGGAGGAGACATACTTGGCGAACATGGGATCGCGGTCCGCGTTGTACACCTCGATCCAGCCGCAGCGGGAGCCGGGCCAGGGCATTTCCTTGGAAATGCCGCGCATGGCGATGGCAGGCACATCACCGATCACGTCGGAAAGAGGCAGGGTCTTCTGGCCGTTGTAGATAATGTTGTGATAGACCTCGTCGCAGATCACGAAAAGATCGTACTTTTTGGCCAGGGCCACCATGCCGCGGAGGATGCGCTCCGGATAAACGGCGCCGGTTGGGTTGTCCGGGTTGATGATCAGGATGCCGGCAACGGCCGGATTGTATTTGATGCGTTTTTCCAGGTCATCCAGGTCCGGATACCAGTAATTATTGGGGTCCAGGCGGTAGGTGACCGGACGGTCCCCGGCGTGGGCCGCTTCTGCCGAGGAATGGGTGGTATAGCTCGGAGAAGGCACCACCACTCGGGCCGTACGCCGCAAAAAACCGAAGACCTTGCTGATGGCGTCACCCAGGCCGTTGAAAAAGATGATGTCTTCGGGGCCGATCTGGGCTCCTCCCCGCTTGTTTGTCTCCGCGGCGATGAACTCCCTGGTTTCCAGGATCCCCCGGGTGGGACAATAGCCGTAGGTGGCGTCCTCCATGACCAGGTCGGCAACGACCTGCTTCATCCACAGGGGGATCTCCTCGCCCTTGGCTATGGGATCGCCGATGTTCTCCCAGTACACCCTGGCCCCGAGCTTCTGCAGTTTTTCGCCCACATTGACGATGTTGCGGATCTCGTAGGTGAGTTCCCCAGCTCCGATATGCAGAATATCCGTACGCATCTGCCCAATCTCCTTAACAAAAAACGTGGCCGCCGAATCATCCTCGCGCCGGCCGTATTCCGTCCGGCCGTTCCTCCGAGGAAACCACCCCCGGCAAGGAAAAAATCCCCTGAACGCAAGGAACAAAAGGGTATTAATTAACACCCGCCACTGCCGGAAGTCAATACGTCCTTTAGCAGCCTGTTGAAAAACAGGCTGATACGGCACAGGGATGTGGT
>DIKW01000079.1:0-18617 GCA_002424705.1 Geobacter sp. UBA5608
CCCGGCTCGAGGAAGCGTTGACCGGCGTCGGCGGTGGCGGTGCCGGCATCTACTTCTTTGAGGTAGATCGGCAGGAGCTTGACGTGGTCAATGATGTTCTGGTTGGTGGCGATGTCGGTGAAGAACTGGAACGGGCTGAAGCCGGATTTGATGGCAACCATGATGGAGAGGATGCCGGCACCGGTCATCAGCAGACCGGCCTTGATGATCTGGACCCAGGTGGTGGCGGTCATGCCACCGAAGACGACGTAACCGACCATCAGGATACCNNCCGACCACGGCCACTTTGTAGTCGATGCCCAGCAGCAGTTGCATCAGTTTGCCGGCGCCGACCATCTGGGCGGTGAGGTAGAAGGTGGAGACGGAGACGGTGGAGATGGCGGCGACGGCACGCACCGGCTTGGGCGAGGTGCGGAAGGAGAGGATGTCGCCCAGGGTGTATTTGCCGGCGTTACGGCAAGGCTCGGCGACGATCAGCAGGACGGTGATGTAGGCCACCAGCCAGCCGACGGAGTACATGAAGCCGTCATAGCCGTAGAGCGAGATCATGCCGGAAATGCCCAGGAAGGAGGCGGCCGACATGTAGTCGCCGGCAATGGCCCAACCGTTCTGGGTGCCGGTGATGCCGCCACCGGCGGTGTAGAAGTCGGCAGCCGATTTGGTCTGCTTGGCCGACCAGACGACCACGGCCATGGTGGCGGCGATGATCATCAGGAAGATCGGAATGGTGACCTTGGGGTTGGCCTTGAGGCTGGCCTTGGTGGGCGCAGGCGCAGCCGCCTTGGCAGCGTCAGCAGCCGGGGCAACGGCTGCCGGAGCAGCGGCAGGGGCCTGGGCGGCTACCGCAGGGGTCGTTTCAGGGGCCTTAGGGGCCTCGGGGGCGGCGTAGGCGGCGATACTCAGGGAGAGTACGCAACCAAGAGCTACTAACAGTCTCTTCATGATATCACCTCCTATTGAAGTTCGTTGACCAGTTCTCTGGTCAGACGGTCGAAATCTTTGTTGGCAACATGGGCATAGTACATGGCCAGGCCCCAGGAGACAAAAAACTGCGACAACGCAAAAAGGTAGCCGAAGTTGATGCGACCCATGATCTGGATCTTGAAAAGACCAGGGGCGTAGGCTGCACCAATCGGCAACAGGAAGTAGTAAACCGTGGAGAAGATCCACCAGCCAAAAAGGAAGGCCGTCTTTTTGTGGTGCAGTTCGATAAACTTGGGATTTTTAGCTATCGCTGCCCAATCATACGTTTTTTCCGCCATGATGTTCATCCTTTCCGTAAAATGCGGGATTAACCGCGGTCGACCGAGCATTACCGCAGCGCCTACTCTTCAGTACCACAACCGCTCGCCTAGGCTTTTATCACGTCGTTTTAAAAATCGTCAATTTATTTTTTAACTGCAGGGCAGACATCAAATTTTGATATTAATTTTGGATCGTTACACATCAAAAATATCAAAACAACATACAATGCGAATATTCCTATGTGCCTCAAATCGGTGTCTTGCTGATCAGAAACTACCGTCTACCGTCACCACATCTCAACGTTGTTCGAACAAACCAGCTTCTGTTATCCGTCCGCTCTCACACCAGTGAAACAGGCGGCCGTGCTGACGCCCTGCGCCCTATCGTTTCGGACCAGCAGAAAAAATGGGAAGACGCCTCAGCATTACGCTAGCAGAGTACGGGAAGCAAAACCGGTACGTGTATTGCCACCACACTGTTTTTCTCTTGTTATCATTCAGGCTTCCCGTCTATAGTACACCGCCCTGCCCCGGTTGTAACCTGACTGACCGACGCTACAGCAGCGGCAGGCACCCTCGGTACAGAATCCAAAACGACTCAATTTAGAGCAACCAAATTTCTCGCTGCCGAACGTGAACCCGGCAGCAGCACGGAGACGACCATGCCAGACCTGATCACCCTCACCATTGGCGGCCTGCTGGACGACATTGCCCAACGCTTTCCTGCCAACGACGCCCTGGTCTACCCTGACCGTGGCATGCGTTATTCCTACGCAGAGTTTAACCAGGTCTGTCGCCAGGTGGCCAAGGGGATGCTCACGCTGGGGATCAAAAAGGGGGACCATGTCTCGATCTGGGCCCATAACGTGCCGGAGTGGGCAATCCTGATGTTTGCCAGCGCCAAGATCGGCGCCGTGCTGGTGACGGTCAACACCGCCTACAAATCGGCTGAACTGGAGTATGTACTCAACCAGTCCGATTCCACCACCCTGTCTCATGGTCAAATCGTGGAAGGACACCGACTACGTGGCCACTCTGAACGAGGTGGTGCCGGAGCTGGTCACTGCCGAGTTCGGCAAGCTCAACTGCAGCAAACTGCCGTTTCTGAAAAACGTGATCTTCATCGGTGAAGGCACGCCGGCCGGCATGCTCAACTTCGAGCGGATCGCCGAGCTGGGCAGCCAGGTCAGTGATGCCGAACTGGCTGCCGTTGAGGCGACCATCGGCTGCAATGACACCATCAACATGCAGTACACCTCCGGCACCACCGGCTTCCCCAAAGGGGTCATGCTGACCAGTCTCAACCTGGTCAATAACGGTTTCCAGATCGGCGAATGCATGAAATTTACCGACCAAGACCGACTCTGCATCCCGGTGCCGTTCTTCCACTGCTTCGGCTCCGTGCTCGGAGTAATGGCCTCGGTGACCCACGGCACCGCCATGGTACCGGTGGAGATGTTCGACCCCTTAAAGGTGCTGCAGACCATCGAAGCTGAGAAATGCACGGCGGTACATGGCGTACCGACCATGTTCATCGCCGAACTGGAACATCCGGATTTCAAGAAGTTTGACCTGTCCACCCTGCGCACCGGCATCATGGCCGGTTCGGTCTGCCCGATCGAGGTGATGAAACGGGTGGTCAAGGATATGCACATGACCGACATCACCATCGTCTTCGGCCAGACCGAATCCTCACCCGGCATCACCCAAAGCCGTACCGACGACCCGCTTGAGCTGCGGGTGGCCACCGTGGGACGTGCCCTGCCCGGGGCCGAGGTCAAGATCGTGGATATCGAGACCGGCGAAACCCTGCCGCCCGGCAAACAGGGTGAACTCTGCGCCCGCGGCTACATGGTGATGAAGGGCTATTACAAGATGCCTGAGGAGACCGCCAAGGTGATCGACAAGGAGGGTTGGTTGCACACCGGCGACCTGGCGATCATGGACGAGAACGGCTACTGCAAGATCACCGGCCGGATCAAGCAGATGATCATCCGTGGCGGCGAGAACATCTATCCCAAGGAGATCGAAGAATATCTCTACACCCACCCCAAGGTTTCCGACGTGCAGATCTACGGCGTACCGGACAAGAAATACGGTGAGCAGGTCATGGCGGCCATCATCCTTAAAAAAGGGATGGAGATGACCGAGGAGGAGGTCAAGGCATTTTGCCGCGACAAGATCGCCAACTACAAGATTCCCAAGTATGTTAAGTTTGTGGACGGCTACCCGATGACCGCCAGCGGCAAGATTCAGAAGTTCAAGCTGCGTGAGATGGCGATCAAGGAACTGCACCTGGAGGAAGAAGCCGCCTCGGCCTAGAAAGGGCGTTATGCCACCCAGCTACCCGATCATAGCCATCGCCTACAGCGAGGAGACCCGTCAGGCCTTTATGGCGGCACTCGAACAGGCAGGGGTGGCAGCCGTGGCCGCAGCCAGCTTTTATGACGCCGAAACCCTGGTGTTGAGCGGCAGCTACAGCGGCCTGCTGGTGGACCTGCCCTCGATCGTCAAGGCCAAGGGAGATGAAAAGGTGGTGGCTTGCTCGCTGACCAACTTCTTCCCCACCCTGCGGGTGCGGGCCGTGGGCTCGGTATTGGTGCCGATGACCATGCCGGGAGCCGCTCGCCAGGATAACAGCCTGAACGACTTTCTGGCCAAATCCTGCAGCGCTTTTGAGCCCCGGCGGCTGCGGCAGCACCGCCGCCGGGAGATCATTATGGCCGCTCAGCTTCACGGACCAGAGTCCTGCGAACGGACCTTTACCCTCAATCTGTCCTGGGGCGGTGTCTTTCTCCTGCACAGCTTTCCGGAACGGTTCACCATCGGTGACCCGCTCGACATCTACCTACCGGAGGCTGAGCTGCTGGTGCCGACCAGCATCCGCTGGCTACGCCCCTGGGGTGATCGCCGTTTTTCTGGTCTCGGACTCCAGTTCTCCCGCATCGATGACCAACTGCATGAAGCCTTAACCATCCTGCTCAAATCCGACCCGGACAACGACCGGGACCGATTGGTGGCCTGACCGGCAGCTCCTGCCCCCTTTACCTTTTCCACCAGATCAGCTTGACCACCGCCAGCCCCAGACAACCCAACGACAGCCAGCCTGCCAACGGGTGCGGCGTGCCTCGCAGGTAAAAGGCCGCCGCAACCAGCAGACCGATCCAGGCCAGATGCCGCAGCCACTGGTGCAGCGGGCGCAACAGGGCCCGGCGATCATCCTCTGCCAGATGGACCATCAGATCCCCCTGCTGTAGCGTATCCACCAAGTGACGTGCCTTGACCAGGGTCAGCGGCAGCTGGGCCAGCTCGTGGCCGATCACGCCCCACAGGCTGTCACGCTCTCCCAAGGCGCGGGTCAGGTTGGCCCGCAGTACCGGCAGTACATCTTTGACGCCATTGTAATTCTCAATATAGCTGGTACCAAGCCCCTCAATGATCGAGCTGGCCCGCATCACGTAAATGATCTCCTGGGGCAGCTTGAAGGGATAGTCCTTCAGCGTGTCCATCACGCCGAAGGCCAGCTCCTGCATACTGGTGGCGCTCAACTGGTCGTTTGAGAAGATGCGGAACATCTCCTCGGCCAGGCCGGTCAGTTCATCTTGGGGGGCGCTGTCGGTAATGATGCCCAGCTTGCGGGTGGCCTGCACCAGCAGCTCGAAATCACGTTCATAGGCTGCCTTGACCGTGTTGATCATGGCCAGCCGGGTGGCGTTGGGGATTCGACTGACCATGCCGAAATCGAGCAACACCAATGTCCCATCCGGCGCGACCAGCAGGTTGCCGGGGTGCGGGTCGGCATGAAAAAAGCCCTTCACCAGCATCTGTTCGGTGTAGAACAACACCAGCCGCTCCATCAATGCCGCAAACGGCACCTCCAGACGGGCCAGCTGTTCCTGATCGTCAAAACGGACCCCTGCCTCGAAGCTCATCACCAGGGCATCTCGGCTGCTGAACTCCGCATAGGGGACCGGCATCCTGACGCCGCTGTCGGGATAGGCCTGACGGAACCGCTCCAGGTTGGACAACTCAGCCTGCATGTCGACTTCCTGCACAATAGTCCGCCGGAAGGCCTGCAGCACCGCTTCGATGGAGTTGCGGGTATACTCGGAAAAAAGCGGGTGCAGGATTGCCAGAAACCAGCCCAGCAGACGGATATCCTCTCGAACCACCCGCTCGATGCCGTTACGGCGTAACTTGACCGCCACCTGTCGGCCGTCTTGCAGTACCGCACGATGCACTTGACCGATGGAGGCGCAGGCCAAAGGCTGCTGTTCAAAACTGCTGAAACAGGCGCCATCGCCAAACGCCCTGACAAAGACCCGACTGAAATCGCCGGCCGTCATGGCGGGCAGCTGGTCATGCAGTCGACGCAGCGGATCCAGATAGCTGCTGTCGAAAAAATCTGAACGGGTCGCCAACACCTGCGCCAGCTTGATAAAACTGGCCCCAAGCTGTTCGATGGCAGTTACCAGGTGTTGCGGCTGTAGCGGTGGTATGCCGAGCCAGCTGGTCCGTTTTCTGATCAGCAGAAAGACCGTCAGCAACACCCGGAACACCCGGTATACCCGTACCGGGTGGTACTGACGCATGAGCACGTAGAGTAAGCGCACCAGCTTATGGTTGTCCTTGACGTTTGCTGGCCAACTCCTCCCGCAGGGCATCCAGGTCTGCCTTGGTAGCCAGCCCCAACTCATCGATGACCTCATTCAGCAGCTGCTTGACCTCATCTTTCAGCCTGCCCCGCTCCTCACTGCCCTTGGCCACGGCCTGATCAAAAAAATCACGGGCCTTACGCTCATTTTCTTCTTTGAGCCCCTTGGCCGACTCCCCGGCCTGTTCCAACTTCTCCTTGGCCATCAAGGCACTGCCCAACCCGAAATAAAACAGTTGCTCCAGCTTGTCTTTCATGACTGATGCTCCTTTCTGTGCCGTTCACTGGCCGACAACTCGTCCAGCACCGCTTCATGGGCGGCCACCGAGGCATCTAGTCCGGCGTTGCCACTATCGCCGCGACCGGTCCAGTCGTTGCCCTGCCTGACATACAGCTATTTCAGGGTCTGCCGTATATGCCGCTCCGCCTTATCCGGTGCCATACTGGCCATCTCAAGCAATGATGCGTACACCGACATATAGGTATCATCATACCGCTCAGTGATATAGTTCGTCATTGATATAACGGCCAGCTCCGGGTTTGATATAGACACCAGTATTATTTAATGCTAATTTTACTTTAAAATTTATTTTTGTCTAGGACAATATGCACCCCTTTCACTCCATCACCGATGTCGAACGGGAAACCGGCATAGCACGTGACACCCTACGCGTATGGGAACGGCGCTACGGCTTCCCGACCCCACAACGCAACCAGCGCGGCGAGCGGGAGTACGGCCAGGATCAGGTGGAACGGCTGCGGCTGATCAAACAGCTGCTGGACAGTGGCCAGCGCCCCGGCAAACTCCTGCCACTCAACCTGCCGCGCCTGCACCAACTGGCACAGCAGTCCCACCCTCAACAGTCATTAGACGTTGATGCTGAGCAGCTGTTGAACCTGCTGGGCACCAAGGACAGCTGCGCAGTGCGGCACAGACTAGAACAACTGCTGCACCAGCATGGGCTACGCCTTTTCCTGACTGAGTTGGTGGCCCCACTGAATCATGCTGTCGGTGAGGCCTGGTTTCACGGCAGGCTGGGGGTACTGGAAGAGCATCGCTATGTTGAAGAACTACGCTCGCTGCTGACCGTTGCCATGCAATCACTGCCCTCACCACGAAGCGGCCTGCGGGCAGTGCTGACGACCCTGCCCGGCGAGCAGCACGGTGTCGGCCTGCTCATGGCGTCCTGTATGCTGGCATTGGAGGGGGTGGAAGTGCTTCAACTGGGTGTACAGACGCCGCTGGAAGAGATCAGCCGGGGCGCTGTCGAAAACCGCTGCCGGCTGGTGGGCATCTCCTGCAGCAGCTTCCCGCAACGACGCACTACCACCTCCCAGCTGGTCCGGCTGCGGACAATGCTGCCCAAGGAAATCGACTTGTGGGCCGGCGGCAGCGGAGTAACGGGGCTACCGGCAATGCCCTGCGGTATCAGGCTGTTCAGCGACCTGCAGCAGATACCGGCTGCAGTGGCCATCCTCCGCAGTCAGACAACGGCAGAGAAGCCAACTGCTGGTGCCGTCGACTGACAGCTTCGGACATACGTCAGCGCACGACCTGAGACTTGCAATGTATAAAAAAACGTCTACACTCAGCCCTTGTGCAGCACGACAATGTACGGGGAGGGCCGCCGATGGCTTTGTGGGACAAACTTGTAAGCGAACTGATCGATATCATCCAATGGCTGGACGACAGCAACGACACCCTGCTGTACCGCTTCCCCCGCTATAACAACGAAATCAAGTACAACGCCAAGCTGATAGTGCGCGAAGGCCAGATGGCCGTCTTCATCAACGAGGGCCAGATCGCCGACGTCTTTGGACCCGGCACCTACACGCTGACCACCCGCAACCTCCCGGTGTTGGCAACACTCAAAGGCTGGAAATACGGCTTTGAATCCCCCTTCAAGGCCGAAGTTTATTTCTGCTCAACCCGCCAGTTCACCAATCTGAAATGGGGCACCCCCGGCCCCTGCACCATGCGGGACCCAGAGTTCGGTGCCGTACGGGTCACCGCTTTCGGTATCTATGCCCTGAAGATCAAGGATCCGTCGCTCTTTATCCGGGAGATCGCCGGGACCGACGGCAACTTCAGCACTGAGGAGATTCAGGAGAACCTGAAGGGCAAGATCGGCACACGGATCAAAGAGGTAATGCCGGAACTGCAGATTCCGGTGGTCGATCTTGAAAGCAAGGTCGTAACACTGGGCGAGATACTGAAGGAACGGATCGCCCCGGCCTTTGAGGGCTTTGGTATCGCCCTGACCGAGGTACAGGTGCAGGATGTGGGCCTGCCTGAGGAGGTGGAGCAAGCCATTGACAAGGCTGGTGCCATGCGGGCTATCGGCAATATGCAGACCTTTACCCAGTATGAGACCGCCAGTGCCATCAAGGATGCCGCCAACAATCCGGGAGGACTGGCCGCAGCCGGCGCCGGTGTGGGGATCGGCCTCGGCATGGGCGGTCAGATGGCTGGAGCCATGGGCGGCATGCTCAACGGCCAGACCCAGCACCAGACCGTTCAGGCAGGCGTGGCACCGCCGCCGCTACCATCCCAACTGCACCTGTTTGTAGCATTAAACGGTCAGCAGGCCGGTCCCTTTGACCTGCACAGACTGCAACAGCTGATCCAATCGGGGCAGGTAACCCGCGAGACCTTGGTCTGGCAACAGGGCATGGCTGCTTGGGCCGCCGCCGGCAGCCTGGCTGAATTGGCTCCGTTGTTTGACAGCGCGCCGCCGCCGTTGACAACAACCTGATCGTCCAGGGCGCCAATGTCGCACTACCCAACGTTTGATGGTTACGTTCTGCTCAGGAGATAGGTGACGAAGTCCTCGCCGATGCGGCTGTCACTTATCCGGCAGCCAAGGGCGGTGTAACGCTGGACAATATCGAACTTGTCCTGCAGCGGTATGCCGGACAGGAGCAGATATCCACCGCTGCGGGTCATGGCCACCAACTGGTCGGCCAATGGCAACAGGATATCAATGTAAATGTTGGCCAGCACCAGATCAAAACAGTGGTCCGCCACGGCCGATAGCTCTCCACACACCGATTGCACCTGGTCTCCCAGGCCGTTCAGTCCGGCATTTTCAGCGCAAGAACGGGCTGCCGCCTGATCCAGATCCACCGCCATCACTGTAGCTGCCCCCAAACTGGCGGCAGCAATCGCCAGGATGCCGGTGCCGCTGCCCAGATCAAGCACGCGGCAGCCCTGTAGGCCAGGTATGCTCGGCAGCAGCTCAAGGCAGGAGGCGGTGGTTTCATGGTCACCCGAACCGAAAGCCCCTTGCCGTCCCAGCAAGATCGGGATGCCACAGGATTGCGGGGCTGGTTCACCGGCTGGAATGATGGTAAACAGACCGACACTGAACGGTTTAAAGATACGCCCTGACATGGACCGGCACCCTAGCCGGTTCCGGCTGCGAGGTCAAGCTTCTGATCTCCTGCCACCAGTCAGGACACAGCATTTTTTCACTGAAAGGACCACTGCCCGCCATGCGTCTGACCCCCGCTGTTGAACTGGAGTACCGCTGCAAACGCCTGCAGGAGCTGATGAACGAAAACGGCCTGGATGCCGCAATTATCACCCAAAACGCCGACCTGTTCTATTTTACCGGCACCGTACAGAACGGCTGCCTCTATCTACCGGCCCAGGGCCAGCCGCTCTACCTGGTGCGCCGTGATGCGGCCCGGGCGCGGATGGAATCAGGACTGAAAGAGGTGCTAGCCTTCAGCACCCCCAAAGATATCCCCGGCCTGGTGGCCGGCTTTGGCTACCCTGAGCCGAAACGGATCGGCATGGAGTTCGATGTGCTGCCGGTGGGACTGTTTGAACGCTACCGCAAGGTCTGGCCAACGGCCGACTTTTCCGATGTCACACCGCTGATCCGCCAGGTGCGGATGATCAAGAGCCACTACGAGATTCATCTGATGCAAGACGCCGCTGACCAGGTCGACAAGGTCTACCAACGGGCCAAAGAGGTGATCAGGGCCGGCATGACCGATCTGGAGCTGGCAGCTGAGCTGGAGTATGTCGCCCGCAAGCATGGTCATCTGGGTCTGATCCGGATGCGGGTCTACAATGGCGAGATGTTTTTTGGACACACCTTTTCTGGCTGCGACAGCGCAGTACCGGCCTACACCGACACACCCTTCGGCGGTCTGGGTCCCTCCCCCTGCTTTGGACAGGGGGCCAGCTATAAACCAATTGCTCCCAACGAGCCGATCATCATCGACTTTGCCGGCAATATGGATGGCTACCTGGTGGACCAGACCCGGGTCTTTACCATCGGCGGCCTGTCGGACCGCCTGCGCAAGGGGTTTGACGACATGCTCAAGGTGCAGGAGCTGATGAAACAGCTGGCAGTCGAGGGAATCGCCTGGGGTGAGCTCTACGAGCGTTGCCATATCCTGGCCTGCGAGCTGGGTTACGCCGATAGCTTCATGGGCGCCAAAGGCTCCCAGGTTTCCTTCATCGGCCATGGCCTGGGGGTGGAAATCGACGAATACCCGTTCATTGCACGGGGTTTTATGGAGCAAACCCTGCAGATCGGCATGGCCTGGGCCTTTGAGCCAAAGGTGGTCTTCCCCGGCGAAGGTGCAGTCGGCATAGAAAACACCTTCTACCTGAGCAACGAAGGACTCAAGCAACTGACCCGTTCCGACGACGCCCTGGTCATTTTATAATCACGTTTGAGTGTTAAAAAAATCTGTTGTAATTGGCACGTAGCGGTGCTATAAGGGGCCACAATTTTGTATACAGTATTTCAAAACCGTTTGCGTAATCCCAGTGCAGATGATGCAAAAATGCACTACTCATCCTGAAAGGAGAAGAAGCATGGCTCTGAAGGAAACTCTCAAGCAGAAGATTGAAGAGCACCGTCCCCGCACCACCCGCCTGGTCAAGGAATTCGGCAAGGTCAAGATTGACGAGGTTACCATCGATCAGTGCATCGGTGGCGCCCGCGACATCCGTTGCCTGGTGACCGACATCTCCTACCTGGACCCCCAAGAAGGTATCCGCTTCCGCGGCAAGAACATCCCCGAGACCTTTGAGGCGCTGCCCAAGGCTCCGGGCTCCAACTACCCGACCGTCGAGTCGTTCTGGTACTTCCTGCTGACCGGTGAAGTTCCGACTGCCGCACAGGTGTCCGAGGTTGAGGCGGAGTTCAAGACCCGCCAGGTGGTTCCCCAGTACGTGTTTGACGCCGTCCGCGCCCTGCCCCGCGACAGCCACCCGATGGTGATGCTGTCCGTTGGCCTGATGTCGATGCAAAAGGACTCCAAGTTTGCCGGCTTCTACAACTCCGGCAAGTTCAACAAGATGACCGCCTGGGAATATGTGTACGAAGACGCCAGCGACATCGTTGCCCGTCTGCCTATTCTGGCTGCCTTCATCTACAACCTGAAGTACCGCAATGACCAACAGATCGCCATCGATCCCAAGCTGGACATGGGCGCCAACTTCGCCCACATGATCGGCCAGAAGGAAGAGTACAAGGACGTTGCCCGTATGTACTTCATCCTGCACTCCGACCACGAGTCCGGCAACGTGTCGGCCCACACCACTCACCTGGTGCACTCCGCTCTGTCCGATCCGTACTATGCCTACGCTGCTGGCCTGAACGGTCTGGCTGGCCCGCTGCACGGCCTGGCCAACCAGGAAGTGCTGGACTGGACCCTCAAGTTCCAGGAGAAGTACTGCAAGGACGTCGAGCCCACCAAGGAACTGATCACCAAGGCGCTGTGGGACACCCTCAACGCCGGCCAGGTCATCCCCGGTTACGGCCACGCCGTGCTGCGCAAGACCGACCCCCGCTACATGGCTCAGCGTGAGTTCTGCCTGAACACCGCCGGCTTGAAGGACGACAAGCTGTTCAAGCTGGTCTCCATGATCTTCGAAACCGCACCGGGCGTTCTGACCGAGCACGGCAAGACCAAGAACCCCTGGCCGAACGTCGACGCACAGTCCGGCGTTATCCAGATGTACTACGGCCTGACCCAGTTCGACTTCTACACCGTGCTGTTCGGTGTAGGCCGCGCCCTGGGCTGCATGGCAAACATCACCTGGGACCGCGGTCTGGGCTACGCCATCGAGCGTCCCAAGTCGGTTACCACCGCTATGCTGGAGAAGTGGGCCGAGGCTGGCGGCCGCAACTAAGCACCGCCTGCTGCACACGAATCACCTGGGGGGATGCGCAATCGCATCCCCCTTTTTTCGCTTGCCTCAGATCGATGTCCCACAAGCGCCATCGGGGGCAGCCGTTGTCCGGCTGCCCCCGATGGCGTCACACACTTCTTTCTTAGCCAATCAGCTTCAGATGTGCTCTGCAGGGTTCAGGCCATACTGCAGCAGCTTGCGCTGCAGCCGGGCCCGCTCCAAGTCAATGGCTCGGGCGGTTGCATCAATATCCCAACTATGTTGTGCAAGTTGCTCCTGCAGGAATTGACGTTCAAACTGTTCCCGTGCTTCGCGAAAGCTGCCAAGCCCCTCTGAAAAATCACTCTCAGAGGCCGCCTCATCGACGTTGAGCAGCAGCGGGATATCCTCTGCCGTAATCACCGCCTGATTGGTCATGATTAAGGCCCGTTCAACGGTGTTTTTCAGCTCTCTGGCGTTACCGGGCCAGCCGTACTCTCTGAAAAGGACCAAAGCGCCTTCATCAAACTGCCGTTTGCCGCCACCTTCGCGGCGGTGAAACTGGACAACAAAATGCCGCACCAGGTGCTGGATATCGTCACACCTCTCCCGCAGCGGAGGCACCACCAACGGGACCACATTCAGCAGCTGAAACAGATCGTTGTTAAACAGACCGCGCTCCACAAGCTCAACCAGCTGGGCCGAGGTAGCGGCGATTACCCGGGCGTTGGCACGAACCGTGCGGTTGCCGCCGGGACGCTCGAACTGATGTTCACGCAAGATATGCAGCAGGATGCCCTGTAGTTTGTGGGGCATCTCGTGGACCTCATCCAAAAAGATGGTACCGCCGTCGGCAAGATCGAACTTACCGTTTCGATGGCTGCTGGCATCAGGACCCTCCCCCTTTTCGTAGCCGAACAGCTCGCCCTCCAGTAACTCACCAGGGATGGCCGAGCAGTTGACCACGATGAACGGCTTTGTACTACGGGGACTGTGGTGATGGATGGAACGGGCCACCACCTCCTTGCCAACACCAGCCTCTCCGCAGATCAAAACCTGGGTGGTGGTTGGCGCAACACGTTGGACCTGTTCACGTAACAGCTGAACAGCAGCCGATGAGCCGACCAACTCGTGATCTTGGTGGGACGACAGACGCAATGCCTCATTTTCTCTGCGCAGCTCTCGGTAAGTTAAGGCATTGGCAATGGTGATCAGCACCTTATCCAGTGAAAACGGCTTTTCAACAAAGTCATAGGCCCCTAATTTGGTGGCTTTGACAGCAGTTTCAATAGTACCATGACCGGACATCATCACCACGGTCAGGTCAGGGAGCAAAACCTTAAGACGCTCAAGGGTCTGCAGACCATCAAGGCCAGGCATCCAGATATCAAGCAGAACCAAATCCGGCATTTCCTCACGGGCTAACTCAATTGCGTCGCTGCCGTTGTCAGCCGTCAGCACCTGGTAGCCTTCATCTTCCAGGATACCAGCCAGAGAGCGCCGGATGTCCTCTTGGTCATCCACAATCAAAATCAGATCAGACATGCTTCCCTCTCCTCGGTTAAGCCGACTGGACGGCTGGCAATTCAATCACGAAACAGGCCCCCTGGGGTCGGTTGTCACGCACACGAATAAAGCCATTATGATCGCTGATGATACTGGCAACAATGGCCAACCCCAAGCCGGTGCCGTGCTTCTTGGTGGAAACATAGGGTTCAAAGATGCGCGCCTTCATTTCACTCGGAATACCTGGGCCGGTATCGCCTATGCTGCAGGACGCCATACGCAATTCGGCATCATAACGGGTCGTGATGGTCACCTTGCCATTGCCGTCCATGGCCGACACAGCATTTTCCAGCAGGTTGATCAGCACTCGCTTAATCTGGTCGCGGTCCAGCTTGATCGGAGGCAGTTGTTCATCGGGCGCAAAGGAAAAACTGACTTGACGATGCGCCTCATGATAAAGCGTCAAGGTCTCCCGCACCAGACCGTTCAGGTCATTGGGGGTCGGCTGCACCGCAGGCATACGTGCAAAATTCGAAAACTCGTTCACCAACACCTTAAGCTCATCCACCGACTTGCTGATCATGGCGGTGCATTCGTCAAAGACCATCCCATCCGGGTCGTTGCTGAACCGCTCCAGAAATCGTTTTCGTAATCGCTGAGCCGAAAGCTGGATCGGGGTCAATGGATTCTTGATCTCATGGGCAATACGCCGGGCCACCTCGCGCCATGCCGCCATCCGCTGACCTTTCATCATCTGGGTCAAATCGTCCAGCACCAGCACCGATCCCAGAAACTCCCCCTGCTCATCCCGCAGCAAGGACAGGTTCATCTGCAGCACCCGTCGTTCGCCCCGCATCTCCAGGCTGATCTGGCGTGCCATGGAATCCTGACGGGTCAAGGCCATGTCACGCAGCGACTCCTTGACGATATCCAGATGGGCGTCCCGTAACACATCACGGAAGTTGCGGCCCATCACCGCCGAGGTATTGATGTGCAACAAACGTTCGGCAGATTTGTTGATCGTGGTAACTGTACCAACCTGATCAACCGAGATCACACCGGCGGCCACGTTACGCAACACAATTTCCATATAACGCCGGCGAGATTCTATTTCATGATTGATGCGCGTCAACTCCTCGTTAGAGCTGTTCAAGGCCCGTTGCTTGGCCCGCAGGTCCGCTGCCATGCGGTTGAATGAACGAACCAGCATACCAATCTCATCATCCCCCTCGGCGTCGATCCGTACATCGAGGTCCCCCTCTGACACCGCACGGGTCCCCTCCACCAACTCCTGGATCGGCTTGGTCATGCTGTTGGCAAGATAGATACCGATCCAAAAAGCAAGAAACACAATCACCGAGGCGATCAAAAACAGGGTCAACAAGTAACCACTGGTAATCGGACTTTTCAGCAACTTCAGTCGCCTGAACTCCTGATAGGATGACGAAATTTCTTGCATCTTGCTGACCAGCGAGTGGGGAACGTAGTAATTAACAACCACCACACCAACCACGTCCCGATCATTATAGGTAGAGTAGATCGGCACTATGCCGCGAATCAGGTCGGCCCGACCAACCGAGTTAACCTTGGTCAGCTCATTTCCGGCCAAGGCCTGCTTAATATCTTCAGAATTGGGACTGGTGTTCTCAGCGCGGGGAACTTCAGGGTTGGAGGCACGTACCAACTCTTCTCGCTGCGACGAAAAGACTTCCACAATCCCCAGATTGTATTCCTTCTGTTTTTCACGTACGAACGACTTCAAGCGAGGCAGACTGTCGTCGTTTAACAGGCGTTCCCGCTGGATAACCTCGCTGAGACGCCGCGCAAACAGCAATGCATTACTTGCAGACGTCTTGTAATAGGTCTGCGCCACTTCAAGGGACTCATTGAGTGACGTTTCCACCTGCACGTTAAACCAGTTTTGTACACTGTTGGTGATGAAGCTGGCCGAGGCGAAAAACAACAACATGGTGGGGACAAGCGAGAGACCGACGAAGGAGATTACCAGCTTGGTGCGCAGACGTTTTGCCAGGGGGTTCGAGCGATTTTCAACCAGCAATTTTACCACATTGCGACTGATCAGGTAGACCAGCAACACAACCAGCAAAATGATCACATTGATCATCCCAAAGATAACCACGTTGCTTGATAGTGGCGCGTTTGAGCTCAGTTGTGTCAGACGGATTTCAACACCGGTCAGCAGCACAATCAGCAGGATCGCCAAGACGATAATTGACGCTTCCCGCACCCTTTTTTTACGTTCTTGACCGCTCAACTGCATGCCAATTACCACCCCTCAACTACCGCTGACTTTGCGGTCAACAGTAGCACATCAGGATTGCCTTGCAAACCGTAAAGCGGCTGTTATACTGTCTTTACAGCGATCATGTACCGAACAAGGGTCCTTAATGAAGATTCGTGACAACACGACATTGGATCAACTCAGAAAAAACAGCACCCCAACTCCTACCGCACGCAAAGCAGGCAGCGGGCTGCTTTCACTCTTTTCATCCGAGCTCTCGTCAGTACAGGCTGAATGCGATGCCTATGATCGTGACATCAGCGAACTGCGCACCGAGATCGATGCCGCTGGACAGATGCTCGAACGTGAGCCGACCTTACCCAATTTCAAACGTTTCCGCGAGCTAATGAGCCGTCTAGCAAAACGGGTTTCAAACGAGGCCTATCGTCTTGAAAAGATTGGCGGTACTCCGCTGAATCCACGTTACTACGAGATTATTACCGTCATCGATAAGGAGGCGGACAAGCTCTACCAGTTAATCATCAGCGAACAAAAGGACCGGATGGCCATCACCGCATCAGTGATCGGCATCAAGGGCCTAGTTGTTGATCTGGTGACCTGACTTAGTTACAAAGAGAGCAAAAAAAGAGCCCGTCAGCTGCTGCTGTCGGGCTCTTTAAAATGCTTTAAAATAGGTTTTAGGCGACTTTATTAGCCTTAGGAGCCAATTCTTCCTCAACCAGTTCGATCACCGACAGCGGCGCTGCATCACCCAGACGTTGACCCAACTTGATGATCCGGGTGTAGCCACCTTGACGGTCCTTATAACGGGGAGCAATGGTGCTGAACAACTTAGTCACCACAGACTTCTCACGAATATAGGCTGCAGCCTGACGCATGGCATGCAGATCGCCGCGCTTGCCGAGGGTGATCATCTTTTCGGCTACCGAACGGATCTCTTTGGCCTTGGCATCAGTGGTCACCACCCGCTCGTGATTGAGCAACGAGGTTACCATATTCCTGAACATTGCAATCCGGTGGCTGGTGGTACGGCCAAGCCTTCTGCCTGCTTTATTGTGACGCATCGGTTCTTCCTTTCTGCTGTTGGTACGTACTGTAGGTCACAGACCTATTCTTCGTCCTTCTGCTCACCGCGCAGGCGCTTGATCACTTCGGGGTCAGGGAAACTGTCCAGACGCATGCCAAAGGTAAGTCCCATCTCGGTCAGGATGTCTTTAATCTCGTTCAAAGATTTGCGACCAAAATTCTGGGTCTTGAGCATCTCCGCCTCGGTCTTGGAAACTAACTCGCCGATCAGTTTGATACCTGCATTCTTCAGGCAGTTCGCGGAACGGACTGACAACTCCAGTTCATCGACAGTACGGTAAAGATTCTCATTGACCTTTGACTCATCATCCGCAGATTCCTCAAGATGCTGCGGTTCCGACTCCTCATCAAAGTTGATGAAGATGGTCAACTGCTCCTTGACGATCTTGGCGCCGAACGCAACAGCATCTTCAGGCTTGACACTACCATCAGTCCAGATTTCCATGGTCAGCTTATCGTAATCGGTCATCTGTCCGACACGGGCATTGGACACCACAAAATTAACCTTGATGATCGGCGAGAAGATGGCGTCGATCGGAATCGTGCCCACCGGTGCCTTCTCATCGCGGTTACGATCGGCAGAGACATACCCCTTGCCCATCTTGACCGTCATCTCCACTTCAAACACAGCATCTTTGCCGCAGGTGGCGATGTGGTGATCGGGGTTCATGATCTCGACATTGTGCGGCAGCATGATATCACCTGCCTTGATTACACCGTCGCCCTTGTGAATGATCCGGATGGTAGCCTGATCTGCGCCGTGCAGACGCAAGCGCACACCCTTCAAGTTAAGAATGATATCAGTTACGTCCTCGGTAACACCGGGAACGGAAGAGAATTCATGTTGTACGCCCTTGATCCGAACCGCAGTGATTGCAGCTCCCTGCAGCGATGAAAGCAACACACGACGAAGGGAGTTTCCCAACGTAGTACCGAAGCCGCGTTCAAACGGTTCTGCGTAAAACTTGCCGTAGGTGGCAGTAAGGGTATCTTTCTCAACCTGGAGTTGTTTCGGTTTGATCAGATCACGCCAGTTTTTATACATTTATGTCCTCCCCTCGAGGGGTCATACCATGATTTTATCGCGATCTTTCGTACGCCAGCAGACGCTACCGCGACTTACTTGGAGTACAGTTCGACAATCAGCTGCTCTTGGATCGGCGTCACGATATCCTCGCGGGCCGGCAGCGATTTAACCGCGCCTTTAAAGGCGTCACGCTCCAGTTCCAGCCACTGGGGCACACCACGACGGACAACGGCATCCAGCGCGTCACTGATGGCTGCAACGGTACGGCTCTTCTCACGCAGCTCGATCAGATCGCCAGCCTTGACCTGCATGGAGGGGATGGTAGCCTTGCGTCCATTCAGGGTAAAGTGACCGTGGCGAACCAGCTGACGGGACTCAGCACGGGACGAAGCGAAACCGAGGCGATAGACAACGTTATCAAGACGGCGCTCCAACAGCGACAGCAAGTTGGCGCCGGTGACACCCTTCATCCGGTCAGCACGACCGAAATAGCTGCGGAACTGTTTCTCCAGCAGACCATACAGACGCTTAACCTTTTGCTTCTCGCGCAGCTGCACACCGTAGTCGGAGGTCTTGGAACGACCTTGACCATGCTGACCGGGGGGATAGTTGCGGCGCTTAATGGCGCACTTGTCGGTGTAACAGCGGTCCCCTTTCAGGAACAGCTCCATGTTTTCTCTTCTGCACAAACGGCAGGA
>DIKW01000079.1:18768-19112 GCA_002424705.1 Geobacter sp. UBA5608
CGGCCGGAGCCGGGCCCTTTGACAAACACTTCCAGGTTGCGCATACCATGCTCTTGGGCCTTGCGCGCACAATCCTCAGCTGCCACCTGGGCGGCAAACGGGGTGCTCTTACGGGAGCCTTTAAAGCCTTTGGCACCGGCAGTGGACCAAGCCACCACGTTGCCGACAGGGTCGGTAATGGTGATGATGGTATTGTTAAACGTTGCCTGAATATGGGCGACGCCATTAGTAATGTTCTTTTTTTCTTTTTTCTTCCTGACTACCTTCTTGGGAGCAGCCATGCTTCCTCCAGATTTACATTCAGTGGTTAATTACTTCTTCTTGCCGGCAACCGTACGGGCCGG
>DIKW01000031.1 GCA_002424705.1 Geobacter sp. UBA5608
TTGTTGTCGATGGCAAAGGCCCCCACCGCCTCACCCTTGACCACAATCGGGCAGACGATGAAATTGCGGGAACGAAAGACCTCAATCGTGTCATAGGGCGGCAGCAGGTGGTAATCCGCGCCGTAGCGGCTGATATCGTCGATCAGGTACGGCTTGCGCTCCTGAATAACCTTGTAAAAGACACCGATACTGGGTTCAATCGGCAAAATCAGATCTGCCACCGCTGCGGTGTTGCTGCCGGCAGTGGTCACAAAGCGCAGCTCTTTATTCCCGCGGGTCGCCATCAGAATATTGACCCGCTCGTAGCCCAGCACCTTGTGCAGGCCTTCAGCGCACAGCATCAAGACCTCTTCCAGATTGAGCGAGGTCTGGATACGGCTGCTGATCTGGTGAAAATTCTTGATGTTGGTATTGAGCACCACAAACCGGTGCTCAAAGATCTCCTTCTGGGAGGCCACCTCCTGATGCAGGCTATCCAGCTCAATGGCGCGATGGCGCAGCTCATCTCCGTTTTTACCGATCAGGTATCCCAGTGTGGCCAGCACAAAAGCGGTGCCAATGCCCATATAGACATACAACAGACGTTGCTGTCCGTCACGGGTGATATCGTGCAGAAACTGCGCAACCAGTGGCTCCCCAGGGTCATAGAAGAAAACCAGGCGCAGCAGTGCCCAGCCCAGTGGGGCGCCAATTCCCAGAAAAAAACCGAGCACCGAATATTTTTTGCAGTGACTGCATTGTTTCATTGCTGTCCCCCAGCGAGGTCAGTGGTGGGAAGAGATGTTCTCTTCAATGCTGCTGTAGATCTCCTCCATCACCTTATCGGGATCAGCCATGTTGTAGGCGATGATGTTCTTGAGGTGGGTATAGGAATCAAGGTCCACCTTCTCGAAATGAAAACCGATGCCGGTTTCGGTCAGGCGTGCGACGCGACCGCTGAAAACGACCCGCAGCTCCGGATCGGTACCGGCCAGGGTGATCATGATCTCCACGGCCTCACCCTCGGGTAGCCGTTCCGAGGTTTCCACAAACAGACCATTCATGGAGAGGTTGGCCACCGCGCCTTGAAAACTGCGGCTGCCGGCGGTGACCGTGGCAACGACATGGAACGGTACCCGTGAAAATTTGCGCATGCTCATGGCGATCACCTCACAGAGCGTCTAAACAGCTAGGCTTTGCCAGCCGAACCGAGCACTGTCTCGTTCTTATGCTTGATCAACTTGACCAGCTCCTTGCGGGCCTCCCCCAGATACTTGCGCGGATCAAATTCCTTGGGGTCTTTGGCAAAGTATTCACGCACCTTGGCAGTCACCGCCAAACGGCCGTCGGAATCGATATTGATCTTGCAGACAGCAGAGGCTGCAGCCTGACGCAGCTGCTCCTCGGGCACCCCCACGGCGCCTTCCAACTTGCCACCGTTCTGGTTGATCAGATCGACATACTCAGGCACTACCGAGGAGGCGCCGTGCAGCACGATCGGAAAGCCGGGGATCCGCTTTTCGCATTCGGAAAGGATGTCGAAACGCAATGGCGGTACCGGCTGGCCGGCTTTAAACTTGTAGGCGCCATGGCTGGTACCGATCGAGATGGCCAGCGAATCAACGCCGGTCTTCTTGACAAAATCCTCCACCTCTTCCGGCTTGGTGTAGGTGGAATGCTCGGCCGAAACCTCGTCCTCGATGCCGGCTAAAACTCCCAGCTCACCCTCCACGCTCACGCCGAACTGATGGGCGTACTCCACCACCTGCTTGCAGAGCGCCACATTTTCCTTGTAGGGCAGGTGTGAGCCGTCGATCATCACCGACGAAAAGCCGCTATCCACGCAGGACTTGCACAGCTCGAAGGAATCGCCGTGGTCCAGATGCAGACAGATCGGGATATTTGAGCCCATCTCACGGGCCATCTGTACGGCACCCATCGCCATGTAGCGCAGCATGGTCTCGTTGGCGTAACTGCGGGCCCCTTTGGAAACCTGGATGATCACCGGCGAGTTGGTCTCGACACAACCGGTAATGATGGCCTGCAGCTGTTCGAGGTTATTAAAGTTATAGGCCGGAATGGCGTACTTGCCAGCCATGGCCTTGGCAAACATCTCCTTGGTGTTAACCAGTCCCAACTCACTGTAGTGCACCTGCTTATTCTGCATGGCTTCCTCCTGGGGTTAGTGATCAGCTAAAAAGGTCTGAGCAACCTTGCAAACCAAAGAAAAAGAGTGTTTATATGTAGCATCGAATCCCCTGCAAGGCAAGGGTCAAGCCTTGAAAATTCCGCTTCCGGAGCGCCGTAACCATGCCCCGCACCACCCTGTTTTCACCACAGCTGCTCGACACCCACTGTATTATTGACGCCAGGACCCCACTGGAGTTTGCCGACGATCATCTGCCGGGGGCTATCAACGTACCGATCCTGACCAACGCCGAGCGGGTGGAGATCGGCACCCTCTACAAGCAGCAGGGGCCGCAGACAGCCAGAATTCGCGGACTGGAGCTGACCTGCCACCGCTTCCCCTCGATCGTGGCCACCATCGCCGAGGCGGCCGCCGGGCGGCCGATCCTAGTCTACTGCTGGCGGGGCGGCCTGCGCAGCGAATCAATCGCCCTACTGCTGGAGATGAGCGGTCTACCGGTGGCTAAGCTGCAGGGGGGCTACAAGGCCTTTCGCCAGATCATCACCGGTTTTTTCGCATCAGTCAGCCTGCCGGTGCAGCTGGTGGTGCTGCATGGCATGACCGGCTCCGGCAAGACCGAATTCCTCAACCAGTTGCCGGCCAGTGACTGGACCGTGATCGATCTGGAGGGGCTGGCCCGCCATCGCGGCTCGGCCTTCGGCTCGCTGGGGCTCGGCGAACAGCCACCTCAGAAACGGTTTGAGACCCTGCTGTGGGACGCCTTCCGCAGGGCGCCGCTGGATCGACCGATCGTGGTGGAGGGGGAGAGCAAACGGATCGGACGGTTGACCCTGCCCGGCAATCTGCATGAGGTGATGGCGGAGAGTACCAAGATCTGGTGTGAGGTATCCGTGGCGACCCGTGTCAAACGGCTGGCTGCGGAGTATGCCCGCCAGGCCTACCAGCAACCGATGGCCGATGCGTTGGAGCGGATCAAGAAAAAACTAGGCGGTGATCATTACACTGATCTGCAGCAACGGCTTGAGGCGTGGGATGTGGAGGGGCTGGCCCGGGGGCTGATCGAACAGTACTACGACAAGCTCTATTACCGCGTTAGAAAATGGGAGCCCCAGGCCACCATCAGCCTGGAAGACTATGCGGCAGCTGCAGTCACCCTGAAGGAGGCCTGTGAAGGCTAGCCCGGCCCAGACAGGAGTTCGGGCCTGAAGACGGTTGCTGCCCAGTTCAGCAGTTCGCTGCACGTCCCGCCCTGCTGTTCAGGCGGGGCGTCAAGACCAAGAAAACCAAGCGCCCAGGCCAGCAGCCGATCTTCTCGGCCGGCCACCCGGCCGTCGGCCAGCGACACGCTGTTGTCCCGCTTGCTGAGCTTGGCGCCGTCGGGTCCGGTCACCAACGGCAGATGGCAATATTGGGGAAGTGGCCAGCCCAACAGGTGATGCAGCAGCGCCTGACGCGGCGTGGAATCCAGCAGGTCATCCCCCCGCACCACCTGATTGACACCAGTCAGGTGGTCGTCCACCACCACCGCCAGTTGATAGGCAAAGAACCCTTCCACCCGCTTGATCACAAAATCGCCGCTGGTTGCAAAATTATGAATCATAACGCCATGCCGCAGGTCGTCAAAGCTGACGGTTCTGCCCTCAGTGCGTAGGCGCCAGGCCCGCGGAGCTCGTCCGCCATACAGGCCGCCGCGACAGGTGCCGGGATAGGGGACCTCCTCACCAGGATGGGGCGCTGAAGCAGAACGGGCAATCTCGGCCCGTGAACAGCCGCAGGGGTAGACATACCCTGCCGTGCGCAACTGCTCAAACGCCGCGGCATAGGCAGCCGTGTTGTCGCTCTGGCGTGTAATCGCGCCATCCCACGCCAGCCCGAAGCGTTCAAGTGTCCGCAGGATGTCGTCCTCAAACTGCTGTCGACAACGGTCCCGATCCAGATCATCGATCCGCAGCAGCCAACGGCCGCCACTGCTTTTGGCCATCAGCCAGCTGCCGACGGCCGCCACCAGCGAACCGGTGTGCAGTGGCCCGGTGGGCGACGGCGCAAAACGACCAACAACCATCAAAGGGCCTCTCCCGCAACCAGACGCTTGGCCAGCGTCAGCTCCTCGTCCTTGGAGGCCACCTCACCGTCCAGCCGGGCTGCCAGCAATCGCTCCTTGATCCTGCGGATAGCCGGGCCGCGAGGCACCCCCAGGGCCTGCAACTCGGTACCGGACAGCTGTATCTTGACGGCGCTTAAACGGGTGAGATAGAGCGAGACCAGCCGTCGCAACTCTTCACGGCCGCTGCGGGCCAGACCGTACAGGAGCAATTCCAGCGGTACGCCATGCAGCCAGGCGTACAGCTGACTGTTGGCAACCTGCTGTCCCCGGGTCACGGTCTGACGCATGGTCTGCAGCCGCCGCAGGGCCCGGTGACGATGGCCAAACAACCGTTCCATCAGTCGCGCCGGCATAGCCAGCCGCTGGCAGGTCTCCAGATAGCGAGGCGAATCCAGCCGGTCAGTCAACGCCAGCAACCAGACCGCCCACGGTTCGATCGGCTGATCGAGATACAACAGCTGGTACCAGGCCAATACCCGTTCCAGTTCGGCGAACAGCTGTTCACTGTCGGGCCCGAACCGCAGGCCAGGATGGATACAGGCCAAGAGCCCCAGCTGCGCCATGCGGGCCACCGCCGGAGCCGGTTCCTGTTCCTTGAAGATATGGATCAGTTCACCCAACAGCCGTTTGCCCCCCACCCGTTCCACAAGACCGGCCCGCACGGCTGAACGCAGCAGCCCCTCGGTATGGGGGTCCAGCTGAAATCCCAGGCGTTGTTCAAAACGCACCGCCCGGAAGGCCCGCGTGGGGTCTTCAACAAAGGAAAGATTGTGCAGCACCCGAATCTGGCGTTCCTGCAGGTCCTTCTGACCGTTGAAAAAGTCAACCAGCCGACCAAACCGCCCGTGGTTGAGGCACAAGGCCAGGGTGTTGATGGTGAAATCACGCCGGTACAGATCGTGACGCAGCGAGGCCCGCTCCACCGTGGGCAATACGCCGGGCGATTCGTAGTATTCCAGGCGAGTGCTGGCCACATCAAGCTTACGGCCATCGGGAAAGACCAGCACCGCCGTGCCGAAGGCCTCGTGGGGCCGTACCCGGCAGCCGTGCAGACTGCCCAAGGTCTCGGCAAAGAAGATACCGTCCCCTTCAACCGTGACATCAATATCCAGATTGGGGACCGCCAGCAGCAGGTCACGCACAAAGCCACCCACGGCATACACACTCAGCCCCAGTTCGTCCCCGGCCTGGCCCACTAATTCCAGCAGTTGCAAGGCCTCTGCCGGCAGACGGTGGGGCAGTAAACTAGCTATGTCGCGCTCTTTGGGTTCTGGCGACAACTGGTCCAGATCGTAGAGCGTGTCCCCTTCGCCACTGCTGCCATGCAGGTGCCGCAAAAGGTCGGTGCGGGTGACCACCCCCACCAGCTGATCCTGTTCAAATACCGGCACAAAACGGCGGTCGCCCCCCACCATGTGATCCATCAGGGCATGCAAGGGGGTTTCCGGCGTGGCGCGCAGGATGGCGGTGTGCATCACCTCAGTCACCGGTCGGTCGCCCAGCCCATGGTAGACCGTCTTCTCAGCCAGCTTGCGGGTGATGATCCCCAGCACCTGCCCCTGCTGCACCACCGGCATGGCGCTGTAGTTGTAGCGCACCAGCAGGTCACGTGCCTCCTGTACCGTCGCGACAGCCTCCACGGTCTGCACCGGTGACGACATAACCTGTCCCACCGTGCGTCGAGGACGCACTGCCAGCAGAAGATTACGATCAAGCCGTTCCAGTACCGAGTGCAGCGCCTCACCTTTTACCGTGGCTGAAGCGGCCGAGGCGTGGCCACCGCCGCCAAATCCACGTAGCAGTTCGCCCACATCCACCTCCGGCACCCGGCTACGGGCCACCAGGTGGACCCGGTCGGCCATGGCCACCGCCAGCAGCAGCACATCCAGGTTTTCCATGTCGCGCATCATGTGGGCCAGACCGGCAACATCACCCACGTACCATGGTCGGCTGGCGTGGGCCACCGACAACCGCACACCAGCCACCTCACTGGTCTTGAGTGAGGCCAGCAGATCATGCAGCAGCTTGACCTGCTCGGTGGTCAGCTCGGGGGACAAGATCTCATCGGCCAGATGCAGTCGGGCGCCCCGCTCCAGCAGCCAGGCCGCAGCACGGTAGTCCTCCGGGGTAGTGGTGGGAAACAGCAGATGTCCGGTATCTTCGTGGATGCCCAGCAGCAGCAGCGTCGCCTCGGCCGGGGTCGGTTCGATTCCGCGTTCTTTGAGCAGGCCCGTCAGGATGGTAGCGGTGGCGCCGCAGGAACGCACCACACCGTCAGTATAGGGCACACTGTCAGGGGTGGTCGGATGATGGTCGTAACAATGCAGTTCCAGGCCGGGGCGGTCGATCAATTCGGCAAAGGGGCCGATACGGGAGGCTTGCTGGCAATCAACGATGATCAGGCGGGTGACGCGGGCGAGATCGACATCCTTGACCCGCACCAATGGCGGCAGCAGGTCAGGGTGGTGCTGACAGAAGTCCCGCAGGTTTTTTTCCTGTGAACCGGGAAAACACAGTTGGGCAGCAGGGTACAGCCGGGCGGCGGCCGCCAGGGAGCCCAGACAATCGAAGTCGGCATTGACGTGGCTGACTATCAGATCCAAGCGCTTACCTCCCGGCCAGCTTCGACTCCCAACGCCAGGCATCTTCTACAATTTGCCGTAAATCAGTATAGCGCGGTTTCCAAGCGGTCAGTCGACCAATCTTTTCGGCCTGGGCGATCAGGCAGGCCGGATCACCGGGGCGACGTCCCTCTTCAACCACCTTGAAATCGACACCGCTGACCTGTTTTACCATGGCCAGCACCTCACGCACGCTGCTGCCCCGTCCATAGCCAACGTTCATAGCAGTGGAGGCTCCGCCTTCACGCAGATAGTGCAAGGCCGACAGATGGGCCGCAGCCAGATCCTCAATATGGATATAGTCGCGAATGCCGGTGCCGTCCGGGGTCGGATAATCGGTGCCATAAATAGCAGCCTGGGGGCGTTGCCCCAGGGCGGCCTGGCAGGCCACCTTGATCAGATGAGTGGCGTCCGGTGTACGCTGCCCGATCCGGGCCAGGGGATCGGCCCCGGCCACGTTGAAATAACGCAGGGCCACGTACTGCAGATCATGGGCTGCGGCCACGTCACGCAGCATCCATTCACTGATCAGCTTCGAGCTACCGTAGGGGTTGATCGGCGAGAGCAACGACTCTTCAGAAGCACAGCCACCTGCAGGAAAACCATACACGGCGGCGGTGCTGGAGAAGATGAAACGCTGCACACCGAAACGGACACAGGCCTCCAAAAGGGCCAGGGTGTTGCGGCTGTTGTTGCCATAGTATTTGAGGGGCTGCGCAACCGATTCCGGCGCCACGATGGCAGCGGCAAAGTGCGCTACCGCCGAGAAGCGGTGCTGACGGAAGGCCTTCTGCAGGCTGTCAATGTCGGCCAGATCAGCCTGGATCAGTTCTTCACCGTTAACCAAGGCGTCGCTAAAACCGGTGGAGAGGTTGTCGTAGACCACCACCTGATGGCCGGCCTCGGTGAGCTGCCGCACCACATGGCTGCCGATATAGCCACAGCCGCCAGTCACCAGAATTTTATCTGACATAGTAAGTCCTAAAGATATTGCTGAATGCTGTTTATGGAACGCTCCAAACGATCCTGACTGTGCGCCTCCAGGGTCCAGACCGCCTGGGGCGCGTACTGTTTGAGCAGTGTGGTCACCAGGCCGAAATCAATCTCGCCCTCACCCACCGGCAGATGCTCATCGGCCTGGCCGTGGTTATCATGCAGGTGGCTCTCGACGATCCGATCCCCCAGCACCGCAAACCACTCCTGCAGGCTGACGGTGGCGAACATATTGAAGTGACCGGAATCGAAGCAGTGACCCACCTGCGGGTCATCAATCCGTTCCAGCACCTGCAACAGAGTGGACGGCTCCTCCTCAAAGATATTCTCCAGGGCAATCTGACAACCGATCTGACGGATACGCGGCAGGTGCCCCTGCCAGAAGGCGGCACTGTTGGCAACCCAGGTTTCCACGGCCGAACCATAGGTCAGGCGGCTGTAGCCCGGGTGAAACACGATTACCCGCGGCCGCAGGATCTCAGCCACCGCCAGGGTCTGGTCAACCCGTTGCCGGGTGGTTTCTCGGATTGCCTGATCCACGGAACCAGGGTTAAGATCCATAAAGGTGGCGTGGATGGTGCAATCCAGACCATGGGCAACCAGTTCAGCTGCAAAACTGCGTACCAGCATCCCATCCAGCGTATCCAGGGCATCGGCCGGCAGGTACAGCTCGGGGTTAATCCGCTGCCCCAGCAGGTAGTCGCGGTGTTCCGCCAAACGAGGCCAAGGAACATGGGCACAGAGCAGACTGGGCATTAACTTCCTCTCTTTCGCGGTACTCTGCCGCAACCTACTACCTGCGCTGCCAAAATTCAAGCCTGATCGGATCGCTGTCCCCTGCCTTATATCCTGTGTCACTCCTGCAATTCTCCGTCAATCACGCTGAATCCATTGACAAAATCTGCATACTGTATACAATACGCTCACCTCTATCGGAGCTGACAACCATGACCAAGCAGACCAAGGAAAAGCACCTCACCCTGCGGGAAAAAATCCTGGAAAACATCAGGGACGCCATCATATCAGGCAGCATGACCGCCGGCAGCCGAGTGTCGGAACCCGACCTGGCCGAACGCTACGGCATCAGCCGCACACCGATCCGAGAGGCCTTTCGTCAGCTGGAATCTGAAGGCTATCTGACGGTGATCCCCCGCAAGGGGGCTGTAGTGAGCGCCTTTTCCGCAAAGGACGTGGAAGAGTTCTACGCCATCAAGAGCATCCTGGAAGGGTACGCGGCCCGCCGGGCCTGCAAAAACCTGGCTGAACGCGACATCGATCGGCTCGAGGCGATCAATGAACGACTCCGCGTGATGGCAGACCACGGCGACGTGAAGCAGTTCTTCAAGGTGCACAACGATTTTCATGACCTGTTCATCAAGGCTTCCGACAATGACAAACTTCGTGATATGATCAACGGCCTGGTGACCCGCTTCCAGCGCCTGCGCCTGATGTCCTTGTCAATACCGGGCCGGATGGCAATCTCCGTGCAAGAGCACACTAAGATCATTGAAGCGTTCAGAAAACGGGAGTGCGAAACTGCCGAGGCGCTGGTTCGAACCAACGCCGAATATGGTGGCAAGGTGCTCGTGGACGGCACCGGCAGCCTGGCGGCCATGCAGCTCGA
>DIKW01000086.1 GCA_002424705.1 Geobacter sp. UBA5608
GCGGAGGATGCCGAAGCGCTCTCAGTGGAAGCATTGGGGCGACAGATGAATGTGGTCGGTGGCCCGACTGAATCCCCCTGGCCGAAAAATGTCGGCCTGCTGTTTTTCAATGAGGCGCCGGAGCGCTTCTTCCCCTACACCCAGATCGATGTGGTGTGGTTTCCCGAAGGTGCAGGCGGCGACCGCTTTGATGAGAAAATCTTTAAAGGGCCACTGGCGCGCATGACCCGTGAGGCGCTGGGGTATATCCAGCGCAATTATTTGCACGAGACGGTGATCAAGCATCCTGACCGTGCCGAGGCGACGCGGGTAGGGAACTTCCCCTACGCCGCCATTGAGGAGGCGGTGGTCAACGCGGTCTATCACCGTTCCTATGAAGAACGCGAGCCTGTTGAAGTACGCATCAGCCGCGACGAAGTGGTCGTTCTGAGTTTCCCCGGCCCCGATCGCTCGATCAAACTGGCCGACTTTGTCGCCGGCCGGGCGGTAAGCCGCCGCTACCGCAACCGCCGCATTGGTGAGTTTCTCAAAGAGCTGGAGCTGACCGAAGGCCGCTCCACCGGCGTGCCCAAAATCCTCAAGGCCATGGCCGCCAACGGCTCACCCGCCCCAGTGTTTGAAACCGACGACGAACGCCTTGCCTATATGATCCGGTTGCCGGTGCATCCGCTGGCGGAGTCTCCTGTTTCGGAAGTCACCCCGGAAGTCACCGAACAAGTCACCCAGCAAGTAACCCAGCAAGTAACCCAGCAAGTCACTCCCTTACTCCAGGTGATGGTGAGAGAAATGAGCAGGAGCGAGTTGATGGAAGCCATGGCTTTGCGCGATCGGGTGAACTTCAGCAGCCTGTACCTGACGCCAGCGCTGGAAGCAGGATTGATCGAAATGACCCAGCCCGACAAACCGCGCAGTAGCAAGCAGCGCTACCGTCTGACTGCTACCGGCAGAAGCTACTTGCAGGTGAAAGACAAAGGTGGGCGCGAATGAGCGAATACACCGAAGTCGAGCAACCGTTTCTGCACCAGTTGCAGGCGCTGGGCTGGGACATTATCGATCAGGGTAGATTAAGGGACTCCCTATTTTACAGAAGATTTTCCAGAGGGCCATTTGCTCTTGACAGGGGGAGTATAGGATGTCCCCTCTCTTACCTTAAAAAATTGTTCTCGCGCGAAGGCACGAAAGAAAAAATGTCATACAAGAACTATCCATGCTGACTAATTCCCAAGACATTCAGGCCCTCCTGGCAGGGCCAAAATTTCCGGACCGGGAGTTTATCCGCTCCGGCGCCACCTTCGGTGAGGTCTATGCCATGGCGGCCGGGCTGCGTGCTGTTCTGGCTGCTCCTGAATATCAGGGTGCCTCCATCTGTCTGGCCGTGGAAAGCCGGGCGGTCATGGCCGCGGTCTTACTTGCTACCCTTCATCCATCGCAACCCAACGGCCCGACCCTGCTTCTGCCCTTCGCCCTTTCCGCCCCGGCCCTGGCCCGGATGCAGCAGCTCACCGGCTTTACAGCCGCTATTTGCGATGTTGACAGGGAGCTGCCGAAGGGCACCACCATCATCCGCCCGTCAGCGGGGACAGCGACGGAGCTTGCCGTCTGCCCCCCGATATCGGGGCAGGCGGAACTGCTGAGGATCTTCACCGGCGGCTCCACCGGTACGCCGCAGGTCTGGTCAAAGACCGGGGAAAATCTTTTCGGCGAGGGATTTTCCCTGGCCCGCCACTTCGGGGTTAGCGAAAAAGACTGCATTGTCGCCACCGTGCCGCCTTACCATATCTACGGCCTGCTCTTCTCCGTGATCCTGCCCCTGGTCTCCGGGGCCTCGGTGATCATGGGCAGCCCCTCGTACCCAGGCGAGATCGTCGATGCCATCCAGCAACAGGGGGCCACTCTTCTGGCCGGCATCCCCCCGCATTACCGGGCCCTGCGGGGTAAAAAGGTGGCGGCATCCTCCCTCAGGCTGGCCTTCTCTTCCGCCGGGATGCTGGACGCTGACGACAATGAGGCCTTCACCCAGCTCAACAAGGTGGGCATTGTCGAGGTGTACGGTTCCACCGAAACGGGCGGCATCGCCACTCGCAACAGGTCTGGTGGCGAGACATCCTTCACCACCTTCCCCACGGTTTCCTGGACTATCAAGGACGACCGCCTCTGCGTGCGCTCCCCCTATCTTTCACCGGAACTGCCCATGGCAGGCGACGGCTTTTTTACCACCGGCGACCGGGTGGAGCAATGCGGGACGACCCAGTTTATGCTCAAGGGACGGGTAGACGGGGTGACCAAGGTGGGGGGTAAACGGGTGGATCTGGAAGAGGTACGGGCCATCATCAAAAAGGTGCCCAGGGTCAGCGACTGTGTGGTCATGGCTCTGCCCGACGCCGGAGGCCGGGAGCACCGGATTGTGGCCTTGATCCAGGGGACGGAGGTGGATATGGATCTGCTCAGGAAGAGTCTGGCCGCATCGCTCGAATTCTACGCCCTGCCACGCCTGCTCAAGACGATCAACCGCATTCCGCTGCAGGCCAACGGCAAGTACGACCGGGATGCCATCATCCACCTTCTGACCACATGAACACCATGCGCCACGCCTTTGCCAGCGGTTACGAAAACCTCTCGGCCTGGTCCGACCTCCTCGACCGCATCAACGTCTTTCCCGTGGCCGACGGCGATACCGGGGCCAATCTGCGTATCAGCCTTGCCCCCTTGCGGGACTGTGAGACTGACAAAGCACAGACCTTGGAGCTGCTGACCCGTAACGCCACCGGCAACTCCGGCAATATCGCTGCCGCCTTTTTCCAGGAGTTTTTTCAGTCGGAGGGCTTTGGTGATCTGGCCGGAAATGCGGCGCGGGGCCGGGAAAAGGCCTGGGCAGCCCTGGCCCGCCCCCAGGCCGGCACCATGCTCAATGTTTTTGACTGTCTGGCCGCCAGCCTGGCAGGAAAAACAGCTTTGGAGGAACGTCGCTCTTTATCCATCCCTGGAGCGAGCGACACTGGGCCATCCCTGGCCGGCGTCTATCCCTCCCTCTGCAGCGAGTTGCAGGGGGCGGTTCTGGCCACCTCGCAGATTCTGCCCGATCTTCGGCAGGCAGACGTCGTCGATGCCGGAGCCCTGGCCATGTATATCTTCTTCGAAGGCTTTTTCCGGCAGCTTGCCGGGCAGCCCGCTGCCCTTCCCTCCATTCCCAAGCTCTTTGCCGGCAAACTGGCCATCGATCCCAATTTCCTGGCCACTCCCAACGCCAGTTTTTGTGTCAGTGCCCTCATTCAGACCGAGGACACGCAGACCGGAGCCGATACGATCCCGGCGGAGTGGGGCGAGAGCGTGGTCGTGCTGCCGGCTCCATCCGGGATCAAGGTCCATATCCATACCGCTGACCGCCAGCAGCTGCGCAGCCACCTTTCTTCACTGGGCGAGATCGTCGACTGGTCGGATGAGGCCATGGATCACAATGATCCCAGCCGCTTTACCGGCCCGGAAAAGAGGCAGATTGTCCACATCATGACCGATGGCGCCGGCTCCCTGAGCCGCGAGATGGCGCGACGCCATGGCATCACCCTGCTGGACAGTTACATCCTCGCCCAAGAGCAGAGCAGGCCGGAAAGCCTGCACGCTCCGGCCGAGATCTACGCCCTGATGCGGCAGGGGGTCAAGGTCACCACCGCCCAGGCCTCCA
>DIKW01000002.1:0-8065 GCA_002424705.1 Geobacter sp. UBA5608
CGGCCATGGTGGCGATGACCTGTTCACCCTTGCTGGAGACCTGTTCGGCATCTGCGGCCATGCTGGCCATCTCGGAGCAACTGCGGGAGATGTCGGCGCTGGCCGTTGCCATCTGTTCCACCGAGTCGCTGGCTGCGCGGGACTGACTGGCTGCCAGCTCGGTGCCCTGGGCGATGGTGCCGGCGGTGCTGCGCAGCTGTTCCGAGGCGGTGGCTACCCGGGTGGAGGTGGTCTGAATGCCGGAGATCATACCGCGCATGGCGGTCTGCAGGGTGTCGATGGTGCGGATAATGACGCTGATCTCGTTGTTGCGTTTGGCGGATATCTGCTGGGCCAGGTTGCCCTGGGTCATGTTGGTCAGATAGGCGATGATCCGCTGCAGGGCGTCGTTGACCGACCAGAACAGCAGCCCGCCGAAAAAGGCGCCGATGATCACAAACACGGCAGTGGCGCCAATGGCTAGCCCCAGCGAAAGCTCACGGCCGGCGCCGACCCCGAAGATGATGCACAGGCTGTAACAGAAGCAGAGCAGATAGATACGGGTCTTGATCTTGAGGTGCAGATAAAGGTTCAGTAGGGATTTCATGGTACCTGGCTCCAGCAGCTAGTTTGTACTATTGGTCGCATCGACCAGTTGGGAAACTTCTTCAGATATATCAACAGCCTCAACGCCACTGCCCAGGTAGAGCAGCTCACGTTTGACCACCACAGCCGAGAGCCCCTTGAGCTTGCCAATGGCGTTTGCCGCCTGCTCGATGCCGGTCAGCAACTCTTTGGTAAGTTTCTCCTGGGTCTCCATGAACTCTTTTTCGGTGTTTATGCCAAACTTCTGGAACGCCTCGACTTTTTTCTGAAATTCCTTGGCCTTGGCCTCCCGTTGGGCTGGCGTCAGGGTCGGCAGCTGACGCTCGATGTCATTCTTCAGCTTGTCCAGTTGGTGCCTCTTAGTATCGACCTGTTTCTGCAGTTTGGCCTGCTGGGCCTTGATCTGGGCTTGCGTAGCCTTGCCCAGGGCCGATTCGGTCGAGATGCGTTTGATATCCACCAGACCTAGCCGGACACCAGTGGTGGCAGAGGATGGAGCCGGTGGAGTAACCGGCAGTGCCGGCAGTAGGCTGTACTGGGGACTGGCGCTGAGAGGGGCCGGCGTCGATTCTTCAGCCGCCAGCAGGGGGGCGCTAGAGGCAGTGAAAAAGAGAGCGGCGCAGAGCAGTTGGAGCAAAAAGCGGTTCATGGAGGGCCTTTCACGCTAAAATTGTGTCTTTTATAGCGCATTTCCCGCTCATGTGCCAGTGCTAGCTGAGGCATATGGGATTTTTTAATCGCCTGATTGATGCGCCGGCTGGCTGATTTGTGATTCTGGAGAAATCCGGTAGACTTGAGTTGCCAGGAGGGTCTTGTGGGAATTTTGATGCGGTTTATCGTCGTTGTGGTCGTAAGCTGCTGCCTCACGGACCAGGCGCTTGCCAAGCCATTGATTGTGGGGGGTGACCGCGATTATCCGCCCTACGAGTTTATCAATCGTGACGGTAAGCCAGCTGGTTACAACGTTGATCTGACCCGGGCCATCGCCGAGGTGATGGGGTTGCAGGTGGAGTTCCGTCTGGGGGGCTGGTCGGAGCAGCTAAGTGATCTGAAGGCCGGCCGGATCGATCTGCTGCAGGGTGTCTCCTGGTCAGAGTCCCGGGCCGCCAGCATCGCCTTCACCCCGCCTCACACCATTGTCAATCATGCCATCTTTGCCCGTAAGGAGACCCCGGCCGTCAGCTCGCTGGAGGAGCTACGAGGCAAACGGGTGACTCTGCACCGTGACGGGATCATGCATGAGCAGTTGAGCACCATGGGTTATGGTGGTGATCTGGTGCCGACACCCACACCGGCCGACGCCCTGCGGCTGCTGGCGGCCGGCGAGTGCGAGTATGCGGTGGTGGCTATGGTGCCGGGCATGTACATCATCCGCGAGTACAAGTTGAGCAACTTGGTGCCGGTGGCCCGCAGCATCGCTACGCAAAAATACGGTTATGCTGTGCGCAAGGGGAACGACGAGCTACTGGCTCGCTTCACCGAAGGGCTCGCGATCCTGAAAAAGACCGGCCAGTACGATACTATCCACAGCCGTTGGCTGGGTGTGCTGGAGCAGGACAAGCCGACCTGGCAGGAGGCGCTCAAGGCCGCTGCGATTCTGGCTACGCCGCTGGTGGTGGTGCTGGGCGGCACTATCCTTTGGAGCTATTCGTTGCGTCGTCAGGTGGCCCAGCGCACTGCTTCGCTCAGCGCAGCCTTGGAGGAGTTACGCCTGAACCAGCAACAGCTGGTGCAGGCGGACAAGATGGCTGCCCTGGGGGTGTTGGTCTCCGGTGTGGCCCACGAGATCAATAATCCTAACGGCCTGATTTTGTTGAATATGCCGATCCTGAAAGAGGCCTACGCCGACGCAGCCGAGTTGTTGGAGGAACGCTATCAGCAACAGGGCGATTTCGTTCTGGGTGGACTGCCCTACAGCCGGATGCGGCAGGAACTGCCGCTGCTGTTGGAGGAGATGCACGACGGCGCCAAACGGATCAAGCGGATCGTGGAAGACCTTAAGAATTTTGCACGATTGGACGAGCGCACAGAATTGGAGACGATCGACCTGAATGAGGTGGCCCAGGCATCGGTGCGGCTGGTGGAGCGCTCGTTGCGGACCGCAACCAACCGTTTTGAGGCAGTCTACGGGGCTGGATTGCCGCAGGTACGGGGCAACCGCCAGCGGATCGAACAGGTGCTGGTCAACCTGCTGTTGAACGCCTGTCAGGCGTTGCCCGATACAGGCCGTGGCATCTTCCTGACCACCTTTTGCGATCCATCAGGCTCATCGGTCGGCCTGACCCTGCGGGATGAAGGTTGCGGTATCGCACCTGAACATCTGGCTCACTTGACTGACCCCTTTTTCACCACCAAGCGTGAAAGCGGCGGAACCGGCCTGGGGCTGTCGGTTTCCAGCGGCATCGTCAAAGAACACGGCGGCAGGCTCGAGTTTGTATCAGAACCGGGACAGGGCACTACAGTCACGCTCCTGTTACCAGCCGTTACGGAGAACCAGCACTATGACTGAAACACGTTATCCCGCATTTGGTATCCTGCTGGTGGATGATGAGCCGGCCTGGCTGCGCTCGGTGTCGCTGACCCTGGAACGTTCGGCCGGCATCACCAACATCCACACCTGTCAGGACAGCCGCCAGGTGATGGCGCTGCTGGGCGAAGGAGGCATCGGCCTGGTGCTGCTGGACCTGACCATGCCCCATGTCTCCGGTGAAGAGTTGCTGGCTTTGATCGCCGAGCGACACCCTGAGATTGCCTGCATCGTGATCAGTGGCATGAATCAGGTAGAGACGGCGGTAAAGTGTATCAAATTGGGCGCCTTCGATTACTTTGTCAAAACCGTGGAGGAAGATCGGCTGGTGGGGGGCGTACTGCGGGCGATCCGCATGCAGCAGCTGGAGCAGGAGAACCGCGAGGTGAGCAACCGTCTGATCTCCGGCGGGTTGCGTCATCCTGAGGCCTTCAGCGGCCTGGTGACCGCTGATCCGGGTATGCTGGCCCGCTTCGCCTACGTGGAGGCGGTGGCCAAAAGTCCCCAGCCGCTGTTGATTACCGGCGAGAGCGGCACCGGCAAGGAGCTGCTGGCCAAGGCCGCCCATGCCTTAAGCTGCTGCAAGGGGCCGCTGGTAGCGGTCAACGTGGCTGGCCTAGACAATACGGTTTTCAGCGATACCCTCTTTGGCCACCAGCGAGGGGCCTATACCGGGGCTGATCAGCCCCGCAAGGGAATGATCGAGGAGGCGGCCGACGGCACCCTGTTCCTGGACGAGATTGGCGACCTTTCCATTGCATCCCAGGTCAAGCTGTTGCGACTGCTCCAGGAGGGGGAGTACTTCCCGCTGGGCAGCGATCGCCCCAAGCGTTTGCGCGCCCGGGTGATCGTGGCCACCCACGCTGACCTGGCCGCCAGGGAGGCGGCGGGCCAGTTCCGGCGCGACCTGTACTATCGGCTGCGGACCCATCAGGTGCAGCTGCCGCCGCTTAAGGAGCGGCGCTGCGACATCCCGCTGTTGCTGGAGCACTTCCTGGCAGAGGCGGCCCAGGCCTTGGGCAAGAAGAAGCCCACCGCTCCGCGGGAGCTGGCGCAGCTCTTGGCCACCTACCCCTTCCCTGGCAATGTGCGGGAGCTGAAGGCCCTGGTCTACGATGCGGTCAGTCTGCATGCCAGCGGGGTGCTCTCCATGGACAGCTTCATCTCCGCCATCGGTCCGGGCAGCGACAGTCAAACGCCAATGGAGGCCGGCGAACGGCGCAATCCCTTTGCCTGCTGTGAGCGGCTACCCACCTTCAGTGAGGCAGCAGAACTATTGGTGGCAGAGGCTATGGCCCGCAGCACCAACAACCAGACCATTGCCGCCCGCATGCTGGGGATTTCCCAGCCGGCACTCTCCAAACGGCTGAAAATGCGGGGCAAAGCAGACTGAGCCCTACCCCCATAACCGGCGTTATAGCCATAACGCCGGTTATGCTTATCTAACCACCTGATCTTAAGACAATAATTCCTGTCTGTAAACTCGCCGCCATAACCTTGGTTATACTCCTTCGCTGTATCCAGCCCGGCTTTACGGAGTGCAAACATCATAAATTACGCTATGTTGCGCTAATGATGACAACTTGGCATCGTTGATGCTCTGGTGAGGGCAACGATTTGTTGTCCATTCACGGAAGTAAGCCAGAGGAGGTAGCCATGTTGATGTTCTGGATTCAGTTTGCCCTGGTGCTTGGTGCGGTATTGATCGGTATCCGTCGCGGCGGCGTTTCGCTAGGCCTGATCGGTGGCCTGGGTGTCGCGTTGTTGGTTCTGGGGTTCCGTAGCGCCCCATCGGAGCCGCCAATTGCGGTGATGTTGATCATCCTGGCGGTGGTGACCGCCTCGGCAACCCTGCAGGTGGCTGGCGGTCTGGACTACCTAGTGCAGTTGACCGAGCGGATGCTGCGGGCCCATCCCAAGTATGTCACCATTCTGGCACCACTATCCACCTTCTTCCTGACGGTCTGCTGCGGCACCGGCCACGCGGTCTACGCCCTGTTGCCGGTAATCGCCGATGTGGCCCTCAAGACCGGTATTCGACCGGAGCGGCCGATGGCAATCTCCAGTGTGGCATCCCAGATGGGGATTACTGCCAGTCCGGTGGCGGCGGCGGTGACCTTCTTCCTCGGTTTTGCAGCCAAGTCAGGCTATCCGGTCACCCTGATCGACATTATCCTGGTGACCATGCCGGCTGGCGTGGTGGGTTTGTTGGTGGCCGCTATCTGGAGTTTTAACCGCGGCCTGGATCTGGACAAGGACCCGGAGTACCAGCAGCGGCTGCAGGACCCGGAATTCCGTAAGACCCTGGATGCGGACGTGACCACCCTGGGCAAGGCGATCCCGCTGACTGCCAAGCTATCGGTGCTGCTGTTTTTTGCCGGGGTGGGCTCGATCATCTTTCTGGCCAGCTTCCCGGAACTGCTGCCGCTGGGGCACAACGGCAAGCCGGTGGCCATGACCACCGTGGTGCAGTTTGTGATGCTGGCCTTCGGTGCCTTCATCATGTTTGCCGCCAATGTCAAGGCCAAGGATATCGCACACTCCAGCGTGTTTACCGCCGGCATGATCGCCGTGGTCTCCATCTTCGGCATCGCCTGGATGAGCGATACCTTCATCTCGGCCAACAAGGCCTATCTGGTGGATAACATCGGCACCATGGTCAAGCTGGCCCCCTGGACCTTCGCCATCGCCACCTTCTGCATCTCGGCCTTTGTCAAAAGCCAGGCCGCTACCCTGGCGATCACCCTGCCGCTGGGACTGGCCCTGGGCCTGCCGGTGCCGCTGCTGCTGGGTCTGATGCCTGCCAGTTACGCCTACTTCTTCTTCGCCTTCTACCCCAGTGACCTGGCCGCCATCAACATGGACCGCACCGGCACCACTCATATCGGCAAGTATCTGCTCAATCACAGCTTCATGATCCCCGGTCTGATCGGGGTCAGCGTCTCCACGGTCTGCGCCTACATGATCTCACGGATACTGTTTTAGCCGGGATATCCTGAATTTTAAAGCAGCTGGTTGACAGCAGTTAAAACAGGGATATCCTTCGTACTAACAATGCATTAGCCGGGATTTGTATGCGCTGCCCCGCCGGTTTGTACAGCGGGGCACGTCGTCCTATCAGCCAGTGAAAGGAGAACGATCATGAAACAGGTGCGACAGGTACTGCTGCTGCTGGGGCTGCTAACCTTGATCATGCCGAGCAGCAGGCTGCTGGCGGCAGCAGAAGGGGCTGCCTTGGCCCAGCTGCATCAGGCCAACAAGGTGACCTGTGCCGACTGCCACGGCAAGGGCAAAAAGGTTGTGGTGGATGACAGTGAGCGGGGGGTTAACCAGCGCTGCATCAATTGTCACGGAAATCTGGATGTGCTGGCAGTCAAGGACAAGGGACACATCAAGCCTCACCAGTCACACCTGGGTGAGATCAACTGCACCGCCTGCCACCGGGGCCATGAACAATCCGTGGCCTACTGCAACGGTTGCCACAGCTTCAATCTGCCGATGCCTGGTGGCAACGCTGCCAAGAAGGACCAGCAGCCAGCTCGCAAGCCAGCTAAGACACGGATAGAGACCACCGACCTGGTGGTGATTGGCGCTGGTGCGGCCGGTATGACCGCCGCCATCACGGCCCACGACGCTGGGGTAAAAGTGATTGTGCTGGAAAAACAGCCGATTACCGGCGGTAACAGCATGCTGGCGGCCGGCGGGATGAACGCCGCTGAGACCAGATTCCAGCAGGCCAAGGGGATCAAGGATTCGGTCGACCTGATGTACCAGGACACCATGAAGGGTGGTAAGAACACCAACGATCCGGAACTGGCCATGATTCTGGCCAAGAACTCGGCCGCCTCGGTGGACTGGCTGACCTCGATCGGTGCTGATATCAGCGATGTGGGCCGCATGGCCGGCGCCAGCGCCAACCGTACCCATCGCCCGACTGGCGGGGCGGCCGTGGGTGCCCATATCGCCAACGTGCTGAAGCAGAATGCCCTAGACCGCAAGATGGATGTGCGGGTCAACAGCAAGGTGGTCAGGATCATAAGTGATAAGCAGGGTCGGGTGACTGGTGTGCAGGTGCAGGGCAAGCATAGCGGTCTGTATACCATCAAGGCCAAAGCGGTGGTGCTGACCGCCGGAGGTTTCTCCAACAATCCGGAGCAGGTGGCCTATTATCGTCCTGAATTCAAAGGGATGACAACCTCCAACCAGCCCGGCGCCACCGGTGACGGCATGTTGTTGGGAGACCAGGCCGGCGGTGAGCTGCAGGACATGAAGGAGATCCAGATTCACCCCACGGTGGCGGCCGGCAGCCGGATCCTGATCACCGAGGCGGTGCGGGGTAACGGCGCCATCCTGGTCAATCGCGAGGGCAAGCGGTTCGTGAACGAACTGACCACCCGCGACAAGGCCTCAGAGGCAACCCTGGCCCAGACCGGCAAGTCGGCCTTCCTGATATTTGATGAAGGGATTCGCAAGAGCCTGAAGCAGATCGACGGATATTTCCATCTGGAACTGGTCAAAGAGGGCGCCACACCTCAGCAGCTGGCCACGGTGTTGGGTATGCCACCAGAGGTCCTGGCGCAGACCATCGAGACCTACAACCAAGCGGTTGATGCCAAGAACGATGCTGAGCTCAAGCGATCAGACCTGCCTCGGGCCCTGCGCACTGCCAAGTACTACGCGATCGAGGTCAAGCCGGGGGTCCACTATACCATGGGCGGCCTGAAGATTACGCCAGCTGCCCAGGTGGTGGCCAAGAACGGCAAGCCGATGCCGGGCTTCTTTGCCGCCGGCGAGGTGACCGGCGGGGTGCATGGCGCCAACCGCTTAGGGGGCAACTCGATCTCTGAGACGATCACCTTCGGCCGGATCGCCGGGGCCAGTGCGGTCAAACTGGTGAAGGGCGGCAAGTAGCCGCGATATAAACAGAGCCGAGATGCTAACGGCGGGGCGGAG
>DIKW01000002.1:8150-13249 GCA_002424705.1 Geobacter sp. UBA5608
TCTGAGGGACCAATGGAACTTTTTCAAAATCTGTTCGAACGCCTCGGCCTTTTTGCAATCCTGTTTATCTTTCTGATTCGTTTTAAGGCTTTCAAGCGTTTGCTGACCGGTGACGCCAGCGGGCACGACAAGCTGGTACTGTCGCTGTTGTTCGGTCTGGCCGGTGTGGTGGCAACCTACAGCGGCTTTCCGTTTCAGGGCGCTATCGCCAACCTGCGTGGCGTGGCGGTGGCCCTGGGCGGTATCCTCGGCGGTCCTTTGGTGGGGCTCGCGGCAGGGTTGGTGGCCGGCATTCATCGCTATCTGATAGATGTGAACGGGCTGACTTCCCTGTCGTGCGGTGTTGCGACCGTGGTTCAGGGGCTTGTGGCAGCATTGCTCTACCACCGTCTGCGGCGCCGCGCGTTTGATGTGGTGACGGCCTTCACGGTGGGTGCGGTCAATGAACTAATCAAGATGGGTTTTATACTGTTGCTGGCTCGCCCCTTTGAGGCGGCGCTCAATCTGGTACCAAAGCTGGCCGCACCATCATTGCTGGTTAACGGATTGGGTACGGCGGTCTTTATCCACCTAATTTCTACAGTTTATCGAGAAAAGGAGCTGGCCAAAGCCGAGCAGGCCCAGAAAACACTCACCATTGCCCTGCAGACCCTACCGGTGCTGCGCAACGGCCTGACCAGCGAAGCGGCTCGACAGACGGCAGGCATCGTCCGCAATCTGGCCGGACTGGATGCGGTGCTGATTGCCGATGGACGTGGAATCCTGGCAGGAGAAACGGCACATGCTGCCATCAAGCTGGAAAAGGTAGCTACCAGTTTCATCGTCCAGCAGGCGCTCGCCACGGGTGCTGTCATGCAGGCCGACATCGCTGGTGAAGTTGGCCGCACCCTGGCAGGATGCGGGCTGCGCTCCGCAGTAGTGGTTCCGTTGCAGAAACAGGAGCAGACCATCGGGGTGCTAGGATTGTTCAGGGCGGAAGAGCGAGGCATCGGCGTGTTGGATATGGAGCTGGCCACTGGATTGTCGCAACTGTTTTCAAACCAGCTCGAATTGGGAGAGATAGAGAATCACCGCCGTCTTGCGGCAGCAGCTGAGATTAAGGCACTGCAGGCCCAGATCAATCCGCATTTTTTGTTCAACGCCATCTCCACCATTAAGAGCTACATTCGTACTGATCCGGGAGTTGCCTCGCAGTTGCTGGTGCACTTGGCCGAATTTTTCCGAAAGACCACCAGCACAGCAGCACATGAGGTGCCGCTGTCAGTGGAGCTGGAACACTGTGAGGCCTACCTGGCCATTGAAAAGGCTCGCTTTGAGGAGCGGATCAGGATGCGTTACGCCATCGACGAGTCTGCGTTGTCCTGTCCAGTACCTCCGTTGATCCTGCAGCCGCTGGTTGAAAACGGTATCCGGCACGGTATCCTGCCCAAGGAGACCGGCGGCGAGATCACTATCAGCGCCATCAAGGACTGCCACGATCTGCATATCAGGGTTGCAGACAATGGGGTGGGCATGAGCCAGGAAAAGGTTGCAGGATTGCTATCCGAGCAGTCGACATCGTCCCGTGAGGGATTGGGTATCGCACTCAAAAACGTCAACAGCCGACTAATGGCGTTGTATGGCAAAGATCGGGCCTTGAGTATTGAAAGTAAACCCGGTGTCGGCACAGCCATCTCCTTCACGATCCCGGTGGCGGCATGAGGGTGACGACCTTTCTGATCGATGATGAGGCACCGGCCCGTAGAGAGCTGCGCTTTCTACTGGAGCAGACCGGCGACCTGGAGGTGGTCGGTGAGGCGGCTACGGCGGCGGCGGGATTGCGTTTGCTGCGGCAACTTAAGCCCCAGGTACTGTTTCTTGATATTCAGATGCCGGGCATGACCGGCATAGAATTGTCTCAAATTCTGCAGGAACTGCCAGAACGGCCCCTGATAGTTTTTTCAACCGCATACAGTCAGTTCGCGGTGGATGCCTTCAATCTGGAGGCCTTTGACTATCTGCTCAAGCCGGTCACAGAGGAGCGACTCGCCAAGACGCTCGACAAGCTGCGCAAACAGCTGGAAACTACCAAGCAGGATCAGGAGCGCATCAGGAACGATGCCCCTGGCGATGACCGCAAGTGGGTTGCGGTGCGCCAGGGAGGGAGAATCATGCCGTTGTCGCCCAACAGTATCGTCTTCATCAAGGCGAGCGACGCATCGACCGTGATTCAGGCCAATGGGCAGCTGTATCAGACCAACCTTACCGTCTGCGCTCTTGAGGGGCAGCTCGCGCCGTTCGGTTTTTTTCGGGCCCATCGTAATGCACTGGTCAACTTAAGTTGTGTGCAGGAGATCGTTCCCTGGTTTAACGGCAGCTGCAAGCTGGTGATGAACGACTCTGGCCGGACTGAGATCGTTGTGAGCCGCTACCACGCTAAAGAACTCAAACGACACCTTATCACTCACCGCTAATCTGGTTTGACCTGCCATTCACCCCCCTTTTTGTGCCATTCAGGCCTGAAATCTGCCACTCGTCAGTAGTTCAATTGCCATGGGCCAACTATGCGTTATGCTGAAACTACCCGCGCCAACAGTGAGGTAGGCCGGTGCGTTAGACGGCGCAGCATAAACCTAAAGGAGGAAGCGTATGTCGCAGACCCGTGATGAGCAAGAAATCCGTTCAGAAGGTGGTTTTAGCAGGCGTGACTTCATCAAGACCGCTGCTGCAGTCGGTGCTGGTGTTTTGGCAGTGCAGGCGGTGGGCGGCGTACGCGAGGCCAATGCCGCCGAAGAGGCCAAGAAGGAAGCTGCCGCGGCAACAGCCGCCGCAGCGGGCAAGAGCGCCCTCAAGCTGGACCAAGTGCTGAAGGTAGCCCGCGAGAAGATGTATCCCCGTTGCCGGGTCTGTCCGGAATGTGATGGCGTGGCCTGCTCTGGCGAGGTGCCAGGCATGGGCGGCATCGATTCCGGCGCAGCGTTTCGAAACAACCTGACCGCTCTGGAAAAGTACAAGCTGAAGATGGTGACCTTCCATGAGGTCAAGAAGCCAGACACCAGCATTACCTTGTTCGGCGTCAAACTATCGATGCCAATCATGTCGGCGGTTACCGGTGGTGTCACCTACAACATGGGCCTACAGGGAAAGGTGTCTGAAGAGGAGTACATGGAGGGGATTGTTGCCGGGTGCATCCAGGCTGGTACGATCGGTTTCGCTGCAGACGGGATTGGCGACCCGCTGGCGGTGTATGAGACCCGACTTAAGACCGTTGCTAAATACCGCGGACAGGCCGCTGCCCAGATCAAGCCACGCACCCAGGCCGAGATAATTGAGCGGATCCGCCTGATTGAGCAGGCTGGCGCACCGTTTTTTGCCATCGACATCGATTCGGCCGGTCGCGCGTCACGGGCGCTGCCAGGCAGGACGGTGGAGCCGAAGAGCTTGAAACAATTGAAGGAAATTGCCAAATCAACCAAACTACCGTTCATCATCAAAGGTATTATGACGGTTGACGAGGCAAAAAAGGCGATTGATGTCGGTGCTGCCGGAATTGTGGTCTCCAACCACGGCGGTCGGGTACTCGATCACACACCGGGTTCCGCCCAGGTGCTTGCGGCGATTGCCGACAGCGTCAAGGGCAAGATCGTGATCCTCTCCGACGGAGGGATACGTTATGGCGCCGATGTGCTCAAGTCGCTGGCACTGGGAGCGGATGCGGTGCTTGTGGGGCGACCTCTGATTAGGGGTTCGGTTGGTGGCGGACCGGAAGGGGTGGCCCTGATCCTGAAGAAGATGCAGGGTGAATTGGTGGTTTCCATGACGTTGACCGGGACCGCTGATGTGAAAAAGGTCAGCCGGAGTATCCTGGTGTAAGCCAACCGATCTCTTACCCCGTCAGGGCAGCACCTGTCGGGCAGTGTCAGGAGTCACCCATGTACAGAACCGTTTTACTGGCCATTTGTCTGGTGCTGGCGCTTGCCGGCCTGACTGGCGCAACTGGAGGGGGCAAGACGCTCCTCTACGGTGGCGCGGGTCAGGGGCGGGTGATTTTTGATGGTCGTCTGCATGCAAGTAAGGGGTTTGTTTGCAACGATTGCCATAGCGCCATCTTTGAAACAAAAAAGCAGGCTCTGATCACCATGCAGGATCACTTCCAGGATAGGGCCTGTTTTGTATGCCATAACGGCAAGCGCGCCTTTGCAGAGTGCGATGCCTGCCACCGCAGGTTTGACACACCCGCCAAGACGGTGGTCAAGCTGTGTGGCGCAGCCAGCGTGGTGGACGGACTAATCGCGCCACATAAGGCGGCGGTTGAAAGGGCCACCGGCTACAGACTTGATGTGGTAAAGAGCAATGCCGGCAAAGGATTGATCGATCTGGCGGACCAGCAGTGCGATGCCTCGCTGGCCTCGGCCTCGGTCGAGACGGTAGTCAAAGGGGCCAAGGCGGCAGGCCGCGAACTAGATAGTTCAAACATGCAGTTGCATACCATCCTGATGGATCAGGTGGTATTTGTGGTGCATCCTGGCAACAAGGTTCAGAGTCTGACCTTCCAGCAGCTGAAGGATATCCACACCGGCAAGACGCGTAACTGGAAGGAGCTGGGCGGCGCAGACCAGGCCATCAAGGTGGTAACCGACACCCTGTCCAGTGCCACCCGGGGCCTGATCAAACAGGCGGTATTGAAGAATGAGGAGTATCTTGCTGAAACTTTGGCGGTTAACGTTGCCACCATCAGTGACGAGATTGCCAAGGACCCGGCCGCCATCGGCGGACTGGGTGCTGGTTTTGTTAAGACGGGGGTGGTGGTGGTCAAGACCGACAAGATTGAGCGTCCCTTGGGGTTGATCACCATCGGTGCACCATCTGAAAAGGTGCGTAAGGTGATCGAGGCTTACAAGGATACTGTGGCCAAGTAGCTGCCTGTATTCAAGTTGCTACCAGGCGGGCCATCCAGCTGTGGATGGCCCGTTTTGTGTCTACTGTGCCGGCCTGACCTCCACCCCTACATCGTAGAGGGTGCTGCCGGCCCCCCGATCGGTCAGGCGCTGGGAGGTCAGGGCGTTGACCCCCCGCTCACCCTTCATAAACTCCTGCCACCAGACCCCCTCCGTCACCAC
>DIKW01000002.1:13341-14127 GCA_002424705.1 Geobacter sp. UBA5608
GCTGTGGCATCGTTGGGGTGCATCAGCAGCAGCATCGGCTGCTGCTGGTCCCGCAGCTGATCCTGTTCGTAGAAGCTGGAGTTGAGGGCAAAAGGGGTCGTCGCCGGCTGCAGCCGCAGCGGAAGGCCGTCGGACTCGGCGTGGGTCGGCAGCAACCGCGGCAGCGGTTCCGGCTCTCGTTCGTTTTTGATCTCGATCCTGCCCGAGGGGGTCAACCAGGGACCCCGTGGTGAACTGGGTGGGCTCAGTAGTACCGGCTCACCCTGCCGCAGCCGCTGGGTGGTGGCACTGTCACGCCAGGGGGTTTCAACATCAAGCAGCTGTTCGATCAGGTCGTCGGTAGACTGCCGGAAGAACGGCTCGTCCCAGCCCATGCCGGCCGCCAGCAGGCAGAAGGTGTCCCAATTGCTCGTGGCCGCACCCAGCGGCTGGATCACTGCGCTGCAGCGCTGGGCGTGGTAGCTGCCGTAACAGCGGTACAGGTCAGGGTGTTCCAGAGAACTGGTGGCCGGTAGCACGATATCGGCAAAGCGGGCGGTATCGGTCAGAAAGCGTTCATGCACCACCGTGAACAGGTCCTGCCGTTCCAGCCCCTGGATGATGGAGTTCTGGTCCGGTGCGATGCTGGCCGGGTTGGAGTGGTAGACGTAGAGCGACATGACCGGCGGATCGTTCAGTTCGTTCAGGGCTTGGCCCAGCTGGTTCATGTTGATGATCCGGGTGGGCTGCGCCATGAAATCCTCCCGGGTGACCCGGGACAGCGGGAAGGCTCCTCCGGTGGCGGTG
>DIKW01000003.1 GCA_002424705.1 Geobacter sp. UBA5608
CACAACGGCATCTACAACGAACCCAGAGCGGCGCTGGAACTGGCCACCGGCGCTGCACCGATCGAGATGCCCCGCAACCGCGAAGACGGCTTCTGCTGCGGGGCCGGCGGCGGCCGGATGTGGATGGAGGAGTTTACCGGCGAGCGGATCAACCTGAACCGGGCCAAGGAGGCGCTGGAACAACAGCCGGACACGGTCTGCGTGGCCTGCCCCTACTGCCTGACCATGCTGGACGACGGCCTGAAGGACCTGAAGGCCGGCCAGGTGCAGGTGAAGGACATTGCCGAGGTGCTTGCCGAAGCGGCACTGCGCCAAGCGTAAAGCGGGAACGTACAACGCCCGCTTCCGGCGACGATGCTGGAAGCGGGCGTTTTTTTTATGCACTGCTCAAGCGTTCAGCTACCCTCGTGCGGCACGCTCGGCGAGACAGTCCAGAATATTGGCCAACAGTTCATTGAACATGATCGGCTTGATAATCACCCGGTCGGCCTCGGGGCAGGCATGGGCCTCATCGTCATAGGCGGTGGTGATGATGATCGGGGTGCCATTGTTCAGCTGCCGCATCTTGTGCACCATCTGCATGCCGTTCATGACCGGCATCTCCAGGTCGCTGACCACGATGTCGGGGTGATTGAGCTGAAACTGATCCAGGCCATCCTGGCCGTTCCTGGCCAGCAGCAGGACCCCCACCTGACGCTTCAAAAAGGCGCCCACCGCCATCCTGGCCACATCCTCATCTTCAACATAGAGCAACGTCATGCCCTTTAAACGCTCAGCCGGCGTCATACGCACCTCCGGTATGAACAGGGATGGCAAGCGTAAAGACGGCTCCCTCATCACTGTTGGTCGCCTCCACTATACCATAAAAACGCTGTTCAACCAGTTGCCGCACCACGAACAGCCCGAGGCCCACCCCTTGCGCCCGGAATTTGGTGGTGACATAGGGGTCAAACAATGTGGTTTGCACCTCTGGCGGTATGCCGCCGCCATTGTCGGCAACCATGATCAGCACGGTATCCGATCCGCGCAGCGCGATCTGCACCGCTATCAGCCCATTGGCTATCCGTTGGGCATGCAACGCGTCACGGGCATTGTTCAGCAGATTGAGCAGCGCCTGCACCAGGTCCTGTCGCGGACCATACACCGGACGCTCTGCCCTTAACTCCTGACGCAGTTCGATACCCTGCAGACGAAACCCTTCCCTGACGATTGACAACGCTTCTGACACCGCCTGGGAGGGCAAGAAGCTGGTTGCCGAATTGGCTGGCTGGCAAAGCTGGCGAAAACCTTCAAGGGAGTGGGAAAGCTGCTGCAGCAGCCCCATGATCTCGTCAGACCTGGCGATCGCTTCTCCCGGTGCAAGCTCGTTGTTGACGATCTGCCAGGCCTGTTCCTGAATCATGGCGCCGACGGCATTCAACGGCTGCCGCCAGTGGTGGGCGATATTGACCAGCAGGTCGCCCAGGGTCTGGTAACGTGCCTGCTGCAGCAACAGCACATCCTTCTCGCGGCTCCTGGCAACTTCCTCGTCAACCCGGTTCTGCAGGGTACGGTTCAGCTCCATCAGTTCCCGGTCGATCCTGGCCAGTTCGATAGAGGCATGATTCAGGGAACTGCCCAGCTCTTCAAGTTCCGTGATCCCACGGAAAACAGCGATGCTTTCCCCCTTATGCGAGGGCAATTCGCGGGCAAAGGCCGCCAGCTGACGGATGCCCACGGCCGGAGTTCGGATCAGGGCCATCACCAGCAGACAGATACCCAGCACCAGCCCGACCCCCAGCAGCAATCCCTGCTGCCAGATGGCGGTGCGCATCTGGATGACATCATCCAAGGAAAATTCGACCCGCAGCCACCCCAGCAGGCTGCCTGCAGTAATCGGTTGCCAGATGATCCCACGATTATCGGAATAGGAGCTTTGCGGGGACTGTCCGGCGGGGGGCACAAGGCGTTGCAGGTCATGGCTGACCAGCCCTTGACCGTCAGCCCCCTGCTGCACGTCAACCAAGAGCTGTCCCCCTGGGTCACAGAGCTGAAAGCGCACCATATTCGGCAGCCGCATGGAACGCAGCATGAAGGTTTCAGCCCCGGCGTAGTCCTCCACCACCAGTTGATGGGCCAGGGTCTCAGCCAGATTGGCGCACAGCACCAGGGCGTCGGCACGCAGCATCTGGCGCAGCCGCTTGGTCTCGCTGTGGCTGTTCCAGAAGACGAGCGACAGCACCCCCACGGCGGTTACCGTCGCCACCGCCACCATCAGGCGGGTATACAGGCTTACCGGCCGCAGCATGCCGTCAGAGCCCCCGAGTCAAGGCGTTGTAGTCCATCCGTTCAAGTTCCCGGTAATCTCTGGCATAGATGGCGCGAACCGTCTGTCCAATCCTGACCTGTCTGAGCAGTTCCTGCCCTGCATCCTCCCTACTCAGCTTCAAGAAGGTGGCTGTCATCCTCCTTTGGAGCGCCTGTGGCACCCGCGGGTGGGCAGAAACCGGATGGGGAGCCAGCTGCTGTGTCTTCAGGATTATCCGTAGCTGGCTGGCCACCTCTGGCGGTTGACGCTCCAGGTCCGTATCCAAGGTGACCCCTGCCACCTGTTTGCCCATCAATACATTTTTAAACACGTTACTGGTACTGCCGGCGTAGAGGTGCTTCAGGTTCAGCTCCACATTGTGCTGCGACAGGACCTGCCGCACGATCACACTTCAAAGGTTGCGGGCCCCGACAAAGGCCACCTCCTTGCCGGCCAGTTCTTCAATTGTGGTGATGGGCGAATCCTTACGAACAAACACCATCCCGTTCAGATAGCGGGTTCCGCGCACCAGTGGCGTATAGCCCTGCCGCTTGTGGAACAGCGGTATCTGCACCGGCGTGCTGAAGACAAAATCTCCCTCGCCGTGGACCGCATCCTCCTCGAACTCCGTCATATTCTCGTACAGCTTCAGCTTGAGTTTGACCCCCAGCTCCTGCTCCAGACGATCCAGTAAAGGACGCCACAGGGTGTGCATCGCCACCGGCGGCTGCTGTGGCAAGACCGTAAAGAGATACTCCCTGGGCGCTGCGGCAAAAGCCGGCACAGACTGCAGCCAGACCACTAGTCCCACTAGGAACCTCCATCGTTTCATGGCGCACCTCCGTTCTCGGCGTTAGAACCAGCCTCTCCCAGCAAGCGGTTGACCTCGGCCAGCAGCAGGGTCAGGTCGATCGGCTTGGGCACGTAACCGTCAAAACCGGCCTCCAGCAACTGTTCCCGATCACCGGTCAGGGCATGGGCGGTCAACGCGATAATGGCTGTCCGTGGGGACTGGCGTTGCTGTTCCTGGGCGCGGATGGCCTGGGTGGCGGCCAAGCCGTCCATACCGGGCATCTGGACATCCATCAGGATGATATTAAACGGCTGTTGTTGCCAGGCCTCCAACGCAGCGGCGCCGTCTTCCACCGCCACCACCGAGTGCCCCAACCGTTCCAAAAGCCGGGTGGCAAAAACGCGGCTGACCACCTGATCCTCAGCCAGCAGGATCTGCAGCGGTTCGCCGCTCCAGCCCGCGGCGCCGGCTATCGGCTGGGCCATCGTTGCCGATTGGTCGCAGTCAAGCTGCAACGGCAGCAGCACCTGGAAGCAGCTGCCGACGCCGGGGCTGCTCTCCACCGTGATGCTGCCGCCCATCAGTTCGGTCATGCGGCGACAGATGGCCAGCCCCAGACCGGTCCCGCCATAACGCCGGGCGATGGAGCTGTCACCCTGGCTGAAAGGACTGAACAGACGGGCAAGGGTCTCATCGGTCATGCCGATACCGGTATCGGTCACACGGCACGACAGCCAGAATGTCTCGCCTTCCTGGCGATCAGGGGCGATGGTGAGGGTGACGCTGCCCTGATCGGTGAACTTGACCGCATTGCCCACCAGGTTGTGCAGAATCTGCTTGACCCGTTGGGGCACGCCCCGCACCTGACCGGGCAGCTCCGCAGCCAGATCGAGGGCCAGGGAGATCCCCTTGCGCTGGGCCACCGGCTCATGCACACGCAGCACTTCAGCGGCGATCTTGGCCGGCTGAAAGGCATCCAGCTCCAGATGGATCCGCCCTGCTTCAATCCTGGTCAGGTCCAGCAGGTCGTTGATGATCACCAGCAGGCTCTGCGAAGAGGCGTCCAGGTTGTGCAGGTACTCGCGCTGCTCCTCGGAGAGCGGCGTCAGATGCAACAGCTGGCTCATCCCCATGATACCGGTCAGCGGCGTGCGCACCTCGTGACTGATGTTGGCCAGAAACTGGTTCTTGGCCCGGGTGGTGGCCTCGGCCGCCTCCTTGGCCTGCAGCAGGGCCTCTTCGGCCTGACGACGCAGCGAGATATCGCGGGCAAAGCCGCACAGGTAGGTCTGGCCGCCGTAGGTGAGCAGGTTGACCACCATCTCAACCGGGAAGGTCGTGCCGTCCTTGCGGCGGTGCCGGCTCTCAAAGGTCATGACCTGTTCGCGTCGCATAGCCTGAAGGAATCCCTCAAACAGACTGGCATCATGGGTGCAGTCCACATCGGCCACCGTCATCGTGCGCAGCTCGGCACTGCTGTATCCCAAGGCACGACAGGCCGCATCGTTGACGTAGATGAAGCGGCCCTGCTCGTCAGCCCAGAAGATGGCGTCGGAGGTCATGTCCAGCACCCGCCGCGCCATATCCAGCGCCTGCTCGGTGGCCTGGCGTTCGGTGATGTCGGTGATCATCGCCAGGAACAGCTGCTGGCCGCCACTCTCAACCAGCTGCAGCTGGATCTCCACCGGATAGTCGCTGCCATCGGCCCGCCGATGGATGGTCTGGAAGACCAGCTGTCCCTGCATGCCTGACAGCAAGGGGGCCACCGTGGCCCGGAAGGTCTGCTCATCCATCTCCGGCTTGATATCCACCGGCGTCATCGCACGCATCTGCTCCATGCTGTAGCCGAGGTTATGCAGGGCCGACGGACTGACATACTCAAACCGCAGGCTGTCGCGGGTGAAGACGTAGATCTCGTTCAGGCTGGCCTCAATCATCTGCTGCAAACGAAGCCGCTCCGCCTCGCTCCGTTTCTGCTCGCTCAAGTCGGTCACAAAGGCAAAGCCGTAGGCAAGCTGCCCATCCTCGTTACGGTGGGTGGTGGCGTGGAACACAACCGGCACCGGGTGGCCATCCTTATGGCGCAGCGTGATCTCGTAGTTGCGGTGGGGCGCGGCTTCGATCCGGGCCATCTGGGTCCTGAAGATGGCCTGATTCGCCTCATCGGCAAACGCCAACGGCGAACGGCCCAGCATCTCATCGCGGCTGTAGCCCAGCATGGCGCAGAGGGCAGGATTGACATCCTGAGTGAGGCGGTCAGGGCCGATCTGCCAGAATCCCTGGCCTGCATTCTCGATGTAGGCCCGTACCCGGGCTTCGCTGGCAGCCAGGGCCCTGGTCCGTTCAATCACCTTCAGCTCCAACTCGGCATTGATCTGCTCAATCGAGCGCTGGGCCAGCTTGATGGCCGAGATATCGGTGAAGGTCAGCACCACGCCGTCCACGGTCCCGCGCTCGGTGCGGAACGGCAGGATCCGCTTCAGCACCCACTGCTCCGGCCCCACCTGAATCTCTTTTTCCAGTTTGGTGCCGTTATGCAGCACATGCTGCAGGTGCTGCAAAAATTCCGACTGCAGGGTCAGGGTGTAGGCGATATGGTCGATCGGCCGACCGATATCCTGGGGCAGCAGCTTGAGAAAACTGGTGATGGCCGGGCTGAACTTGCGCACCCGCAGCTCGGCATCCAGAAAAACCGTACCCACCTCGGTGCTGGCCAGCAGATTGTCGTGATCGCGGTTCAGCTGGGTAAGCTGGTTGTTGCGCGCCTCCAGCTCCGCATTGACCGCATAGATATCTTCGTTGACCGATTTCAGCTCTTCATTGGTGCTCTGCAGCTCCTCGTTGGAGGAGACCAGCTCTTCATTGGCCAGGTCCAGCTTTTCGTTGCTGGCCTGCAGCTCTTCAATGGTCAACTGCAGACTGTGGCGGGTAAACTGGAGCTCCTCCTCCAGGTCGTTGACCCGCTGCGACAGCAGGGGATCACAGCTGCCAATGGTCGTCTCCACGACGTCAGTCAGACCTGGCTGCAGTTCCGAAGGCTGGAACGAGACCAGGTAATGGGGCCGCGTGGCTGGATCATGCCTGATACAACTGACGGACAGGTCCACCTGCTGCAGCGTGGCATGGAGGGTATACCGCTGGCGCTCCATGCGGATGTCGCACTGGGTGCTGGTGGCCCGGTGCAGAGCGGTGGTCAGCGCCGGCCGCAACTCTTCATGCACCAGCCGCAGCATATCGCCCTCGGCCCGCCCCTCCGGAGTCCTCAGATATGGCGTCAGATCACCAAAAAAGTGCAGGATCTGGTGCTGCTCGTTGACCAGAAATCCGGGGGGCATATAACGGCGCAGCAACTGATCGTAATCATGCACCAGCTGCCGGTCGAGGGTGATGGCGTGACGGTGATTCTGCTGCACTGCCGTGCCCAACAACGGCCGCGCCACCCAGGGCACCGTCGACGCTCCGCCGGTATGGCGCTGCTGGGGATGGGGGATCTTGCGGAACAGCTTGCAGCTCGTGTCCAGCGGACTGAAGGAGCTTTCCAACGCAGCCACCCCTTCGCTGGGCCCCAGAAACAGGATACCGTCCGGGTTAAGGGAAAAATAGAGGGCCGACAAGGCACGGATCTGGGTCGTTGGCCGCAGATAGATCAGCAGGTTGCGGCAGACTGCCAGGTCAATCCGGGTAAAGGGCGGGTCGGCCAGCAGGTTATGGTGGGCGAACACCACACAGCGCCGCAGGGCCGGTTCAATCCGACAACGGTCATCGGCCTCACAGCGGAAAAAACGGGCCCGGTACGGTTCCGGCACACTCTCCAGCAGTTCGCGGCTGTAGATACCGGTGGAGGCGGTGGTCAGGGCTCCCTTGTGGACATCGGTGGCAAACACCTTGATATCGCCGCGAAAATCCACTGCCTCGGCCGCCAGATGGGCCAGCATCGCCAGAGAATAGGCCTCCTCGCCGCTGGCGCAGCCGGCGGACCAGATCCGCAGACCGTCGCTGGTTGGACGATCGCGCAGCAGGTCCCGCAGCAGCTCCTCAAGACGTTGAAACATGGCTGGGTCGCGAAAAAACTCCGTCACCCCGATCAGCAGATCATGGCCCAATGCCTCCAGCTCGTCCGGGTCGGTCGTCAGCCGCGCGGCATAGTCCGCCAGCGATGTCTCCTGACAGAACTCCATTCGCCGCAGGACACGGCGGCCAACGGTGCCGATCTTGTAGGCGGCGAAGTCGATCCCCAGGCCGTTGCGCAGCAGGTCGATGATCGGCTGCAGCTCCTGCTGATCGCTCTGTTCGTCAACCAGCTCCTCGTGCTGCAGATCTACGTCCGACAGCAGCTGTTCGGCTTGCGTCTCCATATCACCCACTGTGCGTATTCCTCGCTACATGCCTCAGAACGATCATGACAGCTGCTCCTTGCCGACGGCGGCCTGAGCGCACATCGGTCTCCGGCAGGGATAAAAACAAGCGAAGTGTAGCAGGTTCACTGACAACTGCAAGACTGCAGCGCAAAGAATACCTGCCCTGGCGCCGGTGCGTACAAAAAATCTGTTGACAGCCGAAACCGCTTTCGGCTAGCGTACTTACTACTAAAGGGGAGTAGCTACCGGCCGGAGACATGGCCGGCCCTTGACCCGTCAATACGGCCTGCGGGCCCGGGCAAGGGACGATTCGATCGACAGCAAGACCTTTACCCAGCGCAGAGCATTGAGCTCCTCGGGTAAAGGTCTTTTTTAGTATCCAACACACGTATCACAGGAGGTATCACCACCATGCTGAACCATCTCAAGACCACGATGCTGCTTTCACTGCTGACCGTGCTGCTGGTGTTCATGGGCGGCGCCATCGGCGGCAAGGGCGGCATGCTGATCGCCTTTGTGATGGCCGCCGTGATGAACTTCGGCTCCTACTGGTTCTCGGACAAGATCGTGCTGCGGATGTACGGCGCCCAGGAGATCACCCGCAATGAAAACCCGGCCTTTTACGGCATGGTGGAGCGACTGGCCCAACGGGCCGGGCTGCCGATGCCCAAGGTCTACATCATCCCGGACCAATCGCCCAACGCCTTCGCCACCGGCCGCAACCCACAACATGCAGCCGTGGCCGCCACCGAAGGGATCATGCGGATCCTGACCCCGGAAGAACTGGAAGGGGTGATGGCCCATGAGCTGGGACATGTCAAGAACCGTGACATCCTGATCTCCACCATTGCCGCCACCTTTGCCGGCGCCATCTCCATGATCGGCAGCATGCTGCAGTGGGGAGCCATGCTGGGAGCCGGCCGAGGAGACGAGGAGGAAGGGGGCGGCATCGGCGGCCTGGTGGGCTCGCTGGCCATGGCGATCATCGCCCCGCTGGCAGCCATGTTGATCCAGATGGCGGTCTCCCGTTCCCGTGAATACCTGGCAGACGCCACCGGCGCCCAGATCTGCGGCAGGCCCCAATCCCTGGCCAACGCACTGGCCAAGCTGCACAACGCCTCGCGCATGATCCCGATGCAGGAGGCCCGGCCGGCCACCGCACATATGTTCATCGTCAACCCCTTGACCGGAGCCGGCATGGCGTCGCTCTTCTCGACCCACCCACCGATGGAAGAACGGATCGCCCGGCTGCAGGCCATGCGCTGAGCAGAGACCGGACCGGAGGGGCCTCGATCGCCACCACGGTGACATCCCGCTAAACCACCACTCAGAAAGGAGCGTGCTACCTGATGCCCAACAAAAACAAAAACAAGACCGCGCAGCATCTGCGCAACATCATCTCGTTCCGGGTCAGCGACCAGGAGCTGGACCTGCTGGAACAACTGCGGGGGGATCGCAGCACCAAGCTGTCCACCGTGCTGCGCCAGCTGCTCAAGCTGGTGATCGACAACCAGCTGGCCCCAACCCGGCGTCGCAGGTACAGCGCTTCCCGCAGCCTGAAAAGCGTGACCGCATGACACGCCGCGTGCTGTTGGTAGCCCTGGCTGCCCTCTCAATGCTGCCCTTGGCAGTGCAGTTAATAAAGGCCGGTTGACAACCGCTAAACTAATTGTGTATCGTTTTGATATGAAATCTCGTTACCAGACCAACTGGCTAGGCAGCGCACTGATGCTGCTGGCCCTACTGAGCGTCCTGCTGGCGCCGGTGGCCGCAATCTGCCACAGCGGCCAGACCACGGCGCCAGTTGCCATGGCCGATCAGCACCACGAAGGTTGCCCTGATCACCAGAGCCAGCCGGATGATGACGATTGCTGTGCCTCCTCAGCCTGCTCATGCGCTTGCCATGCACCGCTCACGACAACGGTAATGTTCCCCCCCGCACCGCTGTTCAGCTTTGAACCGTTCAGAGAGGACACCCACCGCCTGCCTGCGGTCTACCTGGCGATCTTCGTTCCCCCACAAAACCACTCCTGAGATCAGCATTTTGCCGGGAAGCCTGCGCTTCCCCCCTGTCCGCCCCTGCGGACCCATCTGCTGACTGCGCCTTGAGGCGCAGCGTCAAGGAGTGTCATACCATGGCTGCACACCAAAGCGACATCCCCACCAGAGCCTGGGATGCCCTGGCCTCATTACGTCTCACCATGTTTCTGCTGATCGCCCTGGCCCTGGTGTCGATCATCGGCACCGTCATCCCCCAGGGCACCCTGGACCCGCAGTACATCGCCTCCATCGGCGGCCAGCAGGGCAATCGCTATAAGCTTTACTCACTGCTGGGTTTTTTCAACATGTACCACTCCTGGTGGTTCCTGGGCCTCCTGATGCTACTCTCGGCCAACCTGTTGGCCTGTTCCTTGAAGCGACTGCCCCAGGTCTGGCAAACCGCCTTCCGGCCCGAACCGCTGTTGACCACAGGCGTTGAGCGCAGCGCCACCTGCTGCCAGTCGCTGCCGCTGGAAAGCGCTAACAATCCAGACAGCCTGACCAAGCTGCTCAGCACACGGCTGGGCCGCCCGATCGTCACGCAACAGGACGGCCAGACCCATCTCTTCGCCCAGCGCCGCCCCTGGGCCCGGCTGGCGGCCTATCTGGTACACGCCAGTATCATCCTGATCTTTATCGGCGCCATCATCGGCAATCTGTTCGGCTTCAAAGGGTTTGTGGCCATCCCGGAAGGTGAGACCGTCAACAGCTTTACCGACCGTCAGGGCAACGTGCGGCCGCTGGGCTTTGAGCTGCGCTGTGACCAGTTCACGGTCAGCTACTACCCGGCCCAGGACGGTCATAATCCGATGCCCAAAGAGTACAAGAGCATCCTGACCCTGACTGAAAACGGCAAAGAGATCCCCGGCTACAAACATGCGCGGCTGATCGTCAACGAGCCGCTGACCTACCGGGGGATCACCTTCTACCAGTCCAGCTACGGCAACATCGGCTCCCACCAGTTCAGGATCGGCGAAGGCCCGCAGGGACAGAACCTGACACTGGCCAGCGACGGCACCGCACACCTGCCGGACGGCAGCAGCATGCATGTGATCGAGGCGGTGCAGGATGTTTCGCCGTTCCTGCCCGGCAAGAGCGGGCCGGCGGCCCGCATCGACGTCCACCCGGCCCGCGGCGGCCAGACGCTTGACCTGATTGTCTTTGCCAACCACCCGGACGACAACCGGGCCGAAGCGGCCCGCTTGGGACTGCCGGTCATCAGCTACCTGGGGGGCAACGAACAGTTCTACACCGGCCTGCAGGTCAACAAGGATCCCGGCGTCTGGGTGGTCTGGGCCGGCTGCCTGCTGTTGTGTATCGCCCTATACGTGGCCTTTTTCCTGCCCCATCAACGGATCTGGGTCCGGATTGACGAACATCAACTGACCATTGCCGGCCACACCACCCGCGGCCAAGAATCGTTCCGCCAATGGTTCAACGCCCTGGCCGACTCGCTTCGCACCAACGCCTCACAGGAGGGCAACCAATGACCAGCGGATCACTGTTCAACATCACCACCATCTTTTACATGGCCTCCACCCTGGCCTTTTTCGGCTACCTTGCCGGCCGCAACCAGAAGGTCGGCCTGTCCGGCACGGTTTTGGCCTGGATCGGCTTTGCCATCCATACCGTGGCCACCGGCCTGCGCTGGAAGGAATCCTACGACCTGGGCATGGGCCACGCCCCGCTCTCCAATCTCTACGAATCGGTGGTCTTCTTTGCCTGGAGCATCGTGCTGGTCTTCGGCATCATCGACGCCAAGTACAAATACCGCGTAATCGGCGCCTTTGTGATGCCCTTTGCCCTGCTGGCCATGACCTGGGGCCAGCTCTACCTGCCCACCGACATCAATCCCCTGATGCCGGCCCTGCAGAGCAACTGGCTGACCTACCACGTACTGACCTGCTTCCTGGGCTATGCCGCCTTTGCCGTGGCCTGCGGGGTCTCGATCATGTACCTGATCAAGGCCAAGAGTGAAGAAAACGGTACCGACGCCGCCGGTGGCCTGCTCTCGATCTTCCCGCCCACCAAGGTGCTGGACGACCTGAACTACAAGGCGATCATGGTCGGCTTTCCGCTGTTGACCCTCGGTATCATCACCGGCGCGGCCTGGGCCAACTACGCCTGGG
>DIKW01000083.1 GCA_002424705.1 Geobacter sp. UBA5608
CAAGCAGGGCAATGAGCCCCAGACGGCCGGAAGCCGATCCGGTATCGACGATCTCCAGCAGGTTGGCCGGATCGTTGCCTTCTTTCCAGCTCCTGGCGATATCAACATTGCCGGTAAAGGCCGAGCCGACGCAGAGGTAGAGGGTCTGGCCGAATTGCTGGCAGACGCTCTGATAGTGCTGATGGCGCTCAAAAGTGGAGGCCTGGGCGGTGGTGACCTTTACCCCTTGCCGCATCAGGGCGTAGATCTCGGCCGGAGCGTGCAGGCTTTCCGGCCTGCTCTGCTCTTGGGCGAGGATGTAACTGTCCAGCAGGGTGATGCCATGGCGTCGCGCCATCTCGCGGCTCAGGGAGCCGGCGCCATCGGTCATGATGTGGACAATCTGCCTCTTTTCCGGGCCGGTAAAGCGGCTGGGATCATTGTGATCCATGGCCTCATCCGACCAGTCGACGATCTCGCCCAGTGAAGAAAGCCGGTCGCGCAGCTGCCGGCGGTCAGCGGTATGGATATGGACCTTGATCCCTGATGGAGCCGGCAGCACAACCACGCTCTCCCCCCACTCCGCCGGGATTTTATCGGCTCCGGTCTGCGTGTCTTTGGTCTGGATGAGGGCACTGACACAAAAACTGGCGTTGGGAGTGGCCAGGAAATTGGGATCGATGGCCAGTTTGCCGGCAAAGAGCTTGGGAATGGAGGGAAGGGCGGCGGGCTGCCCGGCAAGCTGGCGGAAAAAGCCTTCAAAGAAGATATACATGGCCAGGGCCCCGGCATCGACAACACCTGCCTGCCTGAGATCCGGCAGGATCTGCGAGGTGGCCAGAACCGCCTCCCGTAACTCGGTACAAAGAGAGGAATAAAGTTCCTCCAAAGCTGTTTTTCCAGCCAGGCTGGCGGCGAGCGAGTCAAAGACATTGAGCATGGTGCCGGCCTGGGGGCGGGCCAGGGCAGCCCAGGCCTTTTCCCGGCCCCGGGCCGCATTGCCGGCCAGATCAGCAAAGCCCTCCGACTGAAAAAACTCCTGGAAAAAGGCGGCGGCGATATTGCCGGAGTTGCCGGTGGCGCTGCGGGTCAGCAGCTCCAGGGTCTGTGCCTTGTCGGTCTCACAGTCCCGCAGGGGGGCGAGGCTGATGCGCAGATTGGCCCCGGTATCACCGTCGGCCACGGGAAAGACGTTGATGCGGTCGAGGAGGTCGGACCAGGCCGACAGGTTTTCGTAACCGCTGGCAAAGGCGTGGCGCATAGTGCTCATGTGGTCAGGAGGTGGGTGATGGCATCCCGGTCGTACTTGCCGTTGGCCTGCAGCGGAATACGGTCGATGGTCTTGAGCAGGCGCGGCAGGGCGTAGAATTCAAGCGATGCAGCCAGGCTCTTCCTGAGCAGATCCATATCCACCTCCGCCCCCTGGATCAAGGCCACAATCCGGTGTTCCCGGCCTCCGGCGTCGGGCAGAGCCATGACCACACAGTCGCTGACCCTGGGCACCTTTTTGATAATGGCCCGTACCTCTTCCAGATCCACCCGTTTACCCCCCACCTTGGTCACCCCGTCCACCCGGCCCTTGAGCATAAACTGGGTCGTCCCGCTTCGTTCCACCCGGTCGCCGGTGGTAAAAAAGCCGTCGCCTGCCATGGTCAGTTCCGGCGAGAGAAAGGGGGAGCGCACGCAGAGGCGGTCGTCCTTGATCGTCCAGGCAACGGTGGGGAAGGTGGTGAATGAGGTCTCGCCCATCGATCTGTTACGGGTGGCGATGCCGCCCGTTTCGGTGGAACCGTACACCTCGACTATGCCCACCTCATTGAGACGGGAGAAGGCTTCATTGTCCTCTGCATCCAGCATTCCGGCAGAAGAGAAGGCCAGCCTGAGGGTGGATCCAGCCACCTTTTTCCCCCGCAGGGCCCGGTAATGCGGGGGGATACCGGCCAGCAGGGTGGCCCCCTGTTCCTCGATCGCACCAACGATCTCGCCGGGGTACGAGGGGTTGTCCATGAGCACCGAGGCCCCGGAGACCAGAGGCAGGATCACGGAGAAGAGCAGGCCGTAGATATGACAGGGGGGCACGGTGGCAACAATGCAGTCTTGTTCGCTCACTGCAAAGTGGCGGGCCAGGGAAAAGCCCTCACCGAAAAGATTCTCCCCGGTCTTTGACCAGATCTGCGGTGTACCGGTGGAGCCGCCGGTAAAGATCCGCAGCAGCTCGGCCTGCGCCGATATCGGGGCGCAGGCTGCAGGCTCCGCCGCTGTCCCTGCTGGCGGGCGGATAATGGTGGTGCCCGCCGGCAGCTCCCGGTCAACATCGCAAATAGCGGCGGTAAAGCCGGTGAGCTGCTGCATCCGAGCCAGGGCCGGGCCGGAAAGGGCGAAGGGCAGCAGCAGGGTCGGGCCGCCGGGTTGGGCCGGAGCTTTCGCTTCGCTTCGCTTACCGGGATGAAGGGTAGCCGTAGGGCAGGGATGCCCTAGCGACGCCCGCTCCAGGGATGGATGAAGGGCGGCCAGGAGAACAGCGGCCATGACCGCCCGGTCGTTCACAGCCAGACAGATGGAGGCCCCCTGAGATTCTGGTGCAGCCAGAACAGCGCGCAGTCCGGCCGCCATGGCATAGACCTCGCCGAAGGTGGCGCCAGCGCGGATGAACTCCTGGTCCGGATTCTTTGGTCCTGCCAGCAGGGTTTGGATGTCTTGGTAATTATTCAACATGAACAGTTCTTTTACGATATTTCAATCTGACTCATAGCGCCGCATGGGCGCCAGGGCAATGTGGGCAGTGCCCTTAGTTTTTCTTAGAATTATTTCTGTTTGGAAAGGTGTAGTAAGATTTCTGTGTATTCATTATTTTGTTATTATTATGGTAACGCCGAGCTAACCGGCGCACATGAAGCGCAGCGAAATGTGCGTACGTGTTTAGCGCTTTGTGATAACCATTGTTTACATTGGCAACTTCCAATCAGACGAATATCTACGAAACTCCGGCGCCTCTGTCTTTGGCGGAACATAATGCTTATCATCAATCACGAACCGAGATGCCATTAAATCTCTGATTCCACCTAGCCTTTCTATAGATGTCAACTCTGCTGCCACATCCTTATAGATATTTGAAAATGAATCTGACCTGTTTCTTCGCATAAACTCTGGCAGAGGAACTTTGAAATCGAACTCAGGGAACTGTGGCAAACCGTTCACGACAGCATACGTGTTATATGCTTTAATCAGAAAACTCCCTGGTATACCTTGCCCCGCATCAATACCATAAGACCGCTTAAGCTCTTTTTCTGCTTTGGCCAACTGCTTCTTCCACTTCTCTATAGCTGGATTTGCTTTCGCGATCCCTTCTTTATCATACGCAATACGGATTTCGCGTAATATGCCGCGCGTTTCTTGAAAATGTTGGGATTCTCGTAGCTCAAGAGCCGCTGGAATGACAGATGTTACGTCCCCTGACTGGGATGTCAGCCATGCCGAGAAAATTGGCAGCTCAATTGAGATCGCCGCATTTCGACCGTTATCTACTATTTCTGACACGGCTGTCGACACCCTCTTCGAAAGAGCGTCTATGAGCTTTGAAGTAAAGTCGTGCCCATACGCACCTGTCTTCCTCATCCATTGGATTTGATACGCGTGTCGTATCGGATGAAGGAATGTGTCGGCCTTGAAATACTTTGCAGCTAAACTGTAATAGATAGATTTATATGCTATCCAGTTGAGAGAGGCTACAAACATATCCAGAGCGCGAGTTGTACCACCAAAACCGCGCCTCTGAGCTTTTGCTTCCTCCACCATCTCTTCTTTTGTAAATACATGGCCGTTTGACCCAACGAGTTCAACATTATGACTCCAGCGGCCTTGTGTGTCGGCAGCATCAGCGAGTTCATTGAATATCGATGAACTTATCTCACTATACTTATGAAATTCTGGAGTGTTCGGCTGGCCAAGCATTTTCATAGTCAGGTAATATACGCTTGACCTTAGGTCCCAAGTGCAGACCATATTTAGCTTGAGCGTCTGTAAGAGTTGACGAAAATCCTCGTCGGCAAACTCGCCACCACGAATCTCTGGACGGATAGAAGCTGCCTCTGACTTTGCTTTGCCCTCCAGATTTTCAAGCCCAAACTCATGCGGCGAGAGAAATCTTATGTATTTGAATACGTTGGCCCGTTCTTCTTTGTGCTCGTCCTTGTAGTTATCTATACATACCAGCTCATCATAGAAAAGAACCGCCTGAATAAGATGCTCAAAGGCCACGAGATCACCGTTAACTGTGTCAGGGGTCTTTACAACAACCTGCCCGAGGACGCGCTGTACGGCAGTGAGTGATGCGTTGTCGATCAGGGCGTACGGCATGGTGGTTTCTCATGGTTATAACAGTGTAGAAAAGTGACCTCTTGCTTTTCGCTTTGTATATGTTCCCTCATCACTCCCCTACCTGCTCGCATCCCGGCCAAAAGCCTGATTGGCCAGACTGCGGTCAC
>DIKW01000104.1:0-3746 GCA_002424705.1 Geobacter sp. UBA5608
TGCACCTGCCGCCGGCCGAAGCTGCACTGGCCGACCTGAACGGGGGACGTACCCCGGCCCACCGTTCGCTGGCATTTGATGAATTCTTTTTCTGGGAGCTGGGACTGGCGTTAAAAAAACGAGGGGTCGCGCTTGAAGACGGTATCGCCTTCAAGGTAACCCATCGCTACACCAAGGAACTTGCCAAACTGTTGCCGTTTCAGTTGACTACAGCGCAACGCCGGGTGTTGGCCGAGATCAAGACCGACATGATGGCGCCCCACCCGATGCACCGGCTGGTGCAGGGGGATGTGGGCAGCGGCAAGACTATCGTGGCGTTGATGGCGGCCCTGGTGGCGGTTGAAAACGGTTACCAGGTGGCGATCATGGCCCCCACCGAGATCCTGGCCGAACAGCACTGGCACAATATTCACCACTGGTGCGAGCAGTTGGGGGTCAGCGTGGTGCTGTTGACCGCCGGTCTGAAGGGTGCGGCCAAAAAAGAGGCCTTGGCCCAGGCGGCCGATGGCCGGGCCGCCATCGTGATCGGCACCCACGCGGTGATTCAGGACAAGGTGGCGTTTCAGCGTCTGGGGTTGGGGATTGTGGATGAGCAACACCGCTTCGGGGTGCTGCAACGGGGGATTCTCAAAAAGAAAGGCAGCAATCCCGACATCCTGGTGATGACCGCCACCCCGATTCCCCGTACCCTGGCCATGACCCTGTTCGGCGACCTCTCTCTGTCGGTGATCGATGAACTGCCGCCGGGCCGCACCCCGATCGAGACCAAGATCTATTTTGAATCCCGCCGCAAGCAGGTGTATGACCTGATCCGTGCTGAAGTGGCCCAAGAGCGGCAGGTCTACGTGATCTATCCGCTGGTGGAAGAGTCGGAGAAGAGCGACCTGAAGGCTGCCAGCCAGATGGCGGAACATCTGCAGTCCGAGGTGTTCCCCGGCCTGCGGGTGGGCCTCCTGCACGGCCGGATGAAGCCGGTGGAAAAAGAGGCGGTGATGGCCAGCTTCAAAAACCGTGAACTGGATATCCTGGTGGCCACCACCGTGATCGAGGTGGGGATCGACGTGCCCAACGCCACCCTGATGGTGATCGAGCACTGTGAGCGCTTCGGCCTGTCGCAACTGCACCAGCTGCGGGGCAGGGTAGGGCGGGGGGCGCACCGTTCATATTGCATCCTGCTGACGCCGGGCAAGCTGTCTGAGGACGGTGAACGGCGCCTGCGGGTGATGGAAGCCACCAGCGACGGCTTCCGGATCGCCGAGGCCGACCTGGAGATCCGTGGACCGGGTGATTTTCTCGGCACCCGTCAATCCGGCATGCCCGACTTCCGGGTGGCCAGCATCCTGCGGGATGGTGTGATCCTGGAACAGGCCCGTGAGGCGGCTTTCAGTCTGTTGGAGCGCGATGGTGAGTTGGCCTCGCCAGAAGGGAAGCAGATCAAGGCGGAACTGATCCGGCGTTGGGGCACCCGGCTGGAACTGGCCGGGGTGGCCTGATTGTTTATTCTAATTATGAGGGAGGCGAGCGATGTCTGAACTACTCCAGATGCCTGAAGGTATGCTGCTGGAAAAGGTGATCCTCAGCAAGACGGTCAGCAACGGCATCTATCAGGTGGATGTAGCCCTGGTGCTGCACAAAAAGCAGTACGAGGCCGCCCTGTTCCTGAACCGGCAGTACAAGCCGGGGCCGCCGCTGCCACGGCCGTTGGAGAAGCCGTCCGAAGTGGCCACCCACTGGATGTCGGTCCGGCCGCGGATCGGTTTTACCGAAGCAGAGGCCACCCTGATCAGTGATGAGGTTTTGAGTGAGAACCGGGTGAAAAAGATCAGCTTTAAGGACAGCTGGGGGCCGGAGCAGGATGATTTTTAGCTAATACCTGGTGTTGATGCGGGAAGAGCCGGGTGAACCCCGGCTCTTTCTGTTTATAACGTTCAGTCGTGCAGCTGTCCGGTCTGGCGCAGCGCCTCGTACAGCACCACCGCCACGGCGTTGGAGAGATTCAGGCTGCGCACCTGACCCGGCATCGGGATGGTCAGGCAGCGTTCCTGGTTGGCGGCCAAAAGCTCGGCCGGCAGACCGGCGGTCTCCTTGCCGAACACCAGAAAGTCGCCGGGCTGGTAGATGCCCTGCTCATAACAGTTACGGGCCACCTTGGTGCTCAAGTACCAGAAACGACCCTCTGGATGGGCAGTCTGCAACTGCTCCAGTGATTGCCATTGCCACAGTTTCACCTTGTCCCAGTAATCCAGTCCGGCCCGTTTCAGCTGACGGTCATCGATGGAAAAACCCAGTTTGCCCACCAGATGTAGGCAGGCGCCGGTGGCGGCGCATAACCGGGCCACATTGCCGGTGTTGGGCGGTATCTCCGGCTCGATCAAAACTATGTTGAATAACGGCTTAGGGGTAGTCATGCAGCTGTGTATACCACAAGACTGTTTTGGTCGGCTTGCATTTTTTGTACTGGGGGGCTAGTATGCATCCTCCTGAATACTCCCACCAGATGAGGTTATGTCAATGAAGATCATTGTTACCGATGAGGTTGCCGCCGAAGGATTGGCGTTGTTGCAGCAGGACGCCCGGGTGCAGATGGATGTCAAGCTGGGGCTGAAGAAGGAAGAACTGCTGGCTATTATCGGCGAGTACGACATTATTATTACCCGCAGTGGCACCAATGTGGACAAGGATCTGCTGGATGCCGGCAAGCGGTTGAAGATGGTGGCCCGGGCTGGGGTGGGGATTGACAACGTCGATCTGGATTATGCCAGCTCCAAAGGGGTGATCGTGGTCAATGCCCCCTTTGGTAACACCAATAGCGCGGCCGAGCATACCATGGCCCTGCTGATGGCGGCCTGCCGCAACGTAACGGTGGCCAACGCCTCATTGAAGTCGGGTGAGTGGAAACGGGCCCCCTTTACCGGGGTGGAGCTGAAGGGCAAGACCGCCGGTGTGATCGGTCTGGGCAAGGTGGGCGGCCGGGTGGCCACCCGCTTGAAGGCCTTTGAGTGCGAGGTGCTGGCCTGCGATCCCTACATCGCCGTCAAACGGGCCCATGACCTGGGGGTCAAGCTGGTCTCCCATGACGAGATCTACCAGAACTGCGACATCATCACCGTCCACACCCCATTGACCGACGAGACCAAGGGGATGATCGGCGCCCGCGAACTGGCCATGATGAAAGACGGCGTGATCGTGATGAACGTGGCCCGGGGTGGCATCATCGACGAGCCGGCCCTGCTGGACGCCCTGAACAGTAACAAGATATCGATCGCCGGCGTAGATGTCTGGAGCGAGGAACCGCCCAAGACCGACGTATTAAAGGCGCTGATCGCCCATCCCAAGATGACCGTTACCCCGCACCTGGGGGCCAACACCCAGGAGGCCCAGATCAACGTGGCGGTGGACGTCTCCAAGGAGATCCTCAACTACCTGGATGAAAAGCCGCTGGAGAATGCGGTCAACATCCCCCGTTTCGATATGGCCCTGATGGATCAGATGCGGCCGTTTCTGAACCTGATGAACGTGATGGCCGACTTTGGTATCCAGCTTTTGGACAGCCACCCCAGCAAGCTGACCTTCAGCTATGCCGGCAACATCGCCCATTATGACTGCTCGCCGCTGACGGTCTGCGGTCTGGCGGCCCTGTTGGACCGGGTGGTGGACCAGGAGGTCAATATGGTCAACGCCTCGCTGATCGCCGAGCAGATGGGGATTGAGGTGGAGGAGACCAAGACCACCTCGGCCGACGCCTT
>DIKW01000104.1:3778-4152 GCA_002424705.1 Geobacter sp. UBA5608
CGTACCATCGCCGGCACCCTGTTCGAAGGTGCGCCGCGCATCGTTCGGTTGCGTGATTACGCCATGGACTTTACCCCGGAAGAGCATATGCTGCTCCTGCACTACGCCGACCGGCCCGGCATGATCGGCAAGCTTGGCACTATCATGGGCCAGCGCGATATCAATATCGCCGCTATGAACCTGGGCCGCAGCGAGAAGCGGGGCGAGGCGATGGTGATCCTGTCGCTGGATTCGGCCGTGCCGGCTGAGGTGATCGAAGAGATTCGCCAGGCCACCGATGCCAGCTTTATCCGGCCGATCCATATGCCCAGCCTCAAAACCGAAAAACGGTAACGGATTTTAATCTTTCTCCCCCTTGACCGTGGTGTCGGGGG
>DIKW01000118.1 GCA_002424705.1 Geobacter sp. UBA5608
GCCGGCGGCAGCGATGGGATGGCCGTGCAGCTGGCAGATATCTTTGCCTGGGATATTGATTTTTTTCATGATGTCCAGGTGGGTGACAGCTTCAAGGCGGTGGTTGAAAAGCGGTATCGCGATGGTGTGCCGGCCGGTGACGGCCGCATACTGGCGGCCCACTTTACGGTGCAGGATCAGACCAATACCGCCTTCTACTTCAAGGACGGCACCCGGGCGCCAGGCTATTACGACCAGCAGGGACGCAGTCTGCGCAAGGCCTTTCTCAAGGCGCCGCTCTCGTTCAGCCGTATCTCGTCAGGCTTCACCATGCGCCGTCGCCATCCAGTCACCAAACGGGTCAAGCCCCATCCGGCCATTGATTATGCAGCCCCCAGCGGAACGCCGATTCATACCGTCGGCAACGGCACGGTGCTGGTGGCGGCCAGTAACCGCTCCAACGGCAAGTATGTCAAGATCAGGCACCCCAACGGCTGGACGACGATGTACAACCACCTGAGCCGGTTTGGCACGGGGATCAAGAAAGGGGCCACAGTGCAGCAGGGCCAGCGGATCGGCTATGTGGGCAGTACCGGCCTTTCAACCGGGCCCCATCTCGATTTTCGCATGTACCGGGGGGGCGTGGCGGTCAACCCGCTTGCGATCAAATCACCGCCGGCGCGGCCGGTGTCAAAGTCGCAGCTGGCGGCCTTTAAAGCCATGGTGGCCGAGCGGACTGCCCTGCTGGAGCAGGGGGGCGGCCAGCGGCGTGCATCCTTGAAGCTCGCACCGACGGGGCGTCCGGTGCCAGCACAGATGTAGCAGATCGCCTGATTGCAGCTGTCTCCCGTTGTGCCCTGTCGTCAGAAGGCCGAATCCCAGCGTTTGCTCAGTCGGATAGCCGAGTTGATCAGCCCCACCATGCTGTAGGTCTGTACGAAATTGCCCCACTGTTCCCCGCTGCGGGGATCGATATGTTCTGCCAACAGTCCCAGCCGGTTGCGTTTGGTCAGCAGGTTCTCGAACAGGCTGCGGGCCTCATCCATCCGTCCCAGGGCGGCCAGGGCGTGAATGTACCAGAAGGTGCAGACCAGGAAGGCGTTCTCCGGCTCGCCGAAGTCGTCGGCCTCCACGTAGCGGTAGACGTAGTCGCCCCGTTTCAGATCCCGTTCGATGGCCGCCACGGTCAGGCCGAAACGGGGGTCGTCGGCCGAGAGGAAGCCGACGTCGTGCAACAGCANNACAGCAGCAGGCTGGCATCCATGGAATCCCCCTCGAATGAGGCCACGAAGGACTGTTTTTCCTCGTTCCAACCCCGTCGGTAGATCTCCATGTACATACGGTCGGCATGTTCACGCCAGTAGTCGGCCCGTTCGCGCAGTGCGAGCCGTTCGGCGATCAGGGCCAGGCGGTCGCAGGCGGCCCAGCACATCACACTGGAAAAGGTATGCACCCGGGCGCTGCCGCGCAGCTCCCACAGGCCGGCATCGGGTTGGTCATAGACCTGCAGGGCGCTCTCTCCCAGCGGCTCCAGCCGCTGGAAAAGGGCCAGATCGCCGCAGCGCAGCAGGCGGCGGTCAAAAAAGATATGAGTTACCGCCAGGATGGCCGAGCCGTAGACGTCGTGCTGCACCTGTTCAAAGGCTTGGTTGCCCTTGCGTACCGGCCCCATGCCCCGGTAGCCGGGCAGGGTATCCACCATCAGCTCTTCAAGGTGGGCCTTGCCGTCGATAGCGTAGACCGGCTGCAGGCGACCGGCAGGGGCGCTGGCGGAAAGGTTTGCCAGATATCCTAGGTAGCGTTCCATGGTCTTGGTGGCCCCCAGGCGGTTTAAGGCGTTGACCACAAAGTAGGAATCCCGCAGCCAGCAGAAACGGTAGTCCCAGTTGCGCACCGTGTTGGCGGCCTCGGGGATCGAGGTGGTCATGGCGGCAATGATGGCGCCGGTGTCGTCGAAGGTGTTCAGCTTGAGGGTGATGGCGGCCCGGATCACTTCATCCTGCCACTCAAAGGGGATACCCAGATCCCGCACCCATTCGTGCCAGTAGGAAACGGTCTCGTCCAGAAAACGGCGGGCCAGATCGGTGATGTTGCTGGGGATGGTCTCATCGGCCCCGAAGATCAGGGTCACGCTGTCGTCCAGAAAGAAGGGGCGTTCTTCCAGCAGCATGGTCAGCGAGGCATCGGTGGTCAGACGCAGCACCCAGTCCGGGGTGACATAGCGCACATGGTGACTGCCGTAGGTGAAGGGGCAGCGCTCGCGGCCGTAGTCGCTGGCAGGGCGCACGGCCAGGCGGATGCGGGGCGTGCCCTGCAGGCGACGAATCTGTCTGATCAGCATCACTGGGGTAAACATCCGGCCGAACTGGCGGAAGCGGGGGGCAAAGTCGGTCACTTCCACCACCGCGCCGCTGGCGTCGGTCAGGCGGGTCACCAGTATGGCGGTGTTGGGCAGGTAGAACTGTTCGCTGCTGATCTGTTCCACCAGCTCAACACTGCAGTAGCCGAAACCGTCCTGATCAGTGTGTTCTCTGAGCAGTGAACAGAACATCGGATCGCCGTCGAAACGAGGCAGACAACACCAGACGATCTCTGCCTGCTCGTCAATCAGGGCGCCGATGGCGCCGTTGCCGATCAAGCCTAGGTCAAGCGAGTTATGCACTGCGGTCTCCTTTCGTTGCGTCATCAGCATTGACGTCAGGAACCGTGCTGGACAGCTCTTCGGGCCGCTCATGCTGCTTGCACCATTCTCCAGCCCCTCCCAGTTCATCCCGTACGCTTTTGGCCCAGAGCGGTTCGCCGCAGAAATAGGCCGCACGGCCAAGCATATGGGCTGCCACCGGCGCGGTCAGCAGGGTAAAGGCGATGATGGCCAGCACCTTGCCGGTCACTGCCGTGGTGCCAAAGAAGAGTGCCACGGCGCTCAGGATGAAGCTGGCCCCCAGGGTGGACGCCTTGGATGAGGCGGATAGCCGCATGTAGATGTCCGGCATCCGCACCACACCGATGGCAGCCACCAGGGCAAAAAAGGTGCCGCCCAGCAGCAACAGGGCGATCAGGGCAATCAGGGCGTCACGCATTGCTCCTCCGGTGCAGGTAGTAGGCAAAGGCCACCGTACCCAGAAAGGTGATCATGGCCAGCACCACAGCGGCGTCCAGATAGGATGGCTCATTGCTGGCAATGGAGTAGACCGCCGAAATGGCGATGATGAAGGTGGCCATCAGGTCCAGGGCCACCACCCGATCCGGCAGGCTGGGGCCGCGCACCACCCGGATAAAGGTGATCAGTAGGCCCAGTCCCAAGAGGGGCAGAATGACCCAGGTGACAAAAGCGGTCAGACTCATAGGATGATCTCCTGGATACGCTGTTCGAAGCCTTGCTTGATCTCCCGCACCAGCTGGTCCGGATCGTCGATGTACATGGCATGCACGTACAGCGTCCGCCGGTCTTCGCTGACGTGCAGGCTCAAGGTGCCGGGCGTCAGGGTGATGCAGGTGGCCAAAAGGGTGATCTGCAGATCGGTTTCCAGCTCCAGGGGGACCGCAACGATGCCCGGCACCATATAGTCATGGGGCGTCAGCACATCAAAGGCCACCCGCAGGTTGGCCACCACCATCTCTTTGATAAAGAACGGAATAAAACTGGCGATGGCCAGCAGACGGCGGTGGTAGGCCGCAGTCTGGCGGTCGCGACGACCGATCCAGATCACGAAAAAGCCGAACAGGAAGCCGGTGATAAAACCGCCGGCATCAAAGGAGTCGCTCAGGGCCATCCAGGCCAGTGCCAGCAGGATATTGGCCAGAAAAGCGGTCATGGCAGCGTCCCCAGTACGGCGGTGATATAGGACGAGGGGTTCAGTATCTGTTCGGCTGCTGAGTGACATAGCCTGAACAGCGGCTCCGGCAATAGTCCCAGCACCAGGCTGAACAGGGCCAGCAGCAGGGTAGGGGCCAGCAGCTGGTGGCGGCGGTGCGGCGGTAGATACTGCAGCTTGGCAGCAGTTTCAGGCGCCGGTTTCCAGTAGATATGTATCCAGGCATTGGTCAGGTAGTAGAGGGTTAAGACACTGACCCCCAGGGCGACGGCCACCATCAGATACTGTCCGCTCTGCAGGCCGGCCTGTATCAGGGCCAGTTTGCCCCAGAAGCCGGACAAGGGCGGAATGCCGGCCACCGACAGGGCCGGCACCAGGAACAGGGCTGCCAGCAGCGGGTAACGACGATACAGACCGCCCAGTTCAGCCAGGCTGCTGCTGCCGGTCAGACGGGCCACCACACCGGTGGTCAGGAACAGGGCCGATTTGGCCGCCATGATATGCAGCATGAAGAAGATGCTGCCGGACAGCGCCAGCGCAGTGAACAGACCCAGGCCCATCAGCAGGTAGCCGATCTGGCTGACCACGCAGAAGGCCAGCATCCGCCGCAGCTCCGGCTGGGCCACTGCACCCAGGGCTCCCAGCAGCATGGTCAGCCCGGCGGCGGCCAGGATCAGCGGCTGTCCTGCCAGTGTTTCCTGAGGAAAGATCAGGGTAAAGACCCGGATCAGGACGTAGATGCCCACCTTGGAGAGCAGGGCTGAGAAGATGGTGATTACCGCGATCGGCGGCGTGTGGTAGGAGGCCGGCAACCAGAAGTAGAATGGAAACACCGCCGCCTTGATGCTGAAGGCACAGAACAGCAGGGCCGCAATCACCGGTATGGTGCCGGTATGGGGCATGCTTTGCAATCTGATGGCCAGATGGGCCATGTTGAGGGTGCCGGTCACGCCGTACAACAGGCCGATGCCTGCCAGCAGCAGGGCCGAGGCGATCAGGTTCAAGGCCACATACTTGATGGCGCCCTCCATCTGCTCCCGTTGCCCTCCTAAGGCCAGCAGCACAAAGGAGGCGATCAGCATCACCTCGAACCAGACGTACAGGTTGAACAGGTCGCCGGTCAGAAACGAACCGCAGATGCCCAGCAGCAGCACCTGCAGCAGGGGGTGGTAGCCCAGGCTTTCCTGGCGGGTATCTGTATCGGCCAGGGAGTAGACCGTCACGCACAAGCCCATCAGGCCGGTAGCCACTATCAACAGGGAGCTCAGCAGGTCCGCCACCAGGGTGATGCCGAAGGGGGCCGGCCAGTTGCCGGCCTGGGCGCTGATCACCCCCTGCTGCTGGACCGTAGCCAGCAGCATCAGACCAACTATCAGCAGTGCTGCGCTGCTGCAGACCCCTAAAAGCCGTTGCAGTTTGCGTCGGTTCCAGGCCAGAAGCCCGGCAATGGCGGTGGCCAGAGGGATCAAAAGCGGTAGAAACAGCATATTGTTCATACCTCGTCCCCTTGCCCTTCGCGTCCCGTGCCCCGTGTCGCGAGCCCCTGATTCTCGGTCACCATCACATCCTGATCATCGCTGCCCACGGTCTGGTAGACCCGCTTGATCAGTACCAGGGCAAAGGCCTGCACCCCGAAGCCGATCACGATGGCGGTCAGGATCAGGGCCTGGGGCACCGGGTCGGCCACCGGCAGCGACGGCAGCGTCGCATCCAGCGGGATGTGTGGCGGCCGCCCCCTGGTCAGACGGCCCACGGTAAAGATCAGCAGGTTGGCGGCATTACCCAACAGTGCCAGACCGAAGATCATCTTGACGATGCTGCGTCTGACCATCAGATACATGCCTGCGGCGTACAGGCCGCCTATCACCACTGCCAGAACCGGTTCCATCTGCTACTCCTCCATCAGGGTAAAGATGATCAAGAGCGACATGCCGGCCACCAGCAGGTAGACCCCCAGGTCGAACAAGAGCGGTGTGCCGGCATGGCCGATCACCGGCGCCGGCACGCTGCTCCAGAGGGCGGTCAGAAACGGTAGCCCGACCAGCAGCGGCAGCAGGCCACTGACCAGGGCCACCAGCAGTCCGCTGGCCACCAGGCGCAGCGGATCAACCCGCAGCATGCGGCGCCCTTCCTTTTCGCCGTGGGCCAGGGTGTACAGGGCAAAGGCCGCCGCTACCACCAATCCGCCCACGAAACCGCCCCCCGGTTCATTGTGCCCCCGCAGCAGCAGAAACAGGGAAAACAGCAGCATTAACGGCAATAGCAGACGAATTGCGGTTGCCAGGATCACGGAATGCATCAGTCGCTCCCCTCTCCGCCGGAACGGGGTTTCAGCATGGCGTACACCCCCAGGGCCGCCACCGCCAGTACGGTGATCTCACCCAGTGTGTCCAGGGCGCGGAAATCCACCAGGATCACGTTGACCACGTTGCGGCCGTGGCCGGCCGGCAGGCTCTGTTCCAGAAACCAGGTGCTTAACGAAGGCACCAGCGGTTGCGAAATGGCCCGCCAGACCAGCCAGGTCATCACCGTGCCGACCCCCAGGGCCACCACCAGATCACGCAGACGCGAGGCGGTGCTGGAGAGCAGGGCAAAGTGGGGCAGCTTGTGCAGCACCAGCACAAACAGGATGATCGAGAGGGTCTCGATGCAGAACTGGGTCATGGCTAGGTCAGGTGCGCCAAACAGGATGTAGACCAGCGCCACGCCGTAGCCCACCACCCCCAGCGAGGCCACGGCTGCCAGGCGGGAGCGGGTGATGGTGGCAAACAGGGCGCCGGCCAGGATCACCAGGGCGGTCAGCCACTCGTGCAGACTGCCGTCCGGCCGGGGCAGCTGCAGATCGTCGTTGCTGCTGGTCATCAGATTGAGCGCCATCAGGGCCACCGCCACGCCGGTCACGGTCATCAAGTAGTAGCGCAGGCGCCCGCTCTGCAGACGCAGGGTTATGCCTAAGGCCAGCCGGGGCAATCCGATCAGCAGCCAGTCGTAGAGCCGCTCCGTGTCCCAGCCTGCACTCGGTTGGCTGGGTTGCAGCCGCGCCAGCAGCGGTCTGCGCAGACTGAACAGGGCCAGTCCGGCCCCCAGGGTGGCCAGACTCAACAACAGCACCGGGCTGAAGCCGTGCCAAAGCCCCAGGCTGAGCGGCAACGGACTGCCGGCCACCTGGGCAGCGGCCGGGGCCATCAGCAGACGACCGGCCGGACCGGGGAACAGGCCGATCAAAAGCCCCAGCGCGGCTGGCAGCAGCGGTGGCAGCCACAGGCGCAGATCAACTGGATGGGGATGCAGGGTGTCATCCTTGAGCATGCCGTAAAAGGGCAGCCAACCGGTCAGCAAGGCGGCGGTGACGGTCAGGCCGTTGCCCAGAAAGGCCACCAGGGTCAGCAGAGTGGCAGCAGTTGGGGCCTGCAGCGTGGCTTCATAGAACAGCTCCTTGGCGATGAAGCCGGCCAGCGGCACTACCCCAGCCATGGAGAGCGCTGCTAGGCCACTGGCCAGGGCCACCTGCGGCATGGTGCCCGCCAGGCCCCCCAACCGGTTGATGTCGCGGCTGCCGGCGCCATGGTCAACAGCCCCGGCAGCCAGAAACAGGGCGCTTTTGTAGAGGGCGTGTACGGTTAAGAGCAGCATGGCGGCCGAGATGGCCAGTGGCGTACCCAACCCCAGCAGCAGGGTCAGCATCCCCAAGGCGCTGACCGTGGTCCAGGCCAGGATTTGTTTCAGGTCAGAACAGGTAATCGCCCGTACCGCACCCAGCAGCAGGGTGATGCCGCCGATGCCGGTCAGACAGACGAACCAGCTGTCGCTGCCACCCAATACCGGTGAAAAGCGGGCCAGCAGGAAGACCCCCAGCTTGACCATGGTGGCCGAGTGCAGGTAGGCGCTGACCGGGGTGGGGGCGGCCATGGCGTTGGGCAGCCAGAACTGGAACGGGAACTGGGCCGATTTGGTAAAGGCGCCGGCCAACACCAGCAGCAGCATCGGCAGGTAGAGGGCATGGTTGCGTACCTGTTCACCGCTGGCCAGAATGGTTGTCAGTTCCAGGCTTCCGGCCACCTGTCCCAGCAGGATGATACCGCCCAACAGGGCCAGGCCACCAGCGCCGGTCACCAGCAGGGCCTGCAGGGCCGCCTTGCGGGAGGCCTGCGATTGATAGTCAAAGCCGATCAGCACAAAGGAACAGAGGCTGGTCAGCTCCCAGAACACGAACAGGGTGATCAGATCGCCGGCCAGCACCGTGCCCAGCATGGCTGCCATAAAGGCCAGAATGAAAGCATAAAAGCGGTCCAGATGAGGATCATCATGCAGGTAGGACGAGGCGTACAGCAGTACCAGCGCCCCGATGCCGCTGATCAGCAAGGCAAACAGCAGGCCCAGGCCATCCAGCCGCAGTGAGAGCGTAATGCCGAGGGTTGGCAGCCAAGCGAGGCTGCTCTGCAACACCTGGCCGTCAGCCACCGCGCCGATCTGCAGGGCAAACCAGATAAACAGGCCGCACGGTATGGAAAGCAATGCCGCTATACGCATGGTTGATTAATACTCCAGAAATAGCTACGGGGAAGCAGCTTCCCCGTAGTCAGTATACCCAATACTGGGCTTAAGGCAAGCCAGACCGGGATTTTGCTCGTTGTATCAGGAGGCTATGGAGTAAACAGCCGGGCGTTCATAAACAGGTGTACCACAATGCTGGCGGCATAGCCTAGGGCAATGGCCCAGGTCCATTTGAGGTGTGCCCCGAAGGTGTACACGCCGCGGGCCGAGCCCATCAGGGCCACACCGGCGGCGGAGCCGATCGAGAGCAGGCTGCCGCCCACGCCAGCGGTCAGGGTCACCAGCAGCCACTGGCCGTGGGACATGCTGGGATCCATGGTCAATACCGCAAACATGACCGGGATGTTATCGATGATGGCGGAGAGGATTCCCACCAGCACGTTGGCGGCGGTTGGTCCCAGGTCGAGGTACATAAACTTGGAGACCACAGCCAGGTAACCGAACTGTCCCAGGCCCCCCACGCAGAGGATCACGCCGTAGAAGAACAGCAAGGTGTCCCATTCGGCCTTGGCAATCTTGCGGAACAGATCGAAGGTCTCATGCTTGTGGCCGGTCACGTCCAGGGGGTTATCACCGGACAGCAGTCGGTCTTCCTTCTTCTTGAGCCAGTAGGCAAAGAAGGAGAGGTAGCCCATGCCCAACATCATGCCCACTGCCGGGGGCAGGTGCAGGAAGTTGTGAAAGGAGACCGCCGTGGCGATGGTGGCCAGAAACAGGGCCATGATCCGCTTGGCCCCCAGCTTCAACTCCACTGCAGCGTCGTTTACCTCGGGCTTTTCCTTGGAAACTGCCAGGCTCATGCAGATTGCCGGCACCAGCCAGTTGACCAGCGAGGGGACAAAGATGGCAAAGAACTCGAAGAACTGCACCTTACCCTTCTGCCAGACCATCAGGGTGGTGATGTCGCCAAAGGGAGAGAAGGCCCCGCCGGCATTGGCCGCCACCACGATATTGATGCAGGCCACCACCACAAAGCGGGTATTGGTGCCGCCCACGGCCATGGCCACCGCTCCCATCAACAGGGCCGTGGTCAGGTTATCGGCGATCGGGGAGATAAAGAAGGCCAACAGGCCGGTCAGCCAGAACACGGTGCGCAGGGTAAAGCCCTTGTTGACCAGCCAGGAACGTAGGGCCTGAAAGACGTTACGTTCCTCCAGGGCGTTGATATAGGTCATGGCTGCCAGTAGAAACAAGAACAGCTCGGCGTACTCGGTCAGGTTATGCATGATGGCGCCGTGGGCATGTTCAGGTCTGCCAGCGGCCTGGTAGCTGATAGCCACCAGCACCCAGATGATACCGGCCGCCACCAGTACCGGCTTGCTTTTGCGCAGGTGCAGGTGTTCCTCCATGATCACCAGGCTGTAGGCGGCCACAAACAGGATGACGGCAAAGATGCCCATGCCGGTCGCGGTCATGTCAACGATCTCGCCGGCACCGCCGGCCCCGAGGGCGGGCAGTGCCGATGCGCAGAATACAACTAAAGCTAACAAGGCAGATTTCATGGCGCTCTCTCCAGTAATCGGTTTAACGGCAGTGGTGTCGTGCAAAGATGGACTGGTCCTGTTTCTGTCATACGGGTGACAGATCCTTTGAACCACAAACAGGAACAGGCTGCTGCAGATCAGGCAGGTGGCGCGCGGCTGGGAGCGTTGAAGCTAAGCTTAGGCAGAGGAGGGCGCAACGATACAGGCAAGGCATGGTGGGCGGCCGATAGGGCGGCATCATGCTGCGGTTCTAGTGCGGTACGGTTAGAAACGTCAGCCCGGCGGCTATCCTTGATGGTACATGCGGCAGATACCGGACATTCGTAAGTGAAGTTTGTTATCGTGTCCGAGGAAAAGGACAGCGGCGAGATCAGCATCAGGATGATGATCAGCGACTGGGAGAGGCGCCGTAGCGGCGCCCCTCCCCGCAGGAATGTCAGATCCCGTGCGTCCCAGCAGAGACGATGACGGAGCAATTGCACCAAAGGCGTCAGCAGTGCGCGCGTCAGTATGGTCAGGGCGTCAAAGGGCATAACGGGATCAATGCTCTCGTTTAATGGGTAAAAAATCGTGCATTCAGGAACAGATGCGCCAGAATGCTGACTGCATAGCCCAGGGCGACTGCCCAGGTCCATTTAAGGTGTGCCCCGAAGGTATAGATGCCGCGGGCCGAGCCCATCAGGGCAACACCGGCGGCGGAGCCGATCGAGAGCAGGCTGCCGCCCACGCCGGCGGTCAGGGTCACCAGCAGCCACTGACCGTGGGACATATGCGGGTCCATGGTCAACACCGCAAACATGACCGGGATGTTGTCCACAATGGCCGATAAAAGGCCGATCAGCACATTTGCGGTGGTGTGTCCCAGACCTTCGTAGAGGAATTTGGAGACCCCGGCCAGGTAGCCGAATTGTCCCACACCACCCACGCAGAGGATTACGCCGTAGAAGAACAGCAGGGTGTCCCATTCGGCCTTGGCCACCTTGCGGAACAGGTCGAAGGTCTCATGCTTGTGGCCGGTGACGTCAAAGGGGTTGTCGCCGGACAGCAGACGATCCTCTTTTTTCTTGAGCCAGTAGGCAAAGAAGGAGAGGTAGCCCAGGCCCAGCATCATGCCCACTGCCGGCGGCAGGTGCAGGAAGTTGTGAAAGGAAACCGCCGTGATGATGGTGGCCAGAAACAGGGCCATGATCCGCTTGGCCCCCAGCTTCATGCTCACCGACTCATCGGTCACCTCAGGTTTTTCCTTGGGCACCGCCATGCTCATGATGGCGGCCGGAATCAGCCAGTTCAAAAGCGACGGGATAAAGATGGCAAAGAACTCGAAGAACTCCACCTTGCCCTTCTGCCAGACCATCAGGGTGGTGATGTCGCCAAAGGGAGAGAATGCGCCGCCGGCGTTGGCGCCCACCACTATGTTGATACAGGCCACCACCACAAAGGCAGTGTTGCTGCCGCCCACGGCCATGGCTACCGCCCCCATCAACAGGGCCGTGGTCAGGTTGTCGGCCACCGGTGAGATGCAAAAGGCCAAAAGACCGGTCAGCCAGAACACGGTGCGTAGGGTAAAGCCCTTGTTGACCATCCAGGAGCGCAAGGCCCGAAAGGCGTTGCGCTCTTCCAGGGCGTTGATATAGGTCATGGCTGCCAGTAGAAACAAGAACAACTCGGCATACTCGGTCAGGTTGTGGATGATGGCCCCGTGGGCATGATCAGGCCTGCCCAGCCCCTGGTAGGTCAGCGCCACCAGTATCCAGATAATCCCTGCTGCCACGATCACCGGCTTGCTTTTGCGCAGGTGCAGGTGTTCCTCCATGATCACCAGGGCGTAGGCGCCCACAAACAGGATGACGGCAAAGATACCCATGGCGCTGCGGGTCAGGTCTGGAATCTCGCCGGTCCCGCCACTGGCAAAGGCCGACAGGGGCAGCAGCAAGAGCAGCAGTGAGAGCAGCAACCGAGTCAACATAGATCCCTCCATGCAAAGTATTTCAAATCCATTTCAAAGCATTACGGCAGCCAACTATCTGTTTTCGGCGGTCTGGTCCTGCGCTGTTTCCTTCTTCTTGCCCCAGACAATCGGGTGGGCCTGTCGCTTGATGATGAAGTCAATGATCAACTTGAGCCAGATGGTGGAGCCGGCATAGGCGTTCCAGCCGTCAAAGGAGTCAAAGGGACCGATCAGGATGCCGGTGGCGATGAACAGGATAACCCCGCTGATGATCCAGATCGCGGCGGCACCTGCCAGGATATTCACGACACCGGTAACGGTGGCCCATTTTTCCGGGTTGGCAGGCGGCACCCCTTTCTTGAGGGCCACTTCGCTGTAATCCTTGTTGATAAAGATTTTCCAGGCGCGGCGAAACCAATAGAAGGCCATCGGAAACAGGGCCAGATAGAGAAGCCAGATCAAAGCCGTTGCCACATCAAAGATCATTGCATCACTCCGTGGATAAGATGTTGTTGGTATACGATCTAACCAGGCCCCAGGCAACAATTTTATACATACAGGCCCCGCTGGAAACCAGCGGGGCCTGTTGTTACTGCCACTGATTCAGCTGCGCACGGTCTTCAATCCTAGTGTGCGCCTTCAACGGTCTTGGCAGCGCCGCGGGGAGTACGCACATCCTCAACCAAGTGCTGGATATGCTCCGGACAGACCGGGGTCATCTTGCTGACCACGTAGGCCACCAGGAAGTTGGTCAGTGCGCCGATGGTGCCGAAGGCCTCCGGGGTGATGCCGAAGAATGGGTTCGGCTTGCCGCCGATCAGGCCCAGGAACTCGGTACCCTTGATAAAGAACAGACCTTTATGGGCAAAGACGTAGAACAGGGTGATGAACAGACCGGCCAGCATGCCGGCGATGGCACCTTCCTTGTTCATCTTCTTGTTGAAGATACCCATCATCAGTACCGGGAAGATGGTACTGGCGGCGATACCGAAGGCCAGAGCCACGGTGCCGGCGGCGAAGCCAGGGGGGTTGAGGCCCAGGTAGCCGGCCACGATGATGGCGAAGACCATGGCGATCTTGCCGGACATCAGCTCGCCCTTTTCAGACAGGTCGGGCATGAAGATGTTCTTCATCAGGTCGTGGGAGAAGGCGGCCGAGATGGCCAACAGCAAACCGGCGGCGGTGGAGAGGGCGGCAGCGATACCGCCGGCCGCCACCAGGGCGATAACCCAGTTGGGCAGCAGGGCGATCTCGGGGTTGGCCAACACGATGATATCGGCGTTGACGGTCAGCTCGTTACCTTTCCAGCCTGCAGCAGCAGCCTTTGTATTGAAGGCCTCATTCTTGGATTTATCGTTGTAGTACTGGATCCGGCCGTCGCCGTTGGCATCTTTCCACTTCAGCAGTCCGGTTTTTTCCCAGCGACCGACCCAGGCCGGCTTGTCGGCGTAGGCCAGGGAACCTTCGGGGGCAAAGATGTCGCCGCCGGTCTTGATGGCCGGGGTCATGGTGGCATGCAGGTTGTAGCGGGCCATGGCTGCCACGGCCGGGGCGGTGGTGTACAGCAGGGCAATGAAGACCAGGGCCCAGCCGGCCGAGGAACGGGCCGAGGCCACGGTCGGTACGGTGAAGAAGCGGATGATAACGTGGGGCAGGCCGGCGGTGCCGACCATCAGCGAGATGGTGTAGACGAACATGTTCAGCTTACTGCCCGGCATCGAGGTGGTGTACTCGGCAAAACCGAGGTCGGTAACCACCTGGTTCAGTTTGGTCAGCAGCGCGGTGTTGGTGCCGACGATGTCGGAGCCGAGGCCCAGTTGGGGGATCGGGTTGCCGGTCAACTGGAAGGCGATGAAGACGGCCGGCACGGTGTAGGCCAGGATCAGCACGCAGTACTGGGCCACCTGGGTGTAGGTAATGCCCTTCATGCCGCCGAACACGGCGTAGGAGAACACGATGGCCATACCGATGTAGATGCCCATGTCATTGGAGACTCCCAGGAAGCGGGAGAAGGTCACGCCGACGCCGGTCATCTGGCCGATGATGTAGGTGATCGACATCACCAGCAGACAGAGCACCGAGACCGCAGAGGCAGTCTTTGAGTAGTAGCGTTCCTGTACAAAGGAGGCCACGGTGAACTTGCCGAACTTGCGCAGGTAGGGGGCCAAGAGACAGGCCATCAGCACGTAGCCGCCGGTCCAGCCCATCAGGAACAGGCCGCCGCCGTAGCCCATGTTGGAGATCAGGCCGGCCATGGAGATGAACGAGGCTGCCGACATCCAGTCAGCGCCGGTGGCCATGCCGTTGATAACCGGGTGCACACCGCCACCGGCCACGTAGAATTCACTGGTACTGCCGGCCCGTGCCCATACGGCGATGCCGATGTAGAGCGCGAAGGTGAGGCCGACAACAATATAGGTCATAGTTTGCAGTTCCATGTAGTGTGCCTCCTCTTAGTCTTCGTGAACGTCGAATTTCTTGTCAAGATTGCCCATCAGCTTGGCATAGATGAAGATGATGGCAACAAACGCGTACATGGAACCCTGATGGGCAAACCAGAAGCCCAAGGGGTAACCGCCCAGATGGATGTTGTTCATGGCCTCAACAAACAAGATCCCTAATCCGTAGGACACGATGAACCAAGCGCCGAGAACGCCGGCCAACAGTTTGAGCACCGCTTGCCAATAAGCTTGACCGCTCTTATCCATAACTGCCTCCTCTCTTAAGTACTGCCTGTTTTTCGTAGACTGCGGTTGATGTCACACTAAACGCTGTTCCCGGAATCTGTGGACCGTACCCTCCTTTCCCTGGGGGCCGTTGCTGCACATCGCCCCTGCCACCTGCTGTCCCGGGGGTAAACCAAAGTCGTCATCCCACACAAAAGGTTGTGTCACTAAAGATCAGACAAAGGCCCGTGTATAGCCGAATTTCATGGAGAGCAGTTCAGCCTCTTCCTGCAGGGAAGGGATGATCTCGCTCTCAAGCCTCTCGGTCAGCAGGCGGAATGAGGGGCCCACCAAGGTAAGCGCCCCTACCACCTTGCCGGCATAATCCCGCACCGCCACGGCCACACTGATGATCCCTTCACCAAGGCCGTTGCGGTCAATGGCCACGCCGCTGTGACGGATTGCCTCCAATTCGGCATCCAGCAGGTCCAGATCGGGCAGCTCCTTGCGGCGGCCGCTTTTCTTGAGCAATTTTTCCAGCAAATCCCGTGAATCAAGGGCGCGCATCACCTTGCCGGCTGCGTTGGTGAAGAACGGCATCCGCCGTCCTATCATAGAGGTGGTCTTGATCGGCTGACTGCAGTCAACCATGTCGAGGAAGAGGACTTCATTGTCCTGGCTGATAACCATGTAGGCGGATTCATCGTGGCGGCGGGCCAGCTTCTCAAGCACCGGGTGGGCGTAACTGACCACGCTGACGCTTTTCAAGAGCTTCTGGGCCAGGGTGGCGGAGTAGACCCCCAGGCGGTAGACGCCTAGCTGCTGGTCGAATTCAACTAAGCCTTTTTCACTGAGGGTCTTCATGATGCGGTAGGTGCCGTTGAGCGAGAGCTGCAGTTTGGCGGCCAGTTCGCCAAGGTGTATGCCGTACTCGTACTCGGTCAGGATCTCAAGAACATCCAGCGCGTTCTTGACACTCTTGACCGAGTACATTGATGTCTGTGTTGCTTGGCGTTTCGGCATCATGACACCTCGTGGTGGCTGGATAGTCGGGCACGGGCCTTGTGTGTTGCCCTGGTGCTGCTGTCTGTGCTGCGATTGTCTTGTCTGTGTTTGCATATTTTCAAAATGCTTTTTTATTTTTATGGTTATTTTTATATAACAGCTTTATAAATTTTTACAGTAAAAAAATCATATTGCTGAATTTTTTTTCATTTTGTTTTAACTTGTTGAAAATAAAAACAAAATCTGTTTCATAAAATTGGTCTATTCCGTGTCCAGCATATAATATGTATTTAACAATGTTATTCTGGCTGCGGATGCTGCTCGCTCTAAAGCCGGTTGTACGCTGCGTTGGGCGGTTATTTTTTCTTTAAATGGCTAATATTATGCAATTTATTTTGATATAACGACGTTAGGTGGCTCTGGTGGCCGATTGCGAAAAGTGATTGCGCGCCGGCCATTCTGGGGTACTATAACCGGACATTCGCAGGGAAAGGGCCAGGCCATGCCATACGATGCAGCCCACAGCGAGGAACGGCTGTACTTTATGACCATCGGCAGGATCTGCCGCCGACCGCCGGTGGTCTGCAGCCCCGAGACCACTCTGCGCGAGGCCACCCGAATCATGCAGCAGCGTAATATCACCTGCGTGGTGATACAAAACGCTGACGGCTCCCACGGTATCTTCACCGTGCGTGACCTGCGCCGGGTAACGGCCAGTTGTGACGCAAATCCGGCCGATCTGACCCTGGCCAGCTGCATGACCCCCCACCTGATTACTCTGCGGGAAGATGCCTACCTGTTTGACGCCATCTCTTTGATGTCGCGCCGTAATTTCCACCGGGTCGGGGTGGTGGACCACGCCGGTCATTTGGTGGGGGTGCTGACCGACACCGACCTGTTGACCTTCCAGACCCGCACCCCGCTGTACTTGATCAATGAGGTCGAGCGGGCCGCCAGTATCGAGCAGTTGCAGCGTCTCAACGCCCGGCTGTTCGAGATGATCAACCTGGCCTACAAGGCCGGCGTGGATATCCGCGGCGTGGTGCAGCTGCTGGCTCACTTCAACGATGTCTTTACTCAACGCCTGATTGAGCTGCTGGACCAGCAGGAGGGGATCAGGCTGCCGCCGGGGGCGGCTTATTTAAGCCTGGGCAGCGAGGGGCGGCGCGAACAGACCTTCCGTACCGATCAGGATAGCGCAATTGTGTATGCCGACGACTTTCCGCCGGAGTTGATGCCGCAACTGGAACGGTTTGCCGAACGGCTGATCGAGGGGCTTGAGCAGTTGGGCGTGCCGCGCTGTCCCGGCAACACCATGGCCAGCAACCCCCAGTGGCGGCACTCGCTCTCCGAGTGGAAACAGATCCTGGACAACTGGATCGGCACGCCACTGCCAGACAACATGGTCAACTTCGGCATGTTTCAGGATATGCGGGTGCTGCACGGTGACCGCAGCTTTGAGGATGCCCTGCGGACACATATCTACGAGACTGCCCATCAGAAGAGTCTGTTTTTTCCATACATGGCCCGCAATATCGTCGGCTTCAAGCCGCCGGTCGGCATGTTCGGACGGCTGCTGGTTGAAAAAAACGGCCCCTGCCGTGGCCGGATTGATTTGAAAAAAGGGGCGCTGTTCGCCATGGTGCGGGGGATCGGTCTGCTGGCGCTGGAGGCTGAGGTGATGGGGGGCAGCAGCTGGGACAAGCTGGACCGGCTACGGGAGCTGAACCTGGTAAGCAGCCGCAGCCTTGATCTGATCGAGGATTCGTTCAGTTTTCTGGTGGGCCTGCGGCTGGGCCGACAGCTGGAGGCGTTGTCGGTCGGCCAGAAGCCGGATAACTGTATTGACCCGGAACGGTTGCCGGAGCGGCAGCGCACTCAGCTGCGCAGCGCCTTCAAGGGGGTGGATGCGCTGCTGCAGACCATGCGCAGCCACTACAAGCTGGATTTGATAGCCCGTTAAACGAGCAAAGGGGCCGGTCAGTGTGACCGGCCCCTTTGGGTTGGTGGTGCACGGGTGTGCGGTTACTTGTACAGCAGGTTGGGCAGCCAGAGCGAGATGGCCGGCACATAGGTGATCAGGGTCAGGTAGACCAGCATCACCAGGATCCAGGGCAGACAGGCCTTGGTGGTCTCCGTCAATCCGAGCCTGGAGATGCCGCTGGCCACGTACAGGTTCAGGCCCACCGGCGGGGTGATCATGCCGATCTCCATGTTGACGGTCATCAAGACCCCCAGGTGGATCGGATCAATGCCCAGCTCCATGGCCACCGGGAATAGCAGTGGAGCCGTGATCAGCAACACCGAGGAAGGTTCCATGAAGTTGCCGGCCGCCAGCAGCAGCACGTTGACAAAAATCAGGAAAGTGACCGATGACAGTCCTAAGCCTACCATCCAGGCGGTCAGGTTCTGGGGCACCTGCTCGGAGGTGAGCAGGAAGGAGAACAGCACCGCGTTGGTGATGATGTAGAGCAGCATGGCCGACATGCTGGCCGATGAGAGCAGCACTTTGGGCAGGTCTTTAAAACCCAGGTCTTTATAGACAAAGATCGAGACAAAGAAGGCGTAGACCGCGCTCATGGCCGCCGCCTCGGTGGGGGTGAACAGGCCGGAATAGATGCCGCCGATCACCACCACAATCAGGAACAGACCCCAAAAGCTTTCGCGGAAGGTTTTGATGATGGTGCCGATGGAGGCCCGGGGCTGCTTGGGATAGCCGCGCTTCTTGGCCACCACCCAGGTGACGCCCATCAGGGTGGCAGCCAGGAGCAGGCCGGGAATGATGCCGGCGATGAACAGGCGGCCGATGGATTCGTTGACCGAGACCGCATAGATCACCATCACGATTGAAGGGGGGATCAGGATCCCCAGGCCGCCGGAGGTGCCGATCACCCCCACGCCGAACTTCATCGGGTAGCCCTGTTTGACCATGGCCGGCAAGAGGATCGAGCCGATGGCGACAACCGTTGCCGGGCTGGAGCCGGAGACGGCGGCGAACAGGGCGCAGGCCACCACGCCCCCCAAGGCCAGGCCACCGTTGAAGTGGCCCACCAGGGCGGTGGCAAAGTTGATCATCCGCCGGGCCACACCGCCGTGGGTCAGGAAGTTGCCGGCCAGGATGAAGAACGGGATCGCCATGATCTCAAACTTCTCAATACCGGTGAACAGCTTCAAGGCCACCGCCTCGGTGGGCACATTGGAGAAGAAGAACAGAAAGGCCAGCACGGTCAGGCCCAGAGAGATGGAGATCGGCATGCCGGTCAGCATCAGGCCGGCCAGGATGGCGAACACGATGCCGGCATGGCCGCCGAAGGTGGCAAGGGCCAGCAGCACCAGGGCGATACCGGCCAGCATGATGGCTGCCTTTTTCTTGGTAAACTGCTCTACTCCGACAACCGCTGTACTCATTTGCCACCTCCCTGCTTCAGCTCATCTTCAAATTTGTGTTCTTCATATTCTTCCAGGGCGTCGGTGGCGTCGACGGTCTCTTCCTCAATGCCGTCTACATGGCCGTGATCGTGGTGGGGCAACTCGCCGGTGCGCAGGAATGCCCAGCCCACCTGCAGGAAGCGGAAGCTCATCAGGAACGAGGCCAGCGGCACGGCGGAGTAGATCATCCAGGTGGGCCACTCCAGATCAGGGGTGATCGGGCCTTCGATAATCTCGGAGACATCCCTGCCCAGCATCTTGTAGCTGGCGTAGTGCATGCCGTTTTCCCAGACAAAGGCAAGACCCAGATAGCCGATGATGCCGGTAAACAGAGCGCCGCCGGCAATGCCCAGCAGTACGCATTTGATCCGCCAGGGCTCAGGCAGGCGGGTGACCATGACGTCCACCCCTACGTGGATACCGGTCCTCACGCCGTAGGCAGCGCCGAACTTGGCCATCCAGACAAACATGTAGATGCACAGTTCCTGGGCCCAGCTGAGGTTGATACCCAGCAGCCAGTCCTGCAGGCCCGGTATGGGCAGACCGGCGGTGTAGCGGTGCAGTACGGAAACAAAGATTACCAGTGTTGCCGCCCCGATCAGGAAGCCGATGATGATCTCTTCCAGGCGATCAAGATATTTCATGAGCACATCTCCCGAGCAGATTCGCAAAAAAAGGCCGCTGCGAGGGCCGCAGCGGCCGGTGTTGAATAGTCAGAACTTAGTTAGGGTTATAGCCGGTTGCCTTGTATACTTCCTGCACGATGTCGTTACCGATCCGGGCAGCGTTGTCTTTGTGGGCCTTGTCCATGGCCTTCATCCAGGCCTTGCGCTCAGCAGCGGTCAGGGTGATGATCTGGGACTTGCCGGATTTCTTCACCTCGTCCATGGCCTTTTCGTTGTCCTTCTTGGCGATATCGTTGGCATACTTGGTGGCATCCTTCATGGCGCCTTCCAGGATGGTGCGGATATCGGCCGGCAGGCCCATCCAGAACTTTTTGTTGACCAGTACGGCATAGCCCAGGTAGCCATGGTTGGACATGGTTACGTACTTCTGCACTTCATGCATCTTCTGGGTGTAGAGGTTTGACGGGGGGTTTTCGGTGCCGTCAACCACGCCGGTCTGCAGGGCCTGATAGACCTCGGAGAAGGCCATGACCTGCGGGATGGCGCCTACAGCACGCATCTGGGAATCCAGCACCTTGGAGGACTGGATCCGCATCTTGAGGCCTTTCATGTCGTTGACATTTTTCAGCGGCTTGTTGGCGGACATCACCTTGAAGCCGTTATCCCAGTAGGCCAGACCCATCAGGCCCTTGGACTCCAGTTTATTGAGCAGTTTGGCGCCCACCGGACCCTGGGTAACCTTAT
>DIKW01000068.1:0-629 GCA_002424705.1 Geobacter sp. UBA5608
CGCACCATCTTGACGATCTTGCGGGAGGTGGTGCCCCGCACGATGGAGTCGTCGATCACCACCACCCGTTTGCCTTTCAACAGCTCCCGTACCGGGTTGAGCTTGATCTTGACCCCGAAGTGGCGGATTGACTGGGCCGGTTCGATGAAGGTGCGACCGACGTAGTGGTTGCGGATCAGCCCCAGTTCGAACGGGATGCCGGCTTGCTCGGCAAAGCCCATGGCGGCCGGTACGCCGGAGTCGGGCACCGGGATGACGATATCGGCATCGATGGCATGTTCGCGGGCCAGTTGGCGGCCCAGCTCCTTGCGCACCTGGTAGACGTTCTTGCCGAAGATGGTGGAATCGGGGCGGGCAAAATAGACGAATTCGAAGATGCAGGGGGTTGGTTCCACCGGTTTGAACGGGAACAGGGACTGCATCTGGCCGTCCTTGGTGAAGATCAGCATCTCGCCCGGTTCCACCTCGCGCACGAACTCCGCCTCGATCAGGTCCAGGGCGCAGCTCTCCGAGGCCACCACCCAGCCGTCACCCAGCTTGCCCAGGCACAGGGGGCGGAAACCGTTGGGGTCCCGCACCGCAATCATGCGGGTCTCGGTCAGGAACAGCAGACAGTAGGCCCCCTTGAC
>DIKW01000068.1:784-2049 GCA_002424705.1 Geobacter sp. UBA5608
GAGTAGTCCACCATGATCGGCTGGACGTTTTTCTCAACCGAGGCGCCGGCAGTCGAGTAGCGCACATGGCCGATGGCTGATCTGCCGGGCAGTTTCTCAAACACCTGCTGATTGCCGAACACGTCGGCCACCAGTCCCATCCGCTTGTGGGCGTGCAGGCCGATGCCGTCTGAGGAGACGATGCCGCAACTCTCCTGGCCGCGGTGCTGCAGGGCGTACAGACCCAGGTAGGTCAGGTTGGCGGCCTCGGGGTGGCCGTAGATGCCGAACACACCGCATTCTTCTTCCGGGCGGTAGATCTTCATAGCAGGTTGTTCCTCACGAATTCGGCTGCGTTGGTGTACAGGATCAGGCCGTCACCCGCCTCCGGCAACTGCTCGCGGGTCCAGCGGGGATGCTGGGTGTAGTGTACAAAGGCCTCCGGGTGGGGCATCAGCCCCATCAGACGGCCGCTGGGGTCGCACAGGCCGGCGATGGCGTTGGTGGAACCGTTGGGGTTGGCCGGAAAGGCCATGGTGGGGGCGCTGTAGTCGGCGTCGCAGTATTTCAGTACCGCCAGGTGTCCGGCCTCGATCCGCTCCAGGGTCTGCGGCGTGTCGGTCAGGAATTTGCCTTCGCCGTGGCGCACCGGCAGGTAGATCCCTCTGTCGATCCCCTTGGTGAAGACGCAGGGCGACTGGGGGTCGGCCTTCAGGTAGCACCAGCGGTCCTGGAAACGGCCCGAATCGTTGTGGCTCAAGGTCACGGTTTGGGTCAGGGTGGTGCCGTCCAGGGCCGGCAGCATCCCCATCTTGACCATCAGCTGGAAGCCGTTGCAGACCCCCAGCACCAGCTTGCCGGCCTTGATGAAGCGGGTGAACTGCTCCACCAGCTTTTCGTTGCTGCCGCTCACATTGGCGTTTTTCAGCCGGTTGGCCTGGGCCTTGGCGCTGCCCAGGTCGTCGCCGTCCAGAAAGCCGCCGGTCAGGTTTAAGAAATGGTAGTCGTCCAGCCGGACCTCACCGGAGAGGAGCTCGGCGATATGGGCGATCCTGGCCTCGTCGAAGCCGCCCAGTTTGCAGGCGTGGGCCGCCTCCATCTCGCAGTTGGTGCCGTTGCCGGTAATGACCAGCGCGCGTGTCGGTGTCATTGGTTACAGCTCCTTCAGGGTACGTTGCCAGGCGGTCTTCAACTCTTCCAATCCGCTCTGCAGGACGGTCGTGCCGGACAGACCGGCAATGGTCAGCGTGTCGCTTTCGCTCACCTGGCCGATCTGGCTGTACGAG
>DIKW01000068.1:2093-3801 GCA_002424705.1 Geobacter sp. UBA5608
CGGGAGGCGCTTTCCGAGAACAGCAGCACCTCATCGGTACGGTAGCGGCTATCACCTGCGAAGCGGACATTGGCCAGTTCGACCCGGCAGCCGAAGCCGCCGGCAAAGGCCGATTCCGCCAGGGCTACGGCCAGGCCACCGTCGGACAGGTCGTGGGCCGAGGCCACCAGACCGCTCATAATCGCCTGGTGCAGCGCCTTGTAGCGGGTCAGGGCCGAGCCGACATCCACTTGGGGCACCTTGGTGCCGGTGTAGCCCTGCATGGCCAGGTATTCGGAGCCACCCAGTTCGTCTTTGGTGTCCCCCAGCAGGCAGATGATGTCTCCCGGCCGTTTGAAATCCATGGTGACGGCGCAGCGTGCATCGGGGATGGTGCCGATCACCGAGAACAGCAAGGTGGGGGGGATCGATATCTTGGTGGTGCCGTCGTAGAAGTCGTTCTTCATCGAGTCCTTGCCGGAGATCAGCGGCAGGTTGAGCGGCACGCAGTAGTCCAAAAGCGCCTGGTTGGCCCGCACCAGCTGGGCCATCTTGTAGGGGCCGTCCGGGGTCTTGTCAGACAGCACCGGGTCGCACCAGCAGAAGTTGTCCAGGCCGGCCCAGTGATCAGGATTGCCCCCCACCGCCACATAGTTGCGCAGCGCCTCGTCGATGGCGTTGGCGGCCATATGGTAGGCGTCGATATCGGAATAGCGCGGGCAGATACCATGGGAGACCACCACCCCCTTGAAAGAATCAAGGATCGGACGGACCACCGCCGCATCGGAGGGGCCGTCGTTGGTGACGCCGGTGAACGGCTTGACCACCGAGCCGCCCTGCACCTCGTGGTCATAACGCCGCACCACCGATTCCTTGGAACAGATGTTGAGACGGCCCATCAGCGCCAGCAGGTCAGGGGTCCAGTCGTCCTTGTCCTGGGCCGGGGCCTCCGGGTTGATTGGCGGTTGCCACTTGGCCGGGATCTGCATCGGCGGCAGCCCTTCGTGCATGAAGGCCATCGGCAGCCAGGCCACGGTTGTGTCGCCATACAGGATATGGAAGGTGCCGCTGTCGGTGAACTCGCCCAGCACGGTGGCCTCGCAGCCGAAGCGGGCGGCCATGGCCATGAATTCGTCGATCTTTTCCGGCGGCACGGCCAGGGACATCCGCTCCTGGGCCTCGGAGATCAGGATCTCCCAGGGATCGAGGCCGGGGTATTTCAGCGGCGCCTTGGCCAGGTCCATCCGGCAGCCGTTGCACTCGCCCGACATCTCGCCGATGGAGGAGGAGAGGCCGCCGGCGCCGTTATCGGTGATGAAGCGGTACAGCCCCTTGTCCCGGGCCCGGATCAGGAAGTCGAACATACGCTTCTGGGTAATCGGGTCGCCGATCTGCACGGCGGTAACCGGGGAGTTTTCGTTCAGCTCCTCGGAGGAGAAGGTGGCGCCGTGGATGCCGTCCTTGCCGATCCGGCCGCCGGTCATCACGATCAGGTCGCCGGGCTGGATGCTCTTCTCGTGGCCGGGGATACCATTCACCTGGGCAGGCATCAGGCCGGCGGTGCCGCAGAACACCAGCGGCTTGCCGGCAAAACGCTCGTCAAACACGATCGAACCGTTGACGGTGGGGATGCCGGACTTGTTGCCGCCATGCTCCACCCCTTCCACCACCCCTTCGAAGATCCGGCGGGGGTGCAAAAGGCGTGAGGGCAGCGGCTTGTCGTAGAACG
>DIKW01000068.1:3812-4149 GCA_002424705.1 Geobacter sp. UBA5608
CGTCGGTGTTGAAGATCAGCTTGGAACCCTGGCCGGTGCCGAACGGGTCGCGGTTGACCCCCACGATGCCGGTCAGCGCCCCGCCGTAGGGGTCCAGGGCCGAGGGGGAGTTGTGGGTCTCCACCTTGAAGACCAAGGAGTTGTGCTCGTCAAAGGTGATCACCCCGGCGTTGTCTTTAAAGACCGACAGGCAGAAATCCTTGTCACCCATGTTGTCACGCACATCCTTGGTGGTGCGCTGGATGAACGACTTGAACAGGGATTTGATCTCCTGTCTGGCGCCGTTCTCATCCTCGTACTGCACGGTGGCGGCAAAGATCTTGTGCTTGCAGTGCTC
>DIKW01000068.1:4345-6457 GCA_002424705.1 Geobacter sp. UBA5608
CGGAAAGCCCCGCTTGGCCATGAAATCGGCGGCCGACAGGATGCTGTAGCGCTGGATCAGGGTGTTGCACAACAGGCCGGTGGCGATGGTCTCCACCTGTTCGCGGGAGAGCTGGCCGGACAGCAGGTACTGGACGCCGGAGTAGACCCCTTGACCTTCGCCGAAGGGGCGGCCGGTCAGGTACTCCACCGCTTCACGGGCGGTGCGGCCCACGTTGTCGGTCACGCCGGGGCGGAAGCCCACCTCCACGGCCCAGTCAAAGCCGGTGGCCAACGGCAGATCAATGCTCCAGCTCTGGATCACCGGATCGCAGAACGGGCCGCTGGCTGCCGCTTCCAGTTCGGCGCGGGTCAGGTCGGCGTCAACGGTGAAGACGTCAATGGTGCGCACGCTGCCCACCGGCAGGTGCAGAAAATGGCCGATCTCGCGCTTGATCCGCTCGCCGCGGGAGTCGCGCAGGCCATCCTTCAGGGCTATCTCGATTCTACTGGGCATGATGATCCTGTTTCCGTTGTGTTAGGTAGCTTCGTCTGTGTCAACTCGTCCGCACACCGCCGATTGGGTTACCGCTGCGGGACAGGGGCGGTTGTCTCCGAGGTCTGCATCTGTATGGTGCGGATCGGGAAGGGAATCTCGATCCGCTCTGCGCGAAAACGGCGGATAATGGCGCTGTTGATCTGGTCGGTCACGGCCCCCAGGCGGGTCGGGTCGTTAATCCAGAACAGGAGCAGCATATTCAGGGCGCTGTCGCCAAAGGAGGTGAACAGGGCCAGCGGGGCCGGTTCGTCGAGCACTTCGTCGCAGCTGCGGGCGATCTCCAGCAGCACCTTCTTTACCTGGTCCGGATCACTGTCGTAGCCGACTCCGATCGTGGTGCGGCCCTGGATGACCGACGTGGGACGGACCATGTTGATCACGGTGGAGTTGCACAGATCGGAGTTGGGGATGATCATCACCGTGGTGTCCAGCCCCTGGATCTTGGTGGAACGCAGGCCGATGTCGAGCACGTCGCCAATCTGGCCGCTGCCCAGCTTGATCCGGTCGCCGATCTGGAACGGTCGGTCGACCATCAGGGTGAAGCCGGAGATGACGTGGGACAGGGTATCCTTGGCCGCCATGCCGATCGCCAGGGAGCCGATGCCTAAGGCGGTCACCAGCGAGAGGATATCGTAATGGAAATGCTTGAGCACCACGATCAGGGCCGCGCCGATGATGAACAGCATGACGATCTTTTCCGCCATCGGTACCATCTGGCGGGCAAATTTGCCGTCCCCCTGATCCTGGCTGCGCTCCACGTACCAGAGCAGGGTTTCGTTTAAGGTCCGGTAGAGCATGACGCAGATAATCACGACGTTGGTGATGAACAGTGCGCCGGAGCAAGCCGCCAGCAGTTTTTCCGGCAGCGGCAGGGTGCGCAGCGCCAGATAGACGCCGGTCAGGGTGATCACAAGTGAGATGGACGGGGCCAGGCGTTTCAGGATCCGGTCGTCCAGATCGGTACGGGTGAAGGAGGTCAACCGGCTGGCCCAGTGGCTGATGATGTAGGCAACCGCCTGGGATAGCAGCCAGAAGCTGCTCACCACCAGGGTGGCCAGCAGCAGGTGCTTGGCCCAGAAGACGGCAACGGTGTCCGTCGTCCCCGGTGTAAACAGGGCAATCAGCATCTCCAGCAGACTAGGCACCGAACACCCGCTTGAAGATGGTGTCGACATGCTTGAGGTGGTAGGACAGGTCAAAGGACTCGCGGATCTTGTCCTCGCCCAGTGCGCCCACCACTTCGGCGTCGTTCAGCAGTTCGGTCTGGAAATCCTTGCCCTCTTCCCAGACCTTCATGGCGTTCTTCTGCACCAGACGGTAGGCATCCTCACGGGAGACGCCGGACTGGGTCAGGTCCAGCAGGATCTTTTGCGAAAAGACCAGTCCCTTCATCTGGTTCAGGTTCTTGAGCATGTTGTCCGGATAGACCACCAGATTCTTGATCAGGCCGCTTAAGCGGCGCAGGGAGAAGTCCAGGGCCACGGTGACATCCGGCGCGATGTAGCGCTCCACCGAGGAGTGGGAGATGTCCCGCTCGTGCCAGAGGGCCACGTTTTCCAGGGCCGGGATGCACTG
>DIKW01000068.1:6534-7545 GCA_002424705.1 Geobacter sp. UBA5608
TCCTCCGCCTCCAACACCTCGGTGCGCTGCAGGTGGCGCACCTCGATGGCGATCCGCTCCATGGAGGAGGCGATGATCGCCAGGGTGCAGAAATACTCGGCGTGCCGGTCGCGGGGGATGACCTGGGTTGAGACCGGCTCAGGCTTCAGACCCATCTTGGTGCAGACGTATTCCTCAACGTAGGGATTGATGTTGGCAAAGGTGCCGACCGCTCCGGAGATGGCGCCGGTGGCGATGTTTTCGCGGGCCGCCTGCAGACGGGTGCGGTTGCGGTCCATCTCGGCGTACCAGGTGGCCAGTTTCAGGCCGAAGGTGACCGGCTCGGCGTGGATGCCGTGGGAGCGGCCCATGCAGACCGTGTCCTTGTGCTCAAAGGCCCGCTCCTTGATGGCGGCCAGCACCAGCTCCAGGTCGGCCAGCAGTTCGTCGGCGGCCTGCACCAGCTGCACCGACAGGCAGGTGTCCAGCACGTCGGAGGAGGTCATGCCCTGGTGGATGAAGCGGGCCTCNNCCGACGAACTCGGCCACCGAGGTCAGAAAGGCGATCACGTCATGCTTGACCTCGGCCTCGATGGCGTCGATACGGGCGATGTCGAAGTTACCCTTTTCGCGGATCACCGGGATAACTTCCTTGGGGATTACCCCCAGCTCGGCCTGGGCCTCACTGGCCAGGGTCTCGATCTCCAGCCAGATGCGGAAGCGGTTTTCCGGTTCCCATATCTGGGCCATTTCTTTGCGGGTATAGCGCGGGATCATATACAGAGACTCCTTCGTGTAGTGTTATATTTCCAGCAGCGGGCCGGCCTGGTACTGGTCGCCGATCACAATCTGCGGGGCACAACGGTTCTGGTCTTGCAAAAACGAGGCGGTGGTCTCGGCCACCTTGCCGGGATGGTTGTTCACCTCCGAGAGGTGGGCCATCACCAGCGCCTGCAGGCCGTCATGGGCCAGGTCATGCAACAGCTCCAGTGATTCCTGGTTGGAGAGGTGGCCGTGCCGCGACTTGATCCG
>DIKW01000068.1:7594-8480 GCA_002424705.1 Geobacter sp. UBA5608
GCCCGGCAGCCCTGCAGCTTGTCCCTGACCAGCCGGGTCACCACCCCCAGGTCGGTGGCCGTGCCAAAGCGCCCTTCGTGGGATTCCACCAGAAAACCGACCGGGTCGCTGCAGTCGTGGGTCACCGGAAAGGGATCAACCATGCAGTCGCGGAAGGCAAAGGCGTAGCCGGTCTCAAACTCAAGCAGTGGCGCCTTTTTCAGGTAGCTGTCCGCAGCCTGGCGGGTGGCGTAGCTGATCAGCACCGGTACCTGGTAGCGGCGGGCAAAGGAACCGGCGCTGCGGATATGGTCCAGATGTTCGTGGGTAACCAGTACGGCGTTGATCGATTCCGGGACAACCCCGATCGTGTGGAGTCGCGCGGTCAGCTCCCGCAGCGACAGCCCTGCATCCACCAGCAACCGGGTCTCGCCGGTCTCCAGGTAGAGACAATTACCCTTGCTGCCGCTGGCCAGTGAACAGATTTTCATCCGAACATATATACAGGAAGTTCCCGTGTTGTGGCAAGGCAGACGTGGAAGCCGTTGAAATGGTTGTTCATCCGGTAGGCCACCAAGCGACAGCTCGATTACTCGGCGGTTTGCGCGCAGATCTGGGCCGCGCAGGCCGCCTGGAATTGACAGGACACGTCCGGCTGGTTATGGTGGCGCAATGACCCGACAGATGCTTGATACCGAGACCTGGGATGCGCTCTGCCGCCAATGCGGCCGCTGCTGCTTCGAAAAGATAGAGGACGAGCGGGGCCGGGTGACCTATACCTCCACCGCCTGCCGGTATCTGGACCTGGACAGTCGGACCTGCAAGGTGTTCGAGAACCGTGCCCGGATCAACCCGGAGTGCATCGCCCTCACCCCGGCCCTGGTCTGCACCCTGGACTGGCTGCCCG
>DIKW01000068.1:8525-10251 GCA_002424705.1 Geobacter sp. UBA5608
CCAAAAGCGCCGGGGGCGGAGGAGGCGCTAGACGACTACCCCCGTGGGTGCAGTTGGCGGTGCAGCTGTTTCAGCCGCTCTTGCGTGACATGGGTATAGATCTGAGTGGTGGAGAGGTCGGCATGGCCCAGCATCATCTGCACACTGCGCAGGTCGGCCCCGCCCCCCAGCAGATGGGTGGCGAAGGAGTGGCGCAGGGTGTGGGGCGAGATGCTGGTGCGCACCCCGGCCAGCAGCGCCCGCTTCTTGATGATGTTCCAGAAGGCCTGGCGGGTCATGGCCTCCCCCAACCGGGACAAAAAAAGTTTTTCGCGTTGTCCGTCGGGGTCCTGACGGTTGCGCACCCGTTCAATGTAGTCCACGACTCGCAGGCGCGCCGTCTCTCCCACCGGTACCAGCCGTTCCTTGTTGCCCTTGCCCACCGTCATCAGGTAGCCCACCTCCAGGTTCAGCTCCCGTTTCTTCAGGTTGACCAGCTCCGATACCCGCAGGCCGGTGGCGTAGAGCAGTTCCAGCATGGCCCGGTCGCGGATATCTTCGGGCCGCTGGCCGGCAGTGGCGGCCAGCAGAGCCTCCACCTCGGCGGCAGAGAGAAAGCTGGGCAGTTTCTTGAGGGTGCGGGGCGCCTCGATGATGGTTACCGGGTTCAAGGTGGCATAGCGTTCGATCAGCAGGAATTTATGGAACATCCGGATGGCGGACAGCAGTCGGGCCCGACTGCGGGGGGCCAGGCCCCGTTCGCGCTCTTTGGCCAGAAAATCGGCGATGTCGCTGGAAGGTACGCTGTCAGGGGTGGTGCGTTGGCGGCTGTCAAGAAAGTCCAGGTAGCGGCCCAGGTCGGCGGCGTAGGCGCTGCGGGTATTGGAGGAAAGCCCCTTTTCTGCCACCAGCCAGGCCAGAAACAGATCAAGAAAGCGGTTCATTGCCAGTCATCGATGGCCTGGGCCAGGGTGGCGGTGAGCTCAGCCAGCTTGTCCTCGGCCGTGATCTTGTGGCCGAAGATGTCGCGCACGTAAAACACGTCGGCCACCTGGTCCACCTTGGTGGAGATCTTGGAGACGCCGATGTACAGACCCAGGCGGCTCAGGGTGCTGGTGATCAGGTACAAGAGGCCTACCTTGTCGTGGGCGTAGATGTCGATCACGGTGTAGCTGTCCGAGACCTCGTTGTCGATCTCGATCCGGGTGGGGAAACGGCGGGCAGTCTTGGGCGCCAGCAGGGTGGGGCGCTGACGTTTTTCCACCAGCTCGGACACCGCCACCTGGCCGTGCAGCACACGGGCCATCTCCTCCTGTACCCTGGACCAACGGTTGGCATCGGTGACCTGCTGTCCCTGGGCCGAGTTGACCTGCAGGATGTCCAGCGCCTTGCCCTTGGTGCTGGTAAAGATCTGGGCTCCCAGGATGTTGATGCCGTTGGCGGCCATCACGCCGGTGATCTGTGAAAACAGGCCCGGCAGATCCAGGGTACAGATGGTGAAGCTGGAGTAGTCGGCATTGGGTTCGTGACGGACCTCCATCACCAGATCCTGCTCGTTCAGGCGGACCAGTAGCCGCAGGTGCTCGGCGATCACCGGCACCGGGGTTGAAAGCAGGTAACGGATCGGCAGGCTGCGCAGCTCCTCGCGGGCAACGGTGGCCGGAATCTCATATTCCACCAGCTCGCGCACGGTGCGTCGGATAGCGCGGGCCCGTTCACCGCTGGCCTCCAGCTCGAAATTGCCCCG